>NZ_CP136051.1:4147000-4466000 GCF_032999765.1 Imperialibacter roseus | reverse complement strand
TGTTTATGATGTCATGTAACAAGGACTTTATTGACATAGCACCGGTAGATACAGTAAGTATAGATGCTTTATTTAAGACAGATAAAGACTTTAATGACGCCGTTATTGGCATTTATGGATCGCTGCAGGACCAATACCAGGACATGTGGTTGTTTGGCGATATGAGAGGCGACGACTCATGGGATGAGTTGGTTAAGAATACCGCTGCGGCCATGGATAACTTCACTATCAACAATGACGACAATGTGTTGCGAGACACTTGGCGGAACTATTACGTTACCATCAGCCGCTGTAACATGTTGCTCGCTAGAATTGAACAGGCCGACCCCGCTGTTGTTAAGAATAAAGACTTGTACATAGGTGAAGCCAGGTTCATTCGTGCCCTTGCTTACTTTGATATGGTAAGAATCTTTGGTGATGTACAAATGATTACCAAGCCTATCACCATTGAGGAGTCGTACACAAAGGGACGTGAAAGTGTCGAAAAGATATACAACGAGGTCATTATTCCCGACTTGCTGGACGCTGAAACGAAGTTGCCAGGAAGCTATTCTGGGTCGGACGTTGGCAGGGCCACTATGGGAGCTGCCAAGTCAATTCTCGGAAAAGTGTACATGACCCGCCACGAATTCGTGAAGGCTGAGGCTAAATTGAAGGAAGTTACCACCATGGGCTATGCGCTGCTTGAGGACTACAATGATTTGTTTGACTACATGAAAGACGAGCACCACAGCGAATACATCTTCGATATCGAATATGAAGAGGGACTTGGTGGAGAAGGGAATTGCTTTACCACCAACTTCACCCCGAAAAACCCTGAATTGGCCGAGTTTTATGGTGTTACAGGAGGCCAAAATGGGAACAACAATGCGCCTCCCCACTTATTTGAAATTTTTGAGCCAGGTGACGTAAGAAAGGATGTAACTGCTGCCAATGGGCATACCGATGCCGACGGTAACTTTATTCCCCTGATTCCCACTTCCAACGACGTGGCCACATTTACGAAAAAGTACATGGTTCGCCTGCTTACCAGCTGCGACAGCCGTGCCAACTGGAAGGTGATTCGTTACGCAGATGTTTTGCTGCTTTATGCAGAAGCACTAAATGAAAATGGCAAAACGGTTGAGGCACTTGGCTACCTGAACCAGGTTCGTGAACGGGGCGGTGTAGATCCCGTAGAGGGCTTGTCGCAGAGTGAAACCCGTGACAAAATTTATATGGAAAGAAGATTTGAGCTTTCGTTTGAAGGCCATCGATGGTTCGACCTGGTTAGAACTGGCCGGGCTCTGGAGGTGATGGCACCACTTGGAATGAAAGACTACATGACAGTTTTCCCAATCCCTCTTGCTCAGATTCAGTTGATGAATGACCTGGAAATTTTCCCGCAGAACACTGGATATAATTGAACGGATGCATTTCTATAGCAAATAGTATGAAACATAAGAAACACATATCATGAAGAAGAACATTAACATTATTAAGGTTGTAATCCTTGGCATGCTTTTGATAGTCTCGGCGGCGTGGATATCTCTGCCAGGCGAAGAGCCGTCGGCAGGAAGCGATGACTTGGCGGCTACAACGAAACGATACCTGTATGTTGCCACCCCGGGGATAAGAGACTATCTGGGGTATGGGGGGCATGGAATACTTGTCTTCGATATGGACAATAACCATCGGTTCGTGAAAAGAATACCGATGAAGGGTTATCACAAAGATGGCACACCATCTAATGTAAAAGGTGTAGCGGTAAGCCTGGCCACCAACAGTATCTATGTCAGTACGCTGGAGACCCTGCAAAGGATAGACATTACTTCTGAGAAAGTAGTGTGGGAGATACCTTTCGAAGGTGGATGCGACCGAATGTCGATTTCACCGGATGGTAAAACAATGTACCTGCCATCATTGGAAAAAGACTTTTGGAATGTAGTTGACTGTGCGTCAGGTGAAATCAAGAGCAAAATACAGGTTTTCACCCGTGCCCATAATACCATCATTGGCATGTCTGGTTCCAAAGCCTATCTGGCAGATATTGGCACGCCTTTTTTGAATATTGCTGACACTAAGACCCATACACTTGTGAGCAAGGTGGGGCCATTTGGTGGAGGTATTCGCCCATTCACAGTCAATAGTGATGAGTCGCTTGTGTTTGTTAACGTCAACGAGTTGCTGGGTTTTGAAGTTGGAGACCTGAAAACAGGCGAAAAGTTGGCCAGGGTGACGGTGGAAGGCTGGGAAAAGGGACCAGTCAGGAGACATTCCTGCCCAAGTCACGGTATAGGTCTCACACCTGACGAGAAGGAAATTTGGGTGAGCGACGGACATAACATGCGCATGCATATTTTCGAAAACAAGCCTCCATACAAGCAACTCACCACTATTCCTTTGCAGGACATGCCAGGGTGGGTGACTTTCAGCCTTGATGGTAAGTATGCCTATCCGTCAAGCGGCGAAGTGATCGATGTAAAAACCCGCAAAATTGTGACGTTGCTTACTGATGAGGATAACAACTATGTGGCTAGTGAGAAAATGGTCGAAATTCAATTCGTTGACAACAAAGCGGTGAAAATTGGTGACCAGTTTGGACTGGGTCGTGCTCCTCATTAAACGATTAAGTAGGTAGGTGAAAGCAGGGGGGTATACAGTATCAGCTGATCATAAGCAGTCTGATAGGTGAATGCCGGTCGAATCATAGCTATTGGCAATCATTGCTGTATAACCCCTCCCTTTTTTGTCGGTTCAAACAGCACTCCAAACCTATTCCATGTCGGGCGGCAGTTCATTTGGTTGCCATATGTAAATTGTTTTGTATGATTTGTTTTTGATTGCAGTGAGACAGTGAGCAATGTTGCTCAATACTCTAGGTAACGTTTTATTAAGCTAACTCTAAAGTTGTAATGCTATGCATAGTTTTTCTCGCCGTTTGTTATCTGCATTGACGCTATTAACGGCGCTCAGCATGTGTTTTGAGCTGCAGGCGCAATCAGGCAAAGCCCTCGGAAAAAAGGAGTCAAAGGAATGGTTCAAAGAGCGTAAATGGCTGAGCAACGATAATCTGGTTCCTCATAAGTCCATTGACCAACAAGAGCTGGCCAGGCAGTACAGTGCCCATAAAGATTGGTGGGATAAGGCCTTTGCCTATATGCAGCGAGACGACCTTGCCAGCATTAAGCCGGGCAGGTACCCCATTGACGGTGAAAACGTTTTTGTGATTGTCAGCGATGGCCCGACTAAAGAACTTGCGAAGACGAAATATGAGTCACACAAGGTTTACGCCGACATTCACTATGTTTTTGACGGCAAGGAGAAAATTGGCATAGCCCCAGTGGAAGGATCCACGGTGACTGAACCGTATGATGCTGAAAAGGAGATCATGTTTCATGAAGCCAAAGGCAAATATTACGAGGAGAATCCTGAGACCTTTTTCGTCGTTTTCCCAGGTAAAGATGCCCATCGGCCTGGCGTAAAAGTAGAAGGGTACGATACGGTGAAAAAGATAGTTATTAAAGTCAGGGCTGGTGGCTGATTTCGCCGCAAGAGGTTGGCTGATTTAGTGCGACTGCCGGGTTGACCAAGGCTCACGCCGATCCACTTCACGCAAAGTATTTTAATAAGGATGTGCAACGCCTAAAATTTAGGTGACTGGGTGAGAATTGTATAAGGTTTTTTAAAAAAAAAACGCCAATGAAGCTGGTTTTTCTTGATACCAAAACGATTGGAGATGTTCCCAATATCAAATCATTGGAGCGCTTCGGTGAGGCCATTTATTATGAAACTACCTCTTCGGATCAAACGCTGGAGAGAGTTCGGGAAGCGGATATAATTATCACTAATAAGGTGGTTATCGACAGAGGCACCGTTCACGAAGCCAAAAGATTGAAGCTGATTTGTATTGCCGCCACAGGCACCAACAATGTGGACATAGCAGCGGCTAATGAACTGGGAATTCCCGTAAAAAACGCTGTCGACTATTCTTCAAAAAGCGTGGCTCAAGGGACGTTTGCCATCTTGCTCCAATTGATAAACAAAGTGCCCTACTACGACAATTATGTGAAGTCAGGGGCCTATTCAAAGACGGATATTTTCACGCACTTTGAAAAACCTTTTTGGGAATTAAGCGGAAAAAGATTCGGTATTATAGGGCTCGGCAGCATTGGATTGCAGGTGGCAAAAATTGCGGAAGCCTTTGGGGCCGAAGTGGTTTACTATTCCGCCTCGGGTCAAAGTTATGAGGTACCCTACCCTCGTCTGGAACTGGAAGAGTTTCTTGCCACTGCCGATGTTGTAAGTATACATGCCCCTTTGAACCAGCACACCAGCAACCTGATCAACTACGAAAGACTTGGTCTCATGAAACGCTCCGGCTTGTTGATTAATGCTGGTCGGGGAGGTATAGTCAATGAAACAGACCTGGTGAGGGGACTCAACGAGGGACTTATTGCCGGGGCTGGTATCGATGTGTTTGCCAGAGAGCCGCTGGACCCTCAAAGCCCACTTTTATTGGTAAATGAAAAGGAAAAACTGGTGATGACGCCGCATTCCATCTGGGCAAGCATGGAAGCTCGAACATTGCTGATTGATAAAGTGGGGCAAAATATTCAGGAATTTTTGGGAGGAGTTGATAAATGAAAACTGGTGGGCCATTTGAGCCAGCCAGGTAACTTAAATCTATTCAGATAACATACTATGAAAATAAGAGCTGCAGTATTACATGATATGGGCGCAAGCAGACCCTATCATGAAAGCAAACCTCTGACCATAGAGGAGGTAGACCTGGCTGGCCCCGAAGCGGGTGAAATTCTCGTGAAGATACATGCCGCCGGACTTTGCCATTCTGATTTATCGGTAATGGACGGAAACAGGCCCCGCCAAATGCCCATGGTGCTGGGGCACGAAGCCGCCGGAGAAGTGGTAGAGCTGGGGCCAGGAGTCACTGACCTGGTGGTGGGTGACCATATTGTATTTTCATTTGTGCCCATTTGTGGGCACTGCATGCCTTGCATGACCGCCAGGCCCGCTTTGTGCGAAAACGGCATGGCCGCCAACAACAGCGGTGTTTTGCTAGGTGGAGGCACAAGGCTAACCAACAAGGAAAATGCAAAAGTACATCACCATATGGGGGTGTCAGGTTTTGCTGAATACACGGTTGTGTCGAGGCAGTCGGTAGTGAGAGTAGTGAAAGACCTTCCGTTTGACATAGCCGCCCTATTTGGCTGTGCCGTCATGACGGGCGTGGGTGCAGTCATCAACACAGCCAGGCTATCGATGGGCGAGTCTGTCTTGATCACTGGCATGGGGGGTGTGGGCTTTGCCGCACTGCTGGGCGCACTGGCAGGAGGTGCGAGCAAGGTGATTGTCGCTGACGTCAACAAAGAGAAACTAGCCAAGGCGCTGGAGCTGGGGGCTCATGAAGCCATTGATACCTCGGAGCCAAACGCACTTGAAAAAACAAGAGACCTGACCAACGGCGGCGTAGATATTGGGCTGGAGTTCGCAGGAGTGGTTGCTGCGCTGGAGTTTACTTACAATGCTACGGCACGAGGCGGAAAAACGGTGACGGCCGGTTTGCCACACCCAAGCAAGAAAATGGAATTTGCTCCTGTGAAACTGGTAGCTGAAGAAAGAACGCTACAGGGCTCCTACCTGGGCAGCTGCATTCCGGCCAGAGATATTCCTGCCTATATCGCTTTGTATCAATCCGGCAGGCTGCCAGTAGACAAACTCATGACTCACAAGCTTGTGCTCGATCAGGTGAATGAAGGCTTTGAAAGGCTGGCAAAGGGAGAGGCCATACGCCAGATAATCACTTTCTGACCCGGGCATGCCCAGAGTTGAATTAACTTAAACAGACAAAAAAGTGGAGACTAGCAAACTAATAAGAACAGAATCCTACGTGAATGGCCAGTGGGTGCGTGCTGCCAGCGGAAAGACTTTTGACGTGACGAACCCAGCAACGGGCGAAGTACTGGCCAGCGTGACCGACATGGGTCGTGAGGACACACGCAAGGCCATCGACGCAGCCAATGCAGCGTGGCCCGCATACAGGAACCTCACAGCCAAAGAGCGGTCTGCATTGTTGCGCAAATGGTTTAACCTCATTTTGGAAAACAGGAATGAATTAGCCAAACTAATGACCCTCGAATGTGGGAAAGTATTGAACGAAAGCCTCGGCGAGGTGACTTACGGTGCCGGTTTTGTTGAGTGGTTTGCCGAAGAGGCTAAGCGCACTTATGGTGATGTGATCCCTGCCAATAGCAACGACAGGAGAATTGTCGTCATCAAGCAATCGATCGGTGTAGCAGCTGCCATCACTCCATGGAATTTTCCGCTCGCTATGATCACAAGAAAAGTTGGTCCTGCCCTGGCGGCGGGCAGCCCGGTAGTAGTGAAACCGCCAACGGAGACTCCCCTTACCGCTCTGGCCATTTCTCACCTTGCTGAGCTCGCAGGCTTTCCTCCGGGCGTATACAATACGGTTACCACATCGGACAACAGCGAGGTAGGGAAGGAGCTTTGTGAAAACAAAAAAGTGCGAAAGCTGTCATTTACAGGCTCCACTGCCGTAGGCAAGGTGCTCATGAGCCAAAGCGCTTCAACCCTTAAAAAGCTGTCGCTGGAACTCGGTGGTAATGCGGCTTTTATTGTTTTTGACGACGCCGACATTGATGAAGCAGTGAAAGGCGCTATGGCGTCCAAGTTTCGCAACAGCGGTCAGACCTGTGTATGCGTCAACCGGCTTATGGTGCAGGACGGCATTTACGATGAGTTTGTGGAGAAATTTTCAAAGGCTGTAGCAGCGCTGAAGGTAGGCAATGGCCTGGAGGAAGGCGCTGAGATTGGGCCACTCATCAATGAAAAAGGGCTGGCTAAGGTGAAAAATCATATGGACGACGCCCTGGCCAAAGGAGGTAAAGTAGTAGTAGGGGGCAAGGCATTGGAGGGCTTGTATTTTGAGCCCACCGTCCTTGCCGAAGCCTCTCAGGAGATGATCATTTCCCGGGAGGAGGTGTTTGGCCCGGTAGCTCCTGTGTTCAGGTTCAAAACAGAGGAAGAAGCCATCCGGATCGCCAATGATACCGATTTTGGTCTTGCATCATATTTCTACAGCCGGGATGTTGGCAGATGCTGGCGGGTAGCTGAAGCCTTGGAAACGGGTATGGTGGGCATTAATGAAGGTATGATATCCACCGAAGTGGCACCTTTCGGCGGAGTGAAACAATCGGGTATTGGCAGAGAAGGATCCAAATACGGCATGGACTACTTTATGGAGATCAAATACCTGTGCTTTGGTGGCCTTAAATAAGTATTAGAAAGTGAAGCAAAGCGGAAAATGAAAACATCAAAAATTGACATACCAGGAGTGAAAATAAACGGAGCGGTGTCGAAAGGCTACGAAGCCATTCTTACCCCCGAAGCCATTGAATTTGTGGTGGCGTTGCACCGTAGTTTTAATAAGAGAAGGACACAGCTTTTGCAGGCCAGAGAAGTAAGGCAAAAGGCCATTGATGCTGGCGAGCTGCCCGATTTTCTCGGGAGCACCAAAAAAATCCGTGACGGAAACTGGCAGGTAGCACCCATTCCCGCTGACTTGCAGGACAGACGAACTGAGATTACCGGCCCTGTGGATCGAAAAATGGTAATCAATGCACTCAACTCTGGTGCCAGGGTGTTTATGGCCGACTTTGAAGATGCCAATTCGCCCACGTGGGAAAACTGCATCGATGGCCAGGTCAATCTGAAAGACGCCAACTTGAGGGAAATAGACTTTACAGCCCCTAATGGTAAACTTTATGCACTGAAGGAGGATGTTGCTACTCTTGTAGTCAGGCCCAGAGGCTGGCACCTGACCGAGAAGCATGTTGAGGTAGACGGCGAGCCTTTGTCTGCATCACTGTTCGACTTTGGTCTCTACTTTTTTCACAATGTCCATGCGCTGCTTGAAAACGGTTCCGGCCCCTATTATTACCTGCCCAAACTGGAAGGTCACCTTGAGGCACGTTTGTGGAACGATGTTTTCGTGAAGGCACAGCAGTTGTTGGGTATTCCTCAGGCGACCATAAAGGTCACCGTGCTGGTGGAAACGATTTTGGCCAGCTTCGAAATGGAGGAAATCCTGTATGAACTGAAGGATCATATTGCTGGCATGAATGCAGGTCGATGGGACTACATTTTCAGCACAATCAAAAAACTAAGACATCACAAGGCATTTATTTTACCCGACCGTGCTCAGATCACCATGGGTGTCCATTTTATGAAATCCTATGCCGAACTTTTGGTGAAAACATGCCACAAACGGGGTGCCCATGCCATCGGAGGGATGTCTGCTTTTATTCCGTCAAAGGATGAGGAAGCAAATAACCTTGCGTTCCAAAAGGTGCATCAGGACAAGAAGAATGAAGCCAGCCAGGGCTACGACGGTACCTGGGTGGCGCATCCATTTCTGGTGCCTGCGGCAATGGAGGAGTTTGATGCGGTTTTAAAAACGAAGCCACACCAGAAGAATGTGATGCGAGCCGATGTAACTGTCGGTAGAGACGATCTTTTGAACCTGAATATTGAGGATGGAAAAATTACAGAAAATGGCTTGCGCTTAAACATAAATGTGGGCATTCTTTACATTGAATCATGGCTTCAGGGCACAGGCGCCGCTGCTCTGTACAACCTGATGGAAGACGCTGCTACAGCCGAAATATCAAGAGCGCAGGTTTGGCAATGGCTGCACAGCGAGGGTGTGTTGCTCGACGACGGAAGGGCTGTCGATATCGAATTGTATGAAACGCTGTTTGAAGCCGAAAAAGCCAATGCGGCGCTATTTCTGGGTGAAGAAAGGGTAGCCTCCGGCAAACTGCAAATCGCCGCCGAGTTGTTCGACAAACTTGTGCGAGAGGAGGACTTTAAAGACTTTCTCACCCTTGATGCCTACCATTTGTTGTGAGCGGCTGGTTAAACATTTTGAATTGATTTATCTTCAAATCAGGCACTTGAATTGAGCATTCAAAGCATGCTTGTGCCTTTTCGGTAAGCCCACTGGGGCGACGTTATAAACACCATACCTATGTCTTTTTCACTACTTTCATTTCTTGCGCTTTTCCCAATCCTGGTCGTTGCTATTATGTTGGCTGGGTTCCGGCTTTCAGCCCGAATTTCGATGCCGATAGGCTTTTTGCTTACCGCCATCGTGGCTTTTCTGGCCTGGGATTTCCCACTGGCTAATATTCTGGCGTCTACTATTCAAGGACTGTTCATCACCTTCGATATCTTATATATCATCTTTGGTGCCATCCTGATGCTCACATTATTGAACTACTCCGGAGCTATCACAGTCATCCGGCGTGGCTTTTCTGACATCAGCACCGACAGGCGTGTACAAGTGGTGATCATCGTTTGGCTGTTTGGATCGTTCATTGAAGGAGCTGCCGGCTTTGGCACGCCTGCCGCCATTGTGGCGCCGCTGCTGGTGGCCATGGGATTCCCATCCATGGCGGCCGTCATGCTCGGCATGATGGTGCAAAGCACTGCTGTTACCTTTGGCGCTGTGGGCACACCCGTGCTGGTGGGATTAAGAGGAGGCCTGCAGGGTATTGACTTTGAAGGCCAACTATCCGCCGCCAATATTAGTTTCCTCGACTACCTGCACATAGTGACCAGTCAAGTGGTGGTGTTGCACGCCATTGCCGGGGTTTTTATGCCCCTGTTTATGATTTGCATGATGACCCGTTTTTTTGGCGCCAACAAAAGCTGGCGGGAAGGCTTTGCCATGATTCCATTCGCTATCCTCGGCGGGCTGGCGTTCACTATTCCTTATGTGATCACTGGCTTTGTGCTGGGGCCGGAGTTTCCTTCCCTATTTGGATCCCTCGTTGGCCTTGTCATTGTAGTGGCAGCTGCTAAAAAAGGATTTCTGGTACCGAAGACCGGCTGGGACTTCCCGCCCAGGGAGAGCTGGCCTAAACTATGGCTTGGAAGCCTCGAAGTGCAGCCAGACAACAAACTGGAAAAGGCTCCATTTTCGCTGGCTGTTGCCTGGGCTCCCTATTTGTTGGTGGCGGCGCTTCTGGTACTCAGCCGCCTTCCGCAGCTGCCTTTTAAAGGCATGCTTACCAGCATCGCCGTGAGCTACAACCAAATTCTGGGTACAGATATTTCAGCCAGCAGCACGCCCTTTTACTTGCCGGGTACCATTCTTCTTTTGGCTGGATTTTTAACCGTTTTGTTGCATAAAATGGAGATGGGGAAAGTCAGGCAGGCTTTTTCCGACAGTAGTAAAATGATTTTGGGCGCAGGCTTTGTCTTGATTTTCACCGTGCCTATGGTGAGAATTTATATCAATTCAGGGGTTAATCCTGGAAACATCCCCGGAATGCCTATAGTCATGGCCGAGTGGGTGGCCTCCAATGTCGGAAGTATTTACCCTTTATTTGCCCCTTCCATTGGCGCACTGGGGGCCTTCATTGCCGGCAGTAATACCGTCAGTAACCTCATGTTCAGTTTCTTCCAGTTTGGAGTGGCTGAGCGGCTGTTGATGCCAGGCACGCTTATGGTGGCACTTCAGGCTGTGGGAGCAGCGGCGGGGAATATGATAGCGATACACAATATTGTGGCTGCATCTGCCACCGTCGGCTTTCTAGGGCAGGAGGGGCTGATTTTACGAAAAACCATCATCCCAACCATCTACTATCTATTGGTAATCGGTGTTTTAGGCTTGCTGGCTATGAACTTTGTGGAAGTTGCCGACCCTTTATTTGGTTCATAGTAAAAACAGCCGATTCAGCTGCCTAAAACGAATCAAAAAAGCTCCTTTGTTTGCTAAGCTTCAGGTCTTGCAGAAGCGCCGACTTGGCTCTCAAAGTGACAGAGTAGGAGGTAAACCGCCCAAAGGGTGTCCAGTCAACGGACAGCTCCCAGCAGTGGATATCCCGAATGATGCCGAGCCTGGTTTGCGTTATTTCTTTGTTTTTGAAGTCGTAGCCGGAGCTGAATGTGATCTTGGTGTTTTCGGTGATGGACGTATTGCCATTCATCGTGAACGACTGCGTCACTACCGGGTCAGCAAACCCTGTTTTCCTAAAGTCCACATTGTAACTCAGCCGCAGGTCCCATGGGATATTGAAATCTACATACTGATCGGGGTGCGTCCGGATGTAGTCTTTTTCTTCTTCAGTGCCAAACTCACTTTCCTTGTCTTTATTTTGCTCTTTTTGTGCCTTTGGGTTAAGACTGGTGCTTAAAGCAATACTTGCATTACTTAAATTTCCTATTCCCTGGCCGTGGTTCCAGGTGTATTCATCCACTTTTGTTTGATATACCTTACGTACACCGCCGGTGTTGGTGGTGCTGTCAAGCACGTACAAATACGGATCAAGCGTCATCCTGTAGTTAATGTCCAATTTGTTAAATAGTAGCGTTCTGGTGGTAAAGCCTATTGTGCTCAGGTTAAAGGAGTCGGCTAGCAGGTTGTAACCGGAGCTGATGGACAGGTTGTCGAGCAGCTTCACTTTTTTGAACTCCTGGGTGCTGTCCTTTCTGTCTCGTACTTTCATCTCAAAGTTGTTGTTGAGCGAAAAGCCGATGCTGCCCGATTTCCCCAGGCCCGGCCCACCAAACACAAACCCGTCGTATTTTGAATACAACTTCGTTCTCCCCAGCGAGTCACTTTGGACATTTTGATAGACACCGAACCTTTCTTCCGAAAAGTCAGGCGAGTAGGATAGGGAGATGGTCGGTGTGATTACATGGCGAATAGCTTCCACTTTTTCTCCTTTTACGAACACCATACCGTAAAGCCTCGTGGAGAAACCTGTCCCGAAACTATAAGATCCGGCCCGGCTAAAGCCACGAACCGTATCGGTAACCACTTCTTTTTGCTCGTCGTCCCATCGCCTGTTGAGCTCTTTCAGGTACCACCATTCAGTGTAATTAAAGCTGGGGCTGACGCTGATAAATTTAAGTACATTAAAGGTGGTGGAAATTGGTACCGAATGCCGTCCGCCATTTTTGGAGTTACGAAGCATGCCCGGAAGATTGTCGGAATTGACGGGCAGGTACTGTTCAGACCCATCAATATTGGCATTGTAGTTTGGGTTGGTGTTGTTGAATTCGTTTTTAAGGCTAAAATTGTGTGAAACACTCAGCTTATCAAGCACAGAGGCATTTCCGGAGGTAATCCATGCAAGTGGGAAAAACCGGTTGGTGTTCAGTGTAAACTCCGGCGCCGATATGGTCATCGATTTGGTTTGCACGTTCTGGCTTTGCCTGAAGTTGAGCGAGGCATTGAATGGTGTGCCTGTGAACGTTTTGCTCATACTCACGCTGGAGTTGAACTGTGAGTTGGTGTTGAATTGCACACTCTGGTAGTTATTTTGGCTATAGGTGGAGCTGCCTGCGTTTACTGACGACGAAATCCGGAACGTTCCTTTTGTTTCTGGGGTATGACTCCACCTGATCCAATAGTCTTTGGTCGACAGGCTGTCCTCTTCATTTTCGCCCTTATTCCTGTTGTACGACAGGTTCATATTGCCATTGAAAGCATAACGCTTTTTGTATCGGAAGTCAGACGTTGCACCGTAGCTGCCTTTGGAGAAAACCTGGGCGGTCAGCGCCAAGTCCATATAGTCGTTGATGGCGAAGTAGTAGCCCCCGTCTTTCAAAAAGAAGCCCCTCCGCCGTTCTTCTCCATATTTGGGGACCAGCACACCCGATACTTTCTTTTTCGGCTGCGGAAACATACCGAAAGCAAAACCCAGGGGTGTTGGGATAGACCTGAAATGAAGATTGAAATGCCCCGAAACGACCTTATTGCCAGGGATCACTTTCAGTTTACTGGAGGCTATGTGAAAGTGGGGATCTTCGAGGTTACAAGTGGTATATTTGGCATTCCTGATAAAAAGCTCGCTGCTGGCATTCATTTTTACTTTTTCACCGTGCATGTAGGCATCGCCTTGCTGGGTGACAATCCCGTTTACAAGCGCCTTTCTGGTTTTGAAGTTGTAAGTCATGTCCTGAGCATTGTAGCTCTCATCACCCTCGGTGAACACGGGCACACCGACTTTCTTTCCCAATGAATCTGTCGTATAGTTGGCTTTGATTGTATTCGTAGGCCAGTCGATGTCTATTCTACTTCCCTGAAGCTCGATTTTGCCGTAGTTAATTTTCCCTTCACCATAGAGCATCACTCTTTGGGTGTTTACGTCCAAAAAAATGGAATCTGCCGCCTCGTATTTAATGGCCGTTTCGATATCGCTTTTAGGGATTTCTTTGGCCACCTTGGCGGAATCGGATTTCAAAGTGTCCGCCGCTAATTGCTCGTTAACCAGGGAGTCGATATCCATGTTTTGAAAGAAATCACTCCCTGGTAAACTCAACGTGTCGCTGCCTAAAAACCTTTGCTCTGGTTTTGGCACCAGCGTATCTCCTTTCAAAATGGGGAGTTGCTCTCCGATGGCTACGCTATCTTGTCCCGATTTCTGGCCTAAATTTTGCCCATGCCCCCATGTGGATATAATGATGCCGATAGCAAGTAGTAAGGCATTTTTTATTGAGAGCATTTAAAATTGGGACAATTAAGAAATGGTTATTTGAAATGAACGACCAGATTTCAGTTTCTGATAAAAATTTTCAATTTTGCGTAAAATTATTTCGTTTAAGGTTAACAACCGAAATGTTGTGAAAAATATTGTCTTATTACTTTCATTTTCACTGCTTCTGGTTGCTGCATCCTATTCCCCAATTGGGCTTCACGACTACCGGGTAAGGAAGGTTGTGATTGATGCCGGACATGGCGGCAAGGATCCTGGAACACACGGAAAGATATCCAAAGAGAAGGATATAGCATTGAAAATAGCCCTGGAATTGGGCCAAACAATCAAGAAATATCTTCCTGATGTAGAAGTCCTCTATTCCAGAGAGGATGATTCCTTCCCTTCTTTGCATGATAGGGCGCTATTTGCCAATAGAAACAACGCTGATCTTTTTATTTCTATACACTGTAATTGGGTGGCAAACCCATCTGTTGAAGGCACCGAAACCTATGTAATGGGACTTCACAAGAGCGATGCTAACTTCGATGTAGCCAAAAGAGAAAACGCCGTTATCCTCCAGGAGGAGAACTCCGAAGTGTATGAAGGCTTCGATCCCAACTCTCCCGAGTCGTATATCCTGTTTAGTTTAACCCAAAGTGCTTACCAGCAAAATAGCCTTAGTTTGGCGTCAAAAATTGAGCATCAGTTCAAAACAAGGGTAGGTAAGCACAGCCGGGGGGTAAAAATGGCAGGTTTTTGGGTGCTTTGGGAAACTTCCATGCCCAGTGTTTTGGTTGAAACAGGGTATCTTAGTAACGAGAAGGAAGAAAAAGAACTCAACGATCCCTTACAGCAATCGTATATAGCTTCTGGCATCTTTCGGGCATTCAGAGATTACAAGAATGAGATTGAGTCAATGAACTAAACCAGACTACGTGAGATTTTCTAAAGAATTTAAAGTAGGCTTATTTACTATTGTATCTGGAGCACTGCTATACTACGGCTTCAATTTTTTGAAGGGAACCGACTTTTTTTCCAATACCAGCAAATACTATGCACTTTACGAGACCATTGATGGCTTAAAAGTGGCTAACTCGGTCATAGTGAACGGGTATTCTGTTGGACGGATTAGCAAAATCCGCATCCTGCAGGATAGGGGCAATCAGGTTCTGGTGGAAATGACCATCGACGAGGACATCATATTGACTGACTCAACAAGGGCAAAACTGTACAATGTCGACTTCCTGGGGAGCAAGGCCATCGAGCTTAGCATCGACGATGTTGGGATGCCTATCGAGGATGGCGACACGCTGATTTCCGAGATAGACAAAGGAATTACCGATTTTCTTAAAGAAAGTGCCGCACCGGTGGCCGATAACCTTGGCATAACCATCAGAAGAATCAACGAGATTCTTTTAGGCCTGCAGGGTAGTGGCGAAAAGATCAACAGCACTATTGGCGAGCTTCAGGTGATGGCCCACCAGGTCAACGGCATTATTGGTGAGAACAAGGAAGAGCTCAACAATGTCATGATTTCGTTTCAGGAGCTGGCCGCTCAGCTTAGCCAAACCATCAAGCGGATTGACCCGATTTTGGTCAATGCCAATGGAGCTATTGAAAAAGTAAATGCACTGGAGCTACAAGCCACCCTCGATGAGACGCAAGAACTTCTTTCACATGTGAATACTACACTCGACATGTTCAATAAAGGGGAGGGCACGGTAGGCCGCTTGCTCAAAGAAGATTCAATCTATTCCAACCTGAACAAAACCATCGAGGATCTTGACAGCCTGGTAGTTCATATCAATGCATATCCCAAGCATTTCTTTGCTCCGCTGGGCAAAAGCAGGAAGAAAATCGAAAAGGACCTGGCGAGGGACAAAAATTGATCCTTTTGAGGTAATTTGGGTTTCACCTGAGCCGATGCGAATGGAGGCACGTCAGAATTAGCTATTAACCCAAAAGCTTATATGAATCTGGAATTCAACAAAAATGAAGATGCGCTAAGGCTCCTCGTTAGTGAACTCAATCAGAAACTTGCCGAAGTAAAAAAAGGTGGTGGCACTAAAAAAATAGACGCCCAACATGCCAAAGGAAAGCTCACCGCCAGGGAGAGGATACACCACCTGATCGATCCCGAATCGGAGTTTCTGGAAGTGGGTGCGCTCGTGGGAGATGGTATGTATGAGGAGCATGGCGGTTGTCCTTCCGGAGGTGTTGTTGTCGGGATTGGCTATGTAAGCAAACGGCAGTGCGTGATAGTGGCCAACGATGCCACTGTAAAGGCCGGTGCCTGGTTCCCCGTCACAGCCAAAAAGAACCTAAGGGCCCAGGAAATCGCTATTGAAAACAAACTTCCGATCATTTACCTCGTCGACAGTGCTGGCGTTTTTCTGCCTATGCAGGATGAAATATTCCCTGATAAGGAGCACTTCGGGCGGCAGTTCCGCAACAACGCCCTGATGTCGAGCATGGGAATTGTGCAGGTGGCGGCCATTATGGGTAGTTGTGTGGCTGGTGGTGCCTATTTGCCTATCATGTCCGATGAAGCGCTGATTGTGGAGGGAACAGGTTCCATTTTTCTTGCTGGCAGCTATTTGGTAAAAGCAGCCGTCGGTGAGGATGTAGACAGCGAAACGCTCGGGGGTGCTTCCACTCACTGCGAAATATCGGGGGTTACTGATAATAGGTATCCAAATGACGAAGCATGTCTCGATGCAGTAAGGAAGATTTTTGACAAGATAGGGGCTCCGGAGCATGCGGGCTTTGACCGGATAAAAGCTGAACTACCACTTGATGAGCAAAAGCTGTCTGGCCTCTTTCCTGTAGATAGGGTCAAACCCTACGACATGCTGGAAGTGATCAAGTGTATGGTGGACAGATCCGAATTTGATGAGTACAAACCCGAATACGGAAAGACGCTCATTTGCGGACACGGAAGAGTCGACGGATGGGCAGTGGGGATTGTGGCCAACCAACGGAAGATAGTGAAAGCAAAAAAGGGCTCTGGAGCTGCCTCAGAAATGCAAATGGGCGGAGTGATTTATAGCGATTCGGCTGATAAAGCGGCCCGTTTTATTATGAACTGCAACCAACGAAAGATACCGCTCGTTTTTCTTCACGACGTGAGCGGGTTCATGGTGGGGAGCCGGGCTGAGCATGGCGGCATCATAAAGGACGGCGCAAAGATGGTCAACGCTGTGGCTAATTCGGTGGTGCCCAAGTTTACTTTCATTCTTGGCAATTCATATGGTGCTGGCAACTATGCCATGTGTGGCAAGGCCTATGACCCGAGGTTGATTTACGCCTGGCCAACGGCCCAGATTGCCGTAATGAGTGGCAGCTCTGCGGCCAAAACGCTCTTGCAAATCAAAGTATCAACCCTCAAAGGGCAGGGAAAGGAAATAACACCGGAGGCTGAGAAGGAACTCCTGGACGAGATTACCGACAGCTACAATAAGAAGTTAAGCCCTTACTATGCGGCTTCTCAGCTATGGGTGGATGGGATCATTGATCCCTCCGATACCAGAAAAATTATTTCCATGGGCATTGAAGCGGCCAATCATGCCCCTATTACCAGACCATTCAACGTGGGAATTATTCAAACATAACAGGCGTTAAGGGGCATGCATTAATTTGAAACTCTCTTTTGATTCTTATTTTTTTGAGGCATTTTGACGAGGTATTTCTCCATTTACAGAACTAAAGTTATTCAGTATAAATGAGTGTAGAGGTGATCAATGAGGGAGAGCTAAAAGCGCTGGTGTCGTTGCTTGACGACGACGACACAGAGGTGAGCACTCATGTGGAGGGCAAAATAATGTCGCTTGGCACGACCATTATTCCGTTTTTGGAAGGAGAATGGGAAAAAAGCTTCAATCCAACTGTTCAGCGAAGACTGGAGGACATGATTCATACGCTTCAGTTCGATCTTTTGCAGGAGCGATTGAAGGCGTGGATGGATGAGAGGGAAGACAACCTGCTTGAAGGCTTGTGGTTGATTGCGACCTACCAATACCCCGACCTGGAGCTCAGCAAGCTGGTAAGAGACTTTGAACAGCTTTTTGTGGACGTTTGGACGGAGCATAACCCTGAGTTGAGTCCGTTTGACCAGGTGAAGATGTTGAACAGTGCCATCTTCGGAAAACTGAAGTTCAGCGCCAATACAAAGCATTTTCATTCACCCGCCAACTCAATGATCAATACGGTGCTTGAGTCGAGAAAAGGCAATCCCATCTCGTTGTGCGTGGTTTACATGCTGATAGCGCAGAAGCTCGATATGCCTGTGAAAGGCGTGAACCTCCCGAATCTGTTTATCCTTACTTACAAAACGGAAAAGCTTCAGTTTTACATCAATGTATTCAACAAAGGGTTGGTGTTCAGCAAAGAAGACATCAACAATTACATTGAGCATTTACACCTCGTTCCTCAGGAATCTTATTATCAGCCGTGCGCTAACCTCGAAATCATAAGGCGTATCATGAGAAACCTGATCGTTTCTTTTGATAAGCTGGGCGACTACCATCGCACCGATGAAATAAAGATACTATTGAAGGTGTTGGGGGATGAAGAGATTTATTAACGGCTTTTTGTTATTGGAGTAATTGCATAGCATTACCTACTGGTATCGCTATTACACCATTGCCGATAGAGTATTCTTCAGTACCTGGGTAAACCACAAAACGTTCTACGGCCCTGACATCTTCACAGGCGTGATAAAATCCCTTCGAAAGTACTGGGGTCAAAGATTTTTTGATTTCGATGGCGAAGTTACCTCCTCCTGGCTTTTCAATAATGAGGTCAATTTCTGCTCCTGCTGATGTTCTGTAAAACCATGGTGTACTACCTAACTTCAAATTCGACAACATGTTTTCCATAACAAAGCCTTCCCAGCTTAGTCCTGCAATGGTGTGACCCAATAAATCATCCATAGTTATCAGGTTAAGAAGGGAGTGAGTAAGCCCGCTGTCCCGGATATAAACTTTGGGTGATTTGACAAGCCTTTTGCCTATGTTTCCAGCCCATGGTCGTAACGTTCTGATGAGAAGTAAGTCTTCAAGGAGATCAAGGTAGCGCTTGATAGAGGTGACGGAGGTGTCAAGCCCGGTTGCCAAAGTTGACATGTTGACTTGAGAGCCTTGCGAGTGCGCAAGCATTGTCCAAAGCCTTCGTAAGGTGGTGGCGGGAATTCTGGAACCGAGCTGAGGAATGTCTCTTTCCAGATAGGTGGAAATGAAATTGGAACGCCACCGAAAGCTGGATTGATCTGATGGGGCAGTGTAGCTATCAGGAAATCCGCCTCTTAACCACAACCGATTGATATTGTCGGTCTTGTGGTTATAAGTTTCGTTAATGGAAAGTCCGGTCAACTCAGTAAAAGCAATCCGTCCTGCTAATGATTCAGAAGATTGTTTTAAAAGATCCAGAGAGGCAGACCCGAGAATTAGAAATTGCCCCGATGTATAACCTTCACGTTTACGGTGATCGATAACTCCTCGCAGAATCGAGAATAACTCTGGCGCTCTTTGTATCTCATCGAGGATGATCAGCTTGCCTTTGTGAAGTTCGAAGTATTGTTCTGGCTCATGCAGCTTCGAGAGATCTGACGGAAGCTCGAGGTCTAGGTAGACGGATTTGGATTTCATTGTTTTTGCAATAGCGTCGGCGAGCGTCGTTTTGCCTACCTGCCTTGGCCCAAGTATCGCAACTGCAGGAAATTCTGTTAGCAGTGTCTGTATTTGTCTTTGAATCTCTCTTGGAATCATCCTTGCAATTTTAACATTAAATGTTAAAATTGCAAGGATGATTCTTTGCCTGCAACGCAGCTTTTAAGGAGAATTTTTCTATTTCTGACAAAACACACTCTGTCAATTCGATAAACTGAGCCTTTAAGCACTATCTGCAAGGCGACTACCACCGCACCGATGAAATAAAGATACTCTTAAAGGTGTTGGGGGATGAAGAGGTTTATTAACGGCTCTTAATCATGCAACCAGTAGGTCTCGTCATCTTTTTGGCAACTGCTTTCCCGGCAGCTAATGCCCGGGCCGCATTGGCCAGATAAGTCTCCGTTACCTCTTCTTCCGACATCGGGTTGTCGTCGAATGCTCCCTGATAAACCAATTCATAATTGCTTCCTGAAGCTTTGATCAGGAACACTTCTGGTGTTTTTTGGGCGTTGAACATTTTCACGCACTGCTGCTGTTTGTCGGCCAGGTAGGGAAAAGGATAGCTTTTTCCTTTCATCTTTTCCACAGCATCATCGGGGCTTAGTATGCCATCGTTGGGATTTACCAACACAGTATGTATACCGAGTCCCTTGAGCTCAGCCGCCAGCGTCACTATTCGCTTTTCGTAAAGCTTGGCATAAGGGCAGTGTTCACTCGTAAAAAATACGACAATGCCCTTAGCTCCGGATAAACTTGAAAAACTAAAGGATTTTCCTGACGAAACGTCCTGCAGGTTGATATCGCCCGAGATAGTTTGGCTGTAAACCGGCGCAGTAGTTTGAAGTAAGCAGGCAATTAAAAAAAATACACAAGCAGTCTTTTTCAATTCTAATATTCTTTTAAGAAGATAAAATATAAAATATTTTATATAAATATAGCTATTTATCGGGTATATACCACCCAGTTTTCTTTCATGCGAAAGAAATCGAGAGATATTTTTTTAATGCTACCATTAATATTGGCCTTAGACAATACCTTTTTTTTGGTATTTTCTATGCTCTCTATTGTTATGTCGTCCTTCAGCGACAAACCGCTTCTTCCGTTCATTTTGAAAATAGCCTCCTTGGCGGCCCAAATGAGGCATAGCTGATCAAGGTTGTTTCCTTCTACCAAAGATGTTTCTTCATCATTCATGTATTTACTGCTTGCTCTCACAAGCTGCTCTCTGGGTCTTTCAATATCTATGCCAACAGGCTTTTTGAGATGGATACAGCTCACAGCATACGGGTAGGCATGCGACCAGGAAAGGAAAAACTCGTCTCCCTTAGGGTGCGGCTTGCCGTGGAAGTCTTTATAAACTCCGTGAAACGGAATATTGATAGCCCCGGCAAGGTGCTCTGTCGCAAAACGGCAGGCGAGGTACTCCAGCCTTTTGATGGGGTGGATGGTTCCTTCCTGCCCATTGTCGATCCAGGGGGTTCTGTGAAGACGCTCTTCAAATTCCTCGTACGACTCGGTGATTTCCCAAATCGCCAGAATTTCGTCCTCACTAATACGTTTCGTCAGAACCACTGGCATCTTTTGTATGTTTGTAATCCGTTGATCGAAACTAAATAGAGAAAGTGCAATGTCAAAAGTGGAGGTGAAAAAATTGGCTGCCATTACCGGGCACAAAGACTGTATTTATACGTTAGCCCGGGGAGGCACCAGCCAGCTGTTCTACTCCGCTGCCGGCGATGGTATGGTGGCCAGCTGGGATTTGGAGGCACCGGAAAACGGTCGACTGGTAGCCAAGCTGGACAATTCAATTTATGCCCTTTGTTACATCCATGAGGCTGGCTTTTTGGTCGCTGGACATAATTACGACGGCATCCATTTCATTGACACTGCCAAAGGCAAAGAAAAAGCTTCCCTGAAGTTGACCGACGCTGCTATATTCGATATTCAGTACTACAGGGATTTGTTATTTGTGGCGACTGGAAGCGGTGAGGTGATTGTGATTGACTGGCCAAATGTGAAAATTGTTCGCAGGCTTAAATTCAGCGACAAAAGCGCCAGAACGATTGCCGTGAACCCGGTAGACAGGCACCTGGCAGTGGGTTATTCCGACGCTGCCATAAGAGTGATCGATCTTCAAACTTATGATTTGATCAATACCATTGACTCTCATACCAATTCTGTGTTCTCTGTTTGCTACTCACCTGACTTCAAATGGCTGCTAAGCGGGGGCAGGGATGCTCATTTGAAGGTGTGGGATGTGGAGAAGGATTATGTGGCTTATGAGTCCATCGTTGCCCATATGTATGCCATCAATCACATTGTTTACAACCCTTCGGGTAGCCATTTTGTAACGTGCAGCATGGACAAAAGCATCAAGGTGTGGGACGCCTCAACACTTCAACTACTAAAAGTGATCGACAAAGCACGCCATGCCGGGCACGGCACTTCGGTGAATAAAATGCTGTGGACGGCTTACAATGACCAGCTTGTTTCTGCCAGCGACGACAGGTCCATATCAGTGTGGGATTTGAATTTCAACCCCTCCCACTTTGAATGACAATAGATTTTACCTACCTTTCTGCCCTATTTTAGCTCACCTGCAACTTCATTTTCGGTTTATTAGTTAACCCCTTGGCGATACCGCCGTCGAAAGGAAGATATACTATCAGATGAAAATTACTCCGTTAGAAATAAGGCAAAAGTCTTTTGAAAAGGCTTTTAGAGGCCTCGACAAAGATGAAGTGAATGCATTTTTGCTCACACTTTCACAAGAGTGGGAGAGAATGCAAGATGAGCACAAGGAGTTGCGCTATAAGCTGGAGGCCGCCGAAAAAGAAGTTGCCAAGCTCCGTGAAGTTGAAAGCTCGCTGTTCAAAACCCTCAAAACTGCTGATGATACGGCTGCTAACCTTATCGAGCAGGCCAGTAAAGCAGCCGAACTTCATATGAAGGAGACGCAAATGAAGGCGGAGGCGTTGATGAGCGAAGCGAAAAACAAGGCCCGTGCGATGATTGAGAGGGCTGAAGATCATTCGAGAGAAATCATTGAAGATTTGCACGAGGAAGTGAAAACCCTGGAGCAAACTTATAAGTCTATTGAGAACCATCGTGACAATTTGATCAATAGCCTGAGGATGTCGTCCAGCGATATCATGGAAAAGGTGGATCGCATCGAAAAGAACAGAAGCGGAAAAACCTTTGATGAACAATTGAAAAAGGTAAAGGCTCTTTCCCGTGCGAAAAAGGAGATTTTTTCGGATGAGGATGTGAGGCTTGAGTCGTCTACTGAGGTCACAAAACTTTCCGTGGAAGCTGGGGTAAAGCCAGCTCAAAAAGCTCCCGTAAAAGAAGAAGTCAAAGCGAAGACCGTCACCGAATCCAGAAAGGTGATCAAGGTAGCAGGCGAGGAGTACAGCCTGGAGGAAATCAGTTCGACGGGCTCATTTTTTGATGAGCTGAATTGATGCAGGGAAAAATTGCACTGAAAGGACTGATGTTTCACTCTTTTCATGGCGTTCATAGCTTTGAACGTGAAAGAGGCAATGATTTTCGCATTGACCTGGTTTTCCAAACAGACATTTCCAAAGCCGCTTTGTCCGATAAGCTGGCCGACACCCTCGACTATGAGGAGGTATATCAGATAGTGGCTGAGATCATGGAAGTTCCGGTTAACTTACTTGAGCACCTGGCTTACAAAATATCAGAGAAGCTTTTTGCAGAATACACTGAGGTGAAGATACTTGACATAACTGTGGCTAAGATATTGCCGCCGCTGGAGGGCAGGTGTGAGGAGTCGTCAGTGAGCCTGGTCAGGCACCGGTAGGTCGGGGTTAACAAAAGAAAAACCACGGGCATCAGCGCCATCGTAAAAATCTACCTCCAGGCCGATCAGGTACATGGTGTGCTTTTTCTCAATAAACACGTTTATTCCTGCTATTGAGTACTCAATGTCTCCCTCTTTTTTCTTGTCGAAACCAAGCATGTAGGAAACACCTGCACAGCCCGCTCCTCTGATACCAATGCGCAGACCATAGCCTTCCGGGATTTTCTTTTTGGCAATGATCTCTTTGATCTCCCCCAGCGCTTTCTCGCTAATGCTTACAGGGTGTATATTCATCTGTATTCGCTAATTTTTCCAAAACTCAGGCAAAGTTGCTGCAATTCGGGGATTTAAATTTATTTATTTTGAAAACGGTAAGTCCGTTAAAATAATTCTAACTTCAAATCAAAACCCTGGTAAATGGAACCCTTAGTTGATCTTGCAAAAATCATTATCCCGGCTGGCCTGGTACTTTATGCTATGTACCTGATGGTTAGGTCGTTTCTGAACAAGGAGTTGGAAAAAAGGATGTTGGAGTTGAAAATGAAGAATACCGAGAGCATTCTTCCGATCAGGCTCCAGGCCTATGAGAGGATGTGTCTTTTTCTTGAGAGGATATCGCCAAGTAACCTGCTTGCCAGGCTCAGCACCGGAAACCTCACTTCCAAGGAACTACAGCATGTGCTTCTCAAGGAGATCCGGGATGAGTTTAACCATAATTTGTCGCAGCAGCTTTACATGTCAGATGACGCCTGGAGGTCGATAAAAAGTGCCATGGAAAGTGTGATTATGATTGTTAATCAGGCCATTACAGAGGTGAATCCAGAATCGAAGAGTATTGAATTGGCAAAGGCCGTCATTCAAAGGGCCATGCAGGAAGAGCGTGACCCCGTAGAGCAAGCCTTGAGTTTTATGAAAGATGAAATCAGAAAGGTGTTTTAGGTCATATGGAGGAGAATAAGGAGAAAAAAGCGCTGTCGTCGTATGAAAAGAAAGCCGAGAGGGTACTTCGGGATGGAGAGCGTGTGGATAAAATAATTGGGAGCGTGTCCACAAAGCTTGGTGAGATTACCCGAAGCAATGAAAAGCTCAGTGGTTTTGTCGGACGGATCAAGGTTATTTCCAGAATGGTGAAGAACTATATTTCTGGTAATTACCGTGTAATGCCCTGGAAAAGCATCGTCCTCCTGGTTGCTGGTCTTATTTATTTTATCACCCCTATAGACCTTATTCCTGATTTTATTCCAGCGCTGGGGCTTATCGATGACATCTCAATGATTGCATTCATTTACCGTAGCTTAAAGCAGGATATTGACGAGTACCTGTTATGGGAAAGGGATAATTTTTCGATTTGAACAGGGCAGCGTAATTGGCAAAATAAGGTGCGACTAAATTTTTCAAAGGACATTTTGTACTTAAGCAAGATGGAAATAAGTTTATCTTGAACGACTTGCCGTTTGATACCAGCAGCAAATGATTCAATAAGCTGGTAAGTTTTTTCTCAACCAGCACCTGCCAGGCAAAAAGCCTGCGGAAAGAGCGGCCGCAGTGGTGGTATCCGTCAATGGTTTTAAGCAACTTTCAGATAGAGTTGCCGACAATTAAACTTCAATGATATGGGTAAGACTGCACTTATAGCTGGTGCCACTGGTTTGGTTGGTACATCGCTGCTGGATCAGCTGGTTGGCGATGATTATTATGATAACATTGTAGTCCTCACACGAAGAGAGCTCCCATCTGCAAGCAGCAAAGTTCGGGCTGTTATAACAGATTTTGAGAATTTGGAGAGCCTTTCCGCTGATATCCAAGCCCATCATTTTTTTTGCTGCCTGGGCACCACTTTGAAAAAGGCCGGATCGAAGGAAGCTTTTTTTAAAGTGGATTATACCTACTGTTTCAATCTGGCTCAGGTGGCCGCTAAAACTGCCACATGTGAGCAGTTCCACATTGTTACCGCCTTGGGAGCCAATGCTGAGTCGGTCATTTATTACAACAAAGTGAAAGGGATGCTCGAAGAGGCGTTGAAGAAATTAAGTCTCCCTTCGCTATATATTTACCAACCCTCTCTTCTTTTGGGTGAAAGGAATGAGCGCCGCCCTTTTGAAGAAATTGCCAAGTTTTTTTCCAAACTATTCTCCTTTTTCATGATAGCATCGAGTAGAAAGCTTTTTGCTATTGACGCCAGCAGGGTGGCAAAGGGAATGGTCGTTACGGCCAAAAAGGGGCTACCAGGCCTCCACGTTTTCCCCTCCCGACAAATTGAAAAAATTACGACAACAAAGGATTAGCCTGAATTGATTATTGATTGTACTTTGAACCTGATAATGTTTCGAAGGAAAAATAAGAGCAATGATTGGAGTGGTTCAAAGAGTGTCGGAGGCATCGGTAACGATTAACGGCGCCGTCGAAGGAAAAATCGGAACTGGTATTATGCTGCTTCTGGGTATTGAGGAGGCCGATACTCAGGAGGACATAGAGTGGTTGAGCAGGAAGATTGTCAATCTGCGGATCTTTAACGACGATGACGGTGTGATGAACCGAAGCCTTGCGGAGGTTGGGGGCGACATACTGCTTATCAGTCAATTTACGCTGCATGCCAGCACAAAAAAGGGCAACCGGCCTTCCTACATCAAAGCTGCCAGGCCGGATGTGGCAATACCTCTTTATGAGAAAATGATTGCCCGGCTGCAGGCTGATTTGCAACGTGAAATTGAGACGGGTGAGTTTGGGGCCGATATGAAAGTGGCACTTGTAAACGATGGCCCTGTTACGATCATTATTGATACTAAGAACAAAGCTTAAACCCTTCCAGATGACGATAGAACAAGCACAGGAGCAGGTAGATCAGTGGATAAAAACGGTTGGCGTCCGCTATTTCAACGAGCTGACCAACATGACGATTCTGACCGAAGAAGTGGGCGAGCTGGCCCGCATTATGGCAAGGACTTACGGCGAGCAGTCGTTCAAAGACTCAGACAAAGGAAGAGACCTGGGAGATGAAATGGCCGATGTGCTGTGGGTATTGATTTGTCTGGCCAATCAGACTGGTGTCAATCTCACAGAGGCATTCCAAAAGAACCTGGAAAAAAAGACCAGCAGAGACAAGACCCGCCACAAGGACAATGAAAAGCTGAAGTAGAGCAAGGGTTAACTTATCTGCAGCACCAATCCCTTCAAATACTCCCCCTCAGGGTGGTAAATGCTTACCGGGTGGTCGGCTGGCTGATGCACTTGGTACAGGATGCGAACCTCACGTCCTGTGGCAGCGGCGGCTGAAAACACAGCCGTGCGAAAATCTTGCGGTGACACCACCTGAGAGCATGAAAACGTAAAAAGTATTCCTCCAGGCTTTATTTTTTTGATGGCCTTTTCATTAATCGTGCGATAGCCCTTGAGGCCATTTTCAAGCACCCTTACATGCTTGGCAAAGGCAGGTGGGTCAAGCACAATCACATCAAAATCGTCGGGCATTTTAGCCAGATAGTCGAAAGCGTCAGCACAAAGGGAAGTATGTTTTTCCGTTTTCCCGAAATTCAAATCAATGATTTGCTCAGTCAGGTCAATGGCTTTTTGCGAACTGTCGACGCTGACCACTTCTGAGGCACCAGCCTTTAAAGCGGACACCGAAAAGCCGCCTGTGTAGCAGAACGTGTTAAGCACTTTCCGGCCCTTGCTAAACTCCTCCAGCAGCCTTCTGCTTTCCCGCTGGTCGATAAAAAAGCCCGTCTTTTGACCCTCTACCACATTGATGGTGAACTTACTTCCGTATTCATTTACCTCGATGGTGTCGCCCTCCCCGAAAATGAACCCATCTTCGGCCTGGATAGGTGCTTTGAAAGGGATGGTGCCGGCGCTCTTGTTGTAGCAGGCGGTTATGGGGAGGTCAAGCTCTTTGAGGATAGAAGCAAAAGTGTCTTTCAGCAGGTACATACCAACAGAGTGCGCTTGAAAAACCACCGTACCATTGTAGTAGTCCATGATCAGCCCTGGCAAACCGTCGCCTTCCCCATGTATCAGGCGAAAAACATTGAGGTCGCCTTTTTTCGTCAGGCCTACTGCCCTGCGGGCTTCAACGGCCCTGTCAATTTTGCCTTTCCAGAAGGCTTGATCGACCGTGACGTCGGAGAAAGCCACCATGCGCACAGTGATCGAACCGATTTGGTAGTGGCCTATGCCCAGAAACTTCTTTCTGCTGTCGAGCACCTGCACCAGGTCACCTTCATTTAATCCTTTTGGCGTATGTTGGATAGCTCCTGAAAACACCCATGGGTGGAAACGCTGAATGGAGCGTTCTTTTCCTGCTTTGAGAACAATGGTGGGATAGGATGACATGGTTTTTTATTAAGCAGTAAACTTAGGATGAAACTGACGAAATCGCACGGAAAGATGGAGATTATAAGTAGCGCCCAAATGAAGCACACATCTCCTGCTTTGTGATTTTGTCGATATGAGGGATATTAAGCATTGGAAAATTCTGACTTTCTCATAAATAATGCTTACATTTTAAGAGGATCACAACAGGAAGGAGAAACCAACCCAAAATATTTTAACCATGAAAAGTATATTCATTTTAGCGGTAGCCAGTATTTGCGTGCTGGCCAGTGGGTGCTCGTCCGATTCCTCAAAGGAGTCGACAGCGGCACCGAAAAGTCTTGTGGGCACATGGGAGCTGGTGTCTTACATGAGCGACTCCAGTGGTGGAAAGACATGGATAGATCACCCCTCCAATATTCTTTACCAAAAACACCTGACGCCAACCCATTTTACCTGGATAAGCTACCAGAAAGATAACGATCAACTTGTGGGGATGGGAGGTGGAACCTACACCTACGATGGCGAGAATTATGTTGAAAATATTGAATTTTTTCTACCAGCCACTAGTAGCATCCTCGGCCAGAAAATCAATTTCACTGCTGACTTTGTCAACGGTGAATGGCACCATCGAGGGTTTGTGAAAGATTTCGAATTTGACGTAGAAAGCGCAGAGACTATTGCGGTGGATTCGTCTCGCATTGAGGAAATGTGGAGGAAGGTGCCTGCTGTTGCAAAAAACGATTCTTCTCTGGTGGGAACCTGGGAGTTGGTTTCCTATCACGAAAAGGAAGGGGGGCCTGAAATGAGCTATCCTGGCTTTGTGAAGTATATGAAGCTTGTGACCCCTTCACATTTTGTATGGATTCAATACAACGACGACGGCGATTATATTTCCGGAGCTGGCACAGGGTCAATTATCTATGACGGGAAGACGTACACCGAGAATGTGGCAATGATTCACCCGTCGGGTCACACCCTAACAGGGGCTACCATTACATTTGGTGGTGTAGTTAACGCCAACAGGTGGACTCTTTATGCGGAAAAGACAGTAAAGGGAGGGCGACAAATTGACTCCGTATACATAGATGAAACATGGGCCAGGTTTAAAAAACAATAGGCAATGGTCTCATAGAATTTTAAGCCGGGATGACCTCCCGGCTCTTTTATTTTTATTTCTTCTACAAAAAGACAACATAATACATTACTTTTATGTTTGTATAACTAATAGTGACTATGAAAGGCTCCTATTTGGGTGAATTGGAAGAACTTATACTGCTGACAGTTGGGGCGTTGTTTGATGAGGCCTATGGTGTGGCGGTGATGGATGAAATAGAAAAGCAGACAGGAAGAAGCATGAATGTAAGTGCGGCTCATGCCGTGTTGCGGAGGCTGGAAGAGAAAGGCTATGTTACGTCACGGATGGGAGGAGCGACCAACGAAAGAGGCGGGCGACGCAAGCGGTACTTCACTTTGACGGCCGTTGGTAAAAAGGCGCTGGATGAGTCTTTTGCTTTCAGGAACGAACTGTACAAAAGAATACCAAAAATGGCCTTCAACTTTTCATTATGAAGCAGCTATCGCCGCCTAAATGGGCTGATAAATTCCTGAGGTGGTATTGCAGTCCCGATCTTCTGGAGGAGATCGAAGGGGATATCTATGAGATTTTTGAGAGGGAGGCTGCTGCAGACGCCCAAAAAGCCCGGCGGCGGTTTATTTGGAATGTACTTCGATTTTTTAGGTGGGCAAACATTAAAAGGACAAACTCAAATTATAAGACTAATCAAATGGGACTCATTAAAAATTACTTTACGGTAGGTTTCAGAAACCTATCCAAAAACTGGGGCATCTCGCTCATCAACATCCTTGGCTTGTCTGTAGCAATAGGCATGGGCATCGCCATTTTCATATTTGTTGATATGCAGACACATATGGACGACTTCCATTCCAACAGGAGGAATATTTACCAATTGATCAATCATGTGAAAACCGAGAACAGCACTGCGATGTGGGCAGATGCTCCCCTGCTCATAGGGCCGGATTTGGTAGACAAGCACGCTGGAGTTGACAATGTGGTGCGGGTCGAATTCCAGTATGGCAATATGCGGTTTGGTGACAATGTTTTTAGTGAGTTGGTATCGTTTGTTGACCCGGCTCTGCTGAAAGTGTTTGATTTTCCTATCAAGTATGGAGATATAAATGCGCTTGAGAACAAAAGTTATGTAGTGATTGATAAAAATACCGCAGAGAAATACTTTGGACGGGAGAACGCCATGGGCAAGGATGTTTCCATCAAGTATTCCAACGGTATGATTCAGAACTATACGGTGGGAGCGGTAATGGACAAGACGCCGGATAAAGCGAGCTTTTCATTTGAAATCATGGTACCGATGGACAACTTCTTTGATCTGCAGCTCGAAGATCATTATGACTGGGCCTATTCCACAGATGCTATTTTTATTGAAATGAAGGAAGGTCGCCAGCCACAGGAACTGGAGGAGACCTTTAGTGGATTTGTGGCGCTGCAGAATCAAACAAGCAGCAAATGGCCTATCGAGAAATTTGAGATGGTGCCATTGGAGCAACTGGCACTCAGGTCATTTGAAATAGATGGTTCGATAAGCGGGAGCGGGCATCCAGCCGGGCGTATTGGGCTTTCTGTGGTAGCAGCTATGCTGGTGTTGCTGGCTTGTTTTAATTATATGAATATCTCTGTAACGGCCGCTACCCGCCGCCTGAAAGAAATTGCCATGAGGAAGGTGATTGGGGGAAATCGGCGACAGATCATTTACCAGTTCATTTTGGAGAACATGATCTTATGCACTTTTGCACTGGGTTTGGGCACTGTAATGAGCTACTATTTCTTTTTGCCCGGGCTCAACACCATGATACCAATTACCATTCCCTTTGAATTTTCTAGTCTTCCCATGCTGATTGCTTTCTTCGGTGGGCTGTTACTATTTATTGGCATGGTGTCAGGTGCCTATCCGGCCTTCTATGTGTCGAAGTTTCAGCCAACCAGTATTTTCAGAGGAAATGAGAAGCTGGGTTCAAAGAATGTCTTCAGCAAAATATTGCTGGGCTTTCAGTTTTTCTTCGCCATAAGCACCATCATCGCTTGCTTTGTTTTTACTGACAATGCCATTTATCAGGCGGAAAAGGACTGGGGATACAATCCCAAAGGAATCATTTCAATGCCACTGGTGGAGGCGTCGGACTTTCAGGCCCTGAGGGATGCGGCCAACAGGAATACCGCTGTTTTGAGCTATGCCGGGAGCAATTACCACGTGGCCAGGGCCAATAAGCTCACCAAAGCCGACGTGCTTGATAAGGAAGTCAAAACCTATGCCTTTCATGTGGGCGAAAACTATATGGAAACGATGGGCTTCCGCCTTAAGGAAGGAAGGTTCTTTGGAGACAGCAAAGCAGCTGACCAGTCAGGAAGTATCATCGTAACAGAAATGTTTGTGGAAAAGGCTGGTTGGGGTGATGCTATTGGTCAGCAGGTGACTTATGATAGCACCCGATACACGGTAGTGGGGGTGGTGGAAGACTTCATGTGCAATGCATTTTACGATGAAATGCTACCAACTGTTTTCACTGCGGCGCCCGAGGAGGGTTTTAATTATTTCGTGGTGAAAACCGCTGCGGGTAATGAAAAAGAACTGGACGAATATTTTGCATCAGCATGGACAGGGATAGCTCCAAACGACCCTTACAACAGTAAGTATCAGGTAGATGTTTTTGACTACTTCTTTAAGGAAAATCAGGGAAATATTGTGGTGATAAGCTTCATATCGGGCTTAGCTATTGTCCTTGCTTGCCTGGGCTTGTTTGGTTTGCTCGGCTTTAGCATTCAAAGTCGGAAAAAGGAATTCGGGATAAGGAAGGTGCTGGGGGCTGATGCAACGCAAATTATCAGAATTGCCAGTAAACAATACTTTTGGACGATTCTTATTGCCTTTCTTTTGGGGGCACCGGCAGGTGCTTTTCTTATCACTCAAATGATCAACGCTATTTATCCAGACCCAAAGGAAACAACGGTGCTCCCTTTCATTCTGGCGATGGGCATTGTGCTGGTGACAACAGCCGTGACGGTGGCAAGCCAGGTTGCTAAAGCTACCAGCGTCAATCCTGTGGATACGTTGCGGAGTGAGTAGTATGTAGCGGCCGTGCCGGTGGGGTTGCCTGCCGGCACGACTTTAGCCCGCTAAAACGAGATGTCCGTCTCTCAGCACGGGAACGATATCAAACGTATCTTCCTGCACGCAAAATTCGATGTCCTTGAATACGTCCAGCTTGTTGAGACGGCGGGCATGCGACGACTCCTTCACAAATGTGAAGAGGTCATTTTTTTCGATCTGGTATAGCTTTACCATCATTCGGGGGACATCGCACTCAGGTTGGTGCGAAGCGGCCAGTCGTTCAACCAGTGCGCCGGCAAACAAGCTGTCCTCAAGATTCACTTTCCCTTTCCAGGCCGCACAAACCACAACCACGTCTTTGTCTTGTTGCTGGATGTATTTGGCAACGGCAGTCAGGTTGAGAAAGGCACCGATAACGATTTGATCTGCCGTCTTTGATTTTTCGATGGCAAGGGTACCATTGGTGGTGGTAACGGCCACTTTCTGCCCCTTCAGATGAGGCTCCATGTATTCGAAAGGGGAATTGCCCATGTCGAAGCCTTCCACCTTGCTGCCGTTGCGTTCACCCGCCGTGAAATAACCTTCTTGCTTAAGCCCTTTGCAGATGTCCACATCCGCCAATGGTTTGATGGCAGCTACTCCGGTGGCCAAGCCTGAAACCATGCAGGAGGTGGCCCTGAGTATGTCCACCACCACCACAATTTTGCCTTTTAACTCGTATTGATGGATTAATTCCGGAGAAAGGCAGACATCAATATTCCTCATCAGTTTACTTTTTTAGAAAAGGCACTTTTACCACCTTGGCCTTCAGGAATTTGCCTCTGATCCCTACAAATATTTCCGTGTCGGGCTGGCTGTATGCCTTGTTCACGTAGCCCATGCCTATGCCTATGCCGAGTGTCGGCGATTGTGAGCCGGATGTTACTTCGCCAATTTTTTCTTCAGAGGAATTGAACAATTCATAATGCGCTCGTGGAATGCCTCTGTCAACCAATTCGAAGCCCACCAGCTTTTTGCTGATACCAGCTTCTTTCTGTGCTTTGATCGCAGCTGAGTTAGTAAACTCCTTGGTGAATTTGGTGATCCAGCCCAGCCCGGCTTCAATTGGAGAGGTGGTATCGTCGATATCATTGCCATACAAGCAGAAGCCCATTTCCAGGCGCAGGGTGTCTCTGGCACCAAGACCTATAGGTTTAATGCCCGCCGAGGCTCCAGCTTCAAACACCTTGTCCCACAGTTTTTTAGCGTCCTCATTTTTCACATATAGCTCAAAACCTCCAGCGCCCGTATAACCCGTAGCGGAAATGATAATGTCTTTGATACCGCCCATTTCGCCTAACGTGAAGTGGTAGTATCCGATAGCTGAAAGGTCGACGCTGGTGATCTTTTGAAGGACTTCTACTGCCTTGGGGCCTTGCACCGCAAAAAGGGATGTGGCGTCTGAGATATTGGTCATTTTCGCTCCGAAGGAGTTGTGGCTGCTGATCCAGTTCCAGTCTTTGTCGATGTTAGAGGCGTTGACCACCAGCAGGTATTTCTCATCAGCCATTTTATATACAAGCAGGTCGTCCACAATGCCGCCCTTGTCGTTGGGCAGGCAGGAGTACTGCGCCTGTCCATTCACCAGTTTCGACGCATCGTTGGATGTCACGTTTTGGATGAGAGGAAGGGCGCCAGGGCCTTCTACCATAAACTCACCCATGTGCGACACATCGAACACACCTACGGCATTTCTAACGGTATGGTGTTCGTCCAGGTCGGAGGAGTAGCGAACAGGCATATTGTAGCCTGCGAAAGGTACCATTTTACCACCCAGGGAAACGTGAACATCGTTGAGGGCCACTTTTTTCAATTCTGCAGAATCCATTGTTTTTGCTGTTTATTCGGAAGCTGCAAAAGTAGTAATATTTGACAAGGGACAGCATATGATCCGCAGCAGAATATGATTTAAGAGCGACAGAATATGCAAGCGAGTGTTATTGTCTTGATCTGGGCATAGTGCGTTTTGATCGGTTTAAGGTTTCAATAATTAATAATTGGCCGACTTTTTGCATAACCTACAATAGCGGATAGCATGCTATCACTACTTTTTGATCTCGTGTTATTGCTCAGCATCCTTATGCGAGTATTTTTTTAAAGGCGGAGGCAATAACCGTTAGTGCTTGCCCGACCTGGAATTCAGGTTTCGAACTTAAGATTTTTTGTAAGACCAATATCATTTTTTAAACGATTCGTACCATGAAAGCAAAACTGTTTTTTTCATTTGTGGCTGCTCTTGTTATTTCATTTGCAGCTTATGCACAGGAACCAGCTGCCGATAGCGTGGCAGAAAAAGTGATTGTCACTACTCACGACGGTGTTGTAAGAGTAGGTGTGATTGTGAGCGATGATGGGAGAGAAATACTTCTTGAAACGGAAAACCTTGGAAAGATTTATATAGCCAAGAGCGATGTCAAAACGATCAGACCCTTTGCCGAGTCGGATCGTATTGACGTAACCGGAGAGTACCAGGGCAATGACCCGTTCAGTACAAGGTACTATTTCACTACCAACGCACTACCAATCAGGAAGGGGGAGGACTATGGCATGCTGAACCTGTATGGGCCGGAGGTTCATTTTTCTCTGGCCGACAACTTTTCAGCGGGCATCATGTCTACCTGGATAGCCAGTCCGTTCGTTGGAGTGTTCAAAGTGTCAATCCCAACTCGAAATGAGAAAGTTAGCTTTGGCATAGGAACACTACTGGGATCCTCCGGATATCTCAATAACTTCAAAGGTGCGGGAGCACTTCACTGGGGGATGGTAACACTAGGGGACCGACGGAGCAATATTACTTTCTCCGCTGGCTATTTGTACGTTGGGACGGGAACAGAAAGCTACTACGCAAAGCCGGGCGTTTATCCCGTTACCCCTGACGAGTTTGGAGGATACTACCCAAATATTCCTTACCAATCTGAGAAAAATGGAATGGCAAAAGCACCATCGTTTTCGATTGCTGGTGTAACACCGGTAGGTAGTAAGTCAAGTTTTATTTTTGATTCCATGTTTTTTGTGGCCAGCCAATACCGCAGGAGCAGTATGTGGCATGATAACTTCGATAGCAATGGAATGCTTACTTCGGTAAGAATTTCGGATGAGTCCGGTTATGAAAAATTCTCTGCACTGGTTTTGATGCCTGGAGTTAGGTTTCAGCATCGGGAAGGGCGTGCCTTCCAGATAGCTCTCGCTGGTGTTACGGTGTTTCAGGACGGGGAGGTCAACTCCTTTCCACTGCCTAATTGCTCGTGGTTCTTTAAGATTTAATAGTGGTGGACATGCCTTGCCACCTACGTCAACTCAGCCGTTCTTATTTAACGTGAGTTCGATATAATTTTGATCTATAAAGGGAGAAAAAGCTGTCCGGAGTCTTTGTAGTTAACCCTAATTGAGGGCTTTTTCTCGCAGAAGTTATAGGCTATCAATGCTGAGAATAAGTTGGTGACAAAGTTAGCGCTACTTCTATGTCTTGAGTGTTCAATTTGGAAGATGTTTTTTAGTTGATCGATGATCGTTTCACAAATGGCTCTCTTGCGTAGCAGGATGGCATCCATGATTGGGGTGACAGTAGATGTCTTCATATTTCGTTTAAGCTTGGTGACCAAATGTACCCCTCTGAAAAATAGGTTTTTGAAAAGCTCCTTGCTCAAGTATCCCTTGTCCCCAAACAACTTGCCGAATAGTTTCTTAATGAATCGCTCTATTTGCAGTGGTTTACGATCATCCACATTGCCTGGAGTAAGCATAAAATCGACGATTTCTCCTGTATCTGAGGTGATTAAATGCAGTTTAAAGCCATAGAACCATCCAATCGAACATTGACCTCTTTTTGCTAGTCCATCAAAAACTTTATGGCTGTGGATGCGTCTGTTATGACATACTCTAAGGGGTGTACTATCGATGAAACTTATGCCAGTACAACGACCCAGGCTTTGACTTTTTAGGTAGATAGCCAAAGGAACCATACTATCTCTTGTTAACTCAACCATTCTATTATAGCTGACCACAGCAGGGAAGTAAGACCGCAAATGGATACAAACATAGGCATTGTAAAAAGTCTTAAAATTTCTATAACCAGACAGGTGAAACAGTACTTGAATAGTCATTACTTCAGACAGGGAAAGCTTGCCTGGTTTGTTTCTTTTTTTAACCCCCAGAAGGTGGCTTTCAAATTTTGGGACAAATTCTAAGGTGAAATCATCAATGGAACAGAAAATTTCAGTAATTTTATTAGATGTTAACATAGGCGAGAATGTTAGTTATTACGTTGATTGTCAGTCACTTAATATACTAATTTCTCGCCTTATTTCATCCTAAATCCTCGCTTTTTTATATCGAACTCACGTTATTTAGGGGCGGCTGGGTTGGCTATTTTTGCAGCAAAGTGATGTGTTTACTTTGAAGCTTTGATAGCCTGCTCCAGGTCTTCTTTAATGTCATCCAGGTGTTCCAGTCCCACAGAGACCCTGATTAGCCCATCGGTGATGCCCACTACTTTTTTCTCTTCTGCGTTGAGCTTCGAGTGTGTAGTAGAGGCAGGGTGAGTCGCTATGGTGCGTGTGTCTCCCAAATTGGCGGAGAACGAGATCATTTTCAGGGAATTGAGGAATCTCTTTCCTCTTTCCACTCCACCACCCAGCTCAAAGGTAACGAGACCGCCGCCCAGGGTCATTTGTTTTTTGGCCAACGCCTGTTGGGGGTGAGAAGGAAGGAAAGGATATTTCACCCAAACCACCTCGGGGTGACTCTCCAGGTGAGTGGCTAGCTTGAGCGCATTGTCACAGTGTTTTTCCATTCGCACCGCCAGCGTTTCGAGACTCTTGGAGAGAATCCAGCCATTAAATGGTGACATGGCCGGGCCTGTGTGGCGGGCGAAGAACCTCACTTTTTCAATATGTTCCTTACTGCCGAGCACAGCACCACCAATCGCTCTTCCCTGGCCATCGATAAATTTGGTGGCGGAGTGAGTAACGATATGCACGCCGTATTTGGCCGGGTTTTGTAGATAAGGTGTAGCAAAGCAGTTGTCAATATTGACGATCAGGTTGTGCTTTTTACCAAATTGTCCCAACCACTCCAGGTCTATCAAGTCGAGCGCTGGGTTAGAGGGAGTTTCCGCAAAAACCATTTTTGTATTGGGTGTTACAGCTTTTTCCCACACTTCTGCCGGGTCGCTAAGGTCCACATAAGTATGTGTGATACCCCAGCGGGGGAATAGCTGCGTCAGAATCTGGTGCGTGGAGCCGAAAACAGAACGGGAGGCGATAATGTGGTCGCCGCTGTTCAGAAAAGCCGCCATGCTGGTGAACATGGCTGCCATGCCCGAGGCCATGGCCATACCGTCTTCAGTGCCCTCCAATAGGCAAAGCTTTTGAATGAACTCGTCGTTGTTAGGGTTGGAGAAGCGGGTGTAAATGTTCCCTTCTTCCTCATTGGCAAACAACGCACGGGCTTGCTCAGCATTATCGAATACGAAACTAGACGTGGCGTAGATAGGCACGCTGTGTTCTCGTTGTGACGAACGTTCTGCCTGTGTACGGATGGCGTTGGTTTCGAAATGTTTTTTGCTGCTCATATGCTGTTACTACAAAATTGAAGGCGACAAAGTGAAAGCTTATTTGGAACTTTTCAAAAAAATTAGTGGCTTTAAATACTGATTAAGCATTTAATTGTTGTTTTTTGAAGGACTTAATTTGATCTTCGAAGATTAAAGAACGGGAATAGCCATGAAGGAAATAAGTGTAAACGAACTGAAAAAACTGATGGATTCAGGGGCTGACTTTCAGCTGATTGACGTAAGAGAGCCGAATGAAGTGGCTCAGGCCAATATTGGCGGGCTGCACATACCTATGGGTAACATGGCCGACAATATCGATAAAGTGGAGAAAGGCAAGCAGGTGGTGGTGTACTGCAGAAGCGGGAGAAGAAGCGGTACGGTCGTAGAATTTCTGGAAAGGAAAGGGTTTGACAATGCCTACAATATGGCAGGCGGAATTCTTGCCTGGAAGGCGGAATTTGACCCAACGATGGATGTAAACTGATTTAAACCGGGTAGATATATGCGGGCCCTGATCATGCAAAATGGTCAGGGTTTCTTTTTACAAAAAGGCAGTAAGTTTTTATATTTATAGGATGCCGGTAAAATATAATATGCCAGAGGAAAATATCGACGATATTACCCTCCTCGATTCGGGAGCAGCCTATTCCTATGCCGACTATTTGCGGTGGACTTTTGAGGATAGGGTGGAGCTGATCAAAGGAAAAATTTTTCATATGTCGCCTGGCCCTAGCCGCAGCCATCAAAAGGTAAGTGCGTCACTTGGAAATAAGATGTACAATTTTTTAGAGGGGCATCCGTGTGAAGTATACTTTGCTCCGTTTGATGTCAGACTTCCATCGAAGATAGGCAGCAAAGACAAAGAGATTTTCAACGTAGTTCAACCTGACATAATGGTCGTTTGTGACCAGAGCAAGCTGGACGACAAGGGATGCATAGGTGCTCCTGATCTGGTTGTGGAAATACTTTCTCCTTTTACAGCAGCGAAGGATCTGAACAACAAATACAGCCTGTACGAAGAAAGTGGTGTTAGGGAGTATTGGATAGTGTATCCGGGAGAGGAGATTGTCGAAATTTTTGTACTGGGCGACAACGGTAAATTTGAACTACGAAATCGGTTTATTGGCGAGGACGAAATTCAGTCTGTTGTGCTTGTTGGCTTTAGTTTGAAAGTGAAAGACATATTCTAGTCCTTTCTTATTTTCCGTAACTCTTCGAGGTCAAGCAAATCTTTATTTCTTCCAGTGCTTTCCTTGTTCTTCAGTAGCTGTCGAAATCCGATATAAAATACCGACACTCCCTGAATAATTGCTTTTTCGCATTGCGCCAGGTCTGCGTCGAAAGCCAGCGGATCAATTCCTGGAATTTGCGCCATCAGGTCGACGTACATCCCATCATCCATCATGATCTCACAGTAGCCAGCTATCATGGGAACGTGAAGTAGTGATTCAAATCGTCCATAGCCCAGTGACTCAATGGCGTTGATAAGGTTCTGGCGATTTTCCATCGAATCTTTGAGGTACAGATCGATATCTCCAGTAGCTCTGCTGTGACCATAGTAGTTAACTGCAAACCCACCAATTACCATGTAAAGTACCTGATGTTTGTTGAGCGAATCAATTACTCTAAGGAATTCCGGAAGCTCGTTAGTCATTTTTGACCTGCTTTGTAATCAAAAGCCCTTTTCCCTGCGGCCTTTTTAAGGGCTCTCTTTTCATCATTGCAGCATAGCTGTTGAGCTTTAGTAAAAATGCAAGTTTCTCCTCGGCTGACAGGCTGAGGAACCTGTTCATCCTTTCTGCCTGCTGCTCTTTGATGCTTTTTTTACTCAGGATAACTTTTGACATAGCCACAATTTACGATTTCTTTTTGCTCGCTTTGGCCCTGGGGTTAAATTCTACTGCCAGCCCGACCCAGTAGTCCAGGTCTTCATCCAAATCCATACCTTCTGGCGAGACAAATACATAGCCTTTCATTGGCCGACCAGTGAAGTCCATTTCTTTCGCTCCTTTTCGCTGTAGTGCTTCCTGGTAGGTATCAGGGTCGATGCGGGCCATCAATTGATTTTTCACAATACCCACAGTCATTTTTCCATCGACGAGGTAGCAAAGCCCTCCCATCATCTTCTTGGCCTCAAACGATACTTTGTGTGACTTCAGACTTTGGCCAATTCGCTCTGCAAGGTGTTCATCGTACGCCATATTGTTAGAATTTTATTGATTGCCTGCTTCCTTTCTTCGCCGCTATTGTCTGCATTTTGTCTCCGAGTCTGATGGTGTATTCTCCCTCAAAGTCGGGCGTGACGACTGCCGACACCAGGCTTCCATCCTTCCATTCTATGTCAACTGTTACAGCGCCACGGGCACGCAGCCCGGTGACTTTCCCTGTTTTCCATTCAGAGGGTAATGCTGGAAGTAGATGAATCACGCCTTCATGGCTTTGCAGCAGCATTTCGGCAATGCCGGCTGTGCCTCCGAAGTTTCCGTCAATCTGAAACGGTGGGTGGGCGTCCATCAGGTTAGGGTAAGTGCCGCCGCCCTGGTATTGAACGCCTTCCTCTGTGCCGATATAGTTGAAAAGCTTTTTGATGGCATCCAGCGCCATGTCTCCATCCAACAACCTGGCCCACAAAGAGATTTTCCAGGAAATTGACCAGCCGGTGCCGTTGTTGGTGCGGAGTTCAAGTGAGCGACGGGCTGCTTCCATTAAATCTGGTGTACTCGAGGGTGTGATGGAGCGCCCGGGGTAAATGCTGAATAAATGAGAGATATGCCTGTGGTGAGGATCTTTATCTTCCCAGTCGTGGTACCACTCTTGCAAGTTTCCTTTCTGGCCAACCTGATAAGGGTAAAGCTTGTCCAGTGTGGTTTCCAACTCCTTCCTCAAATCTTCATCCTTGTTAATTACTTTGGTAGCTTCTATCAGGTCAATGAACAACTCCCGGATCATTGCGTGGTCGGCCGTGCCACCATAAAAAGTGGCACCCACGTAGCCCTTGTCTGTGATATAGTCGTTTTCGGGGGAGGTGGAAGGAGCAGTTACCAGATAACCGTCAGGGCCTTCTACGAGGTAATCGAAGCAAAACTGAGCGGCTCCTTTCATCAAGTCATAGGCGTGGTTTTCAAGAAAGACAGTGTCTCTGGTAAAGGCAAAGTGCTCCCAAAGGGGGGTGCTGATCCATGGGCCGCCCATGCCCCAGTTGGCCCAGCCGGGATAGCCATTCCCAAAATCGCCCACAGGGTTGGTCATTGCCCAAATATCAGAGTTGTGATGAAGCGCCCATCCGTCTGCATCGTAGAAGTTTTTGGCAGTGACTTTACCGGTTTGAGCCAGCTTTCCGACGAATTGCAGAAGCGGCTCATGCAGTTCCGACAGGTTAGCCACTTCTACCGGCCAGTAGTTCATTTCCACATTGATGTTGGTGGTGTAGTTGCTGCTCCAGGGTGGGCGCACATGCTCATTCCAAATGCCCTGCAGGTTGGCGGGTGTGCCTCCGGGTCTTGAGCTGCTGATGAGCAGGTAACGGCCGTATTGGAAGTAAAGGGCGGCAAGGTCCGGATCTGCTTCACCTGCTGCAAAGCGCTTGAGGCGTTCAGGAGTAGGCAGCGTGTCGGCCGCTGAGTGCCCAAGATCGATCGACACCCGATCGAATAGTTTACCAAAGTCTTCTTTGTGTCTTGCCAGCAGGATGTCGTAATCGGATCCTTCAGCTTTGGTGAGATATTGTGTAGCGGTAGCCATCTCGTCTTTCCCCGCTGTGCCGGGTTGCTTATCGAAGCCGTTGAAGCTGGTACCAGCAGAAAGTGCTATGATGGCATACGAGGCCCCGGACACTTTTACTCTATCGTCGGTGGCGGCAGAGGTTCCGTCGGTCGACAGCACTTTGGCGATGGTGCAGAAGCGCATGCTCTTCAAGCTATCATACTTCACCGCATCGGGCATATCGCCCCGATAGCTTGGCTCCGACTTGATAGGAGAGAAGCCTTTCATGGCCACCTGTGCTCCCTCGGCCACAATGGAAAACGGAAGTTTACTATTCAAGCCCAGTTCAAAATTTAGCTTGTCATTTCCTTCAGCAGATAGCCTCACCAGCATTACCTGATCAGGAAATGACACAAAGCTTTCTCTATGAAAAGCTGTGCCATTTATTTCATAGTCAACAGTTGCAATGCCCCGGCTTAAGTCAAGCGACCTGTTATACTTAGTTGGGTCGCCAGCATGATCGAAATCAATGGTAAGAAAGCCCATAGGCTCATAAGCTTGTGAGAAGGAACCCTGCATATTACGGACGAGGCTGTCAGCCAGCTGGTAGTTTTCGTTGAAAAGAGCTGCTCTTACAGCGGGGAGATGTTTGTATGCCTCCGGATTCATGTTGGCATCGACAGGCCCACCCGACCAAAGCGTTTCTTCATTCAACGAGAACTTTTCTTTGGCAACATCGCCGTACATCATAGCACCAAGGCGACCGTTGCCAATGGGCATGGCTTCTTCGAATACTTTAGCAGGAGTGTTGAAAAGAATTTTTTTGGATGGTTTCCTTTCCTTTTTTTCGCAGGAAGTAATCAAGAGCAGCGTTAGAAAGAACACAGGTATGTAAAGTCTCATAACTATTTGAATATATCCGACAGCCAATATAAGATATTCAAAATAGATTACTTTATGTCATCAAGAGGAGTTAGCTCCAGTCCCAGGCCACGATGTCCCAGGTGTCAGTAGCATCGGTAAAGGTGTGTATGGTTTGGAACCCAACCCGCTGGTGAGCTCTGAGAGAGCGGGGGTTTCTTGAGGCAATTTCAGTGATGCACATGTCGAATTGATTGGCATACAACTTTTTGTGCTGCTGGTACATGCCATCGAAAACCCCCATGCCACGATATCCTTCAGCTACGCACACCTGGCCCATCACGTAATAGTTGTAAGACTGCATAGGCTTGTTCCGGTAGTTGAGCGATTCAAGCGTTACAAACATCGGCTTTAATACGGGTATCAAATCCTGAAATGACTGAAGCATGACAAGCGCATAGCCCACCACTTTGTCGCCGTCTTTTGCGATGATTTGTGGCGCAGATTCATTCATTGAACGAAGCAAATCCAGGTTGTGCCGCACTGTTACAAAGCCTTCTTTGGCTAGCTGCTCCGGTGTTATATTATGGGGTTGATTTCTCTCCTGAACATCGAGAATTTGCTGAAGATCGTCATCGGAGGCGGGTGTGGTAAAGACAATGCTGCTCATAAAATCAATTCCATTTGTATGTTGGCTCTCTCATAAGGCGACGGAGGTCCGGTCACCTTTTGGAAACCCAATTTATGATAAAGATTGATAGCTGGTACCAGTCGGGTATTGCTCTCGAGAAATATACGCTTCGTACCTAAGGCTTTGGCTTTATCGATACATGCCTGTCCGAGCAACCAGCCTATCTTTTTACCCTGGGCTTTGGGGCTTACTCCCATCTTTGCCAGTTCAAAAGTTTCATCGTCCATCTTTGCCAGGGCACATGTCCCAACGATTTCTCCGTCGTATTCAGCGAAAAAAATATGCCCACCCTTGTCGATGATGTATGATTTGGGGTTGTCCAGATAAAGGAGATCCGTTTTCTCCACCTTGAAGTAGGCTTCGATCCATTCGATATTCAATCGCTTGAAGTCGTTTTGATATTTAGCATGGTAGTCGACGATTTTCACTTTTTGCACCTCTCTTTCTTTCCTTTTAGCCATTACTCTATCGAAAAGACTCCTTTGCTCAAGCAGAAACTCCATTTCTTCGATGGACTTCCACATGTCGTATTGCATTTCGGAAAGTAGCTCTTCGGAGGCGCTCTTGACGTCTATCATTTGCTGTTCCAGCTTTTCACTCACTTCTTTGCCTTTTGCTGAAAGCTCTACCACACTTCTCCGGCCATCGGCTTCGTCTTTCACCTCGGCAATCAGGCCTTTCTTTTTCATTTTTTTAATTATCTGGCTCACAGAGGCATGACTTTGTCCTATACTCTGTGCAATTTCCATTACGCCAAGGCCTTCGGTTTTCGCCAGGGTGTAGAATACCGGGAACCACCTTGGCTCCAGGTCAACCTGATAAACATCATATACCTTGGCGGCGTTTTCAGTAAGTATGTCACTGAGTTTTCGCAGTCTGCTGCCCACGGCCATTTTGCCAGCCATTTGATAAAAATCCATAAGTGATTTAAATTACGTAAGTACTTACGTAAATATATAGAAGTAACCCTGACTGTGTCAATAGCCAGGGTTAAAATATTTCGAACAGCTACTTTTCGAGTGTTAGCCCATTCAGGTCTTTGAAGCGGGCGGCAATTCCCCAGCCATAGAAATTGTTGGCGACACCAATGAGCAATTCGTTGTCACCTTTCTGAAACGGGATTTCGAACGAGCTATTGGATAAGGAAAGTCTTCCGTCAGGTTCTTTCATGATTGGATGACCATAGAGGTTGGCACCCACATACAGCACCCTGCCGTTAATCATTACCCAAACTTCATCGCTAAAACCCAGGTCAATCGACTTCTTCTGTTCACTCGCTGAGTTGATGGTTGTTTTTAACCAAACCATACGTCGTGGTCTGCTTTGCCCATACTTTCGTGTCAGATTAACAAGGCCCCTTCGTTCAGCTGTTATGGCCTCCCAGGCGGTAGTATCACTAGGCATGTAACCTGGGCTGAACTCCAGGCTTGATTGCCCGGCAGCAACCGGCTCACTGACCTGCCAGGCTCTGATATAATAGGGATCAGAATCTGTTGGGTCAGCCCCGGGCAAAGGGGAGAGACCTTCAGTTTCGTTATGTTTGACTACCAGATTAGAAATAATCACCTGACTGTCGAAGGCTATGGTCCCCGCTGTTGTGTTGCCTTCCAGCATAGGCACGTAAAGAGTCGGCGAGTTGCTATTGACATACACCATCATTTGCTTTCCGGAAACTACCAGCTTTATGTGATTAGGCTCCTCTCGCTTCAACACAGCATTGGTTTGGTAATGATCCATGATGTCCCAGAGATTGACTCCCCCGACGAAGGGTGCATACTGGATCGCATCTTTGGCAGTTGGGTAGCCAATCCTGGCAGTTCGCAGGTAGAAGCATTCGTTTTCTGTCTGGCTTTGCCAGTGGAAATAAAAGGAAGCAAAGTTCGGATCTATGGTTTCCATGTCGAACTCGATTGTGCCGTTGGTGAAGTCCATGTCTTTGAGCACGGCAAAGCCTGCCTGTGGTAGGATCTTCATCGATGGCTGGCCCTTGTGTTCGATGAATTCCACTTTTCCGGGAGCAAACTCCCAGTGCTCGGGCTTCATAGGCACTTTAACAGTCGCTTTTTTCTGGCCGTAGCATATCCCTGCTACCAGCACAAGTGCTATAGAAATTAACTTTTTCATAATTTCCCGGCTTATTTTAATTTGGTGACTGTCAGGTTTGCGAAGTCGCCGTTGGTGGCGTAACCCACCCATATCCCCACGCTGCCCGTGGTTCTGTCGTTAAGTTTGGTCACTTTTAAACAAGGCTCTTTTGCGTCGTCCACGAAAACAGTGATTTCTTTGCCTTTCACTTCTATGCGGGCATGAAACCAGCCGTTCGGATCAGGTGGGGAGGGGATTTCGTTTTCGTATTTTCCGGTATACTTCTCCCTCAGCTCGCTCCAGTCCCACCGGGGTGGACTTACATACTGCACCGAGTGGCTGCGACGAATTTGTTCCCCAGATTTGAAATTGAAAGGACGGAAATAAACAATATCGGCGGCAGTCTCCTTGCCGTCTTCAGGCACAGCGTGAAAAGCAACGCCAACAAAGTTCTTGCCTTGCACGTCTTTTCCTTTGATGTCAACTTCAATCGTGCCTTCGCTGAATTCCAGGCCTTTGATTAGGGCATAGCCACCAGCGTCGCTTTTGTCGGAAAAGGAAACCGCCTTTTTGCCGCCGTCATTGAGTGGTGTCACTTTGCGGTCGATGACCGTGAGGCTCTCACTCTTTAGCAGTTGCTGTAGATCGTAGGATTGCCCCACGGCTAATTGGCTAAAAAACAAAGCGATACATAGCAATGTCAATTGATTCAATCTTTTCATTTGTTTTGAGTTTTGTTTGACTATCGTAACAAGATCGCTGTAGTTCATTATACAGATGTTCCAACGGGTGTTCAAGTTTGTTCAAGATCATTCACGCAAGGTCTGCATACCTTTAGTCGACTTTTTCGTATAAAATTGTATCTTCAATTAGAATGGAATATTTGATAGCTCACTGCAGGAAATTAATTGAGTCACGGCTTGGCTGGGGCAACTCCAGCTTGTGGACCAGTGAGGACTTTGAAATACTCAGCGAAAAGATATTTGAAAAGACACAGGTAAGGCTGAGCGTGACTACGCTAAAGCGTATTTGGGGCAAGGTTAAATATGAAAGTTCGCCTAACGTGGCCACGCTAAATGCTTTGGCTCAGTTCGTTGGATATGACAATTGGAGGCAGTTTCGCCAAAAAGGAGGTATTCCGGTGACACCACCAGAGGTCACCGCCAATGAGGGTTCTTTTAATTCTGACAGGGTTATTGGCCCGAAAAAAAGCAAAAAGAAAAATGGCCTGCTGCTGATTGCACCGGTAGGTGTGATTGCGTTGGTTATCGCCTCATTTTTTATGATGGGCAAGGAAGAAAAGAAGCCTGAAACACCGGAGAAGAAAGAGCTTCCCAAGCCCTTGTTCGAAAGCAAGAAAACTTCCGATGACCTGCCCAACTCAGTCATTTTTCATTATGACGTCGCTCAGTATGAATCAGATAATGTCTACATCCAGCAAAATTGGGACCCTGAGCGGAGAGAGAAGGTAGATGAAAAAGGCAATTACCACACCTCTATCTACTACTACCCGGGCTATTTTGGTGCCAGGCTTATTGTCGACGGCGAAGTGAAAGCGATAGACAATGTATTCATCAAATCACTTGGCTGGAAGGCCATGGTCGATAAGTCGCCTGTGCCTGTGTATCTGCACCCAGACGAAATAAAAGGAAAAGGATGGATGGGTATTTCATCAAAAGTATTTCGGGAAAAATCAGGTGCCGCCGTTTTTAATGAGACTTGGGCCACGTTCCACAATGTGAGAGAATTTGAGGGGATGAACGGAACCGATTTCGTCTTTGAAGCAAGTTTGAGAAATGCTTCCACTGTCGAGGAGTCGGTTTGCCGCAATGTGATCATTTATTTGCTGGCCACCGAAAGTGCTGTGATTATTCCTTTGTCCGACAAGGGCTGTGTGTCTAACCTGGGCCTGCTAACCGGGAACAGGTGGATCGACGGGAAGACAGAAGACTTGAGTGCCTTTGGGTGCGATTTTTCGCAATGGCAAACATTAAACGTATCAAGAACGGGAGATAAATTTGAGGTTTTGCTCAACGGAACATCCGTGCTAACCGAGAATCAGTCTGGCTCGATAGGCGATATCATAGGTATACGATTTGCTTTTGAAGGAGCCGGGCAGGTCACAGAAGTGAGGCTGGGCAACGCTAACGGCACTGTGTACGAGGAGAAGTTTTAACACGCACTTATCTGAGCAAATGCACCCATCCGTTGCAGGTGGTGAAATCGGGTAGCACCACATCATAGTAGTAGATGCCCGTTGGCAGGTTATCGCCGTCCCACTGATTGGTGTATTCATTGTTTTGGTAAACCACCTTACCCGTCCGGTCTACTATGGTAACTGGCATCGGTTGTATGTACTGAATTTCAAACCTGTCGTTTACGCCATCTCCATTGGGAGAGAAGGCGTTGGGAACCATCAGCTCACCTACTTTGATCACCTCACCTACTTCCTCCACACAAAGCTCATTGGGAGCAATAAGCCTTGTGGTGAAGGTTCCTTCCGTTGCATATTGATGGGTGCCAACCAACACTGAAGATTGTGTCCCGTCGCCAAAATCCCAGTAGGCTAAATCTGTGCCCTGTACGTTTCCTGTAAAGTTGTATTCCGATACGCCGGAGCAGTTGTAGATGGCCTCTATTTCTGAACTGATAGTGATTTCCTCAAGCACATTGACGGTAAGAGAATCGATGAAAGTGCATTTGTTTCCTTCGTTGTAAATCTCGACAAAATAGGTGGTGGTGGCCCTGGGACTGGCGGTCGGGCTGCCGGTGTCGGTGGAGCTCAACCCTCTCGTACCTGGCGTCCAATAGTAGGAAGTACCTCCGGTGGCTTCCAGCTGAATCGATTCGCCATAGCAAATAGTTGCAGAGGGACTCAATGTGTACGTTCCCTGTGTGAGCACCAGCTGCCTGGTTGTCACATCAAGGTTTTTGCAGGTATTTGGGTTTGTAGCTGTAAGGGTGATCGTGTATTCGCCTGCGGACTGATAGGTGTGCCGCACGGTGTCGCTGTTAGTTGATGTGGCACCATCTCCCAAATCCCAGAAGTAAGTTTCTCCTCCCACACTTTCGTTGGTGAACAGAAACTCAAAAGGAGCACACCCTTCTTTGATGTCAGGGTTTTGCAGGTCGGGCGTGTTGGTAACAAAGCTTGCCGAAAGGGTGGATAAGTCAAATTTGAAGACGCCAAGGTTGCAATTGTTGTTCGTTGTGTTTCCATTTGTTGTCGACCATGCGCCTTCAGTGGTAGGGAATGCGCCTTGAGTTCCGCCGGTTGGATTTTGAATTACACAACCCGCACACACTGCATGATGAACCACCCCACGTTTATCGAAGCGACTGGTACCTCCGTCTACGTGATCTCTGCCGGGGTTTCCACCAAAGTAGGTGGCATACAAAACATCGGCTGCATCCGGTTCGAAAACAATCAGGTAAAAGTCGCCCCCGTCTGTGGTAGATTGAAATGCATCTGGCGTGAGAGGCATGCCAAAAGTATTTCCCTGATTGTAGTTACTGCTTTGATTGATGGAGCTACCACCCCAGCCACTGATATAGATATTGTTACAATCGCTTACCAGAAAGGCTGTAGGGGAAATATTAGAGGGTAAGGTTCTTGACCCAAAGACAGTCGACCAAATGGTATTTTTTAGGTCTGCACTTAGCTTATGTAGAAACTGCCCGCTTCCGGGGTTGATGTAGGCATTGCCGACAATAGGGTAAGCTCCTTTGGTCTGACCCACTACGTACACATTGCCTTCGTTGTCCAGATCCATGAGATACACCTGATCGGTGGCTGATGAACCCAAATAGGTAGCAGCATCAACAGTGAGCAGCGACTCATTGATATGAATGACATAACCGTCGGCAGCACCAGCAAGAGATTTTTGCCACCCGGTGATGCCGAATGGCAAAGTTGTACTTGTTGTTCCTCCGGCAGCATAAACCCCACCCTTTCCGTCAGGCTTTACCGTGAACAGCACGTCGGTAGTGTCGCCACCAATGAAAGTGCCCCATTTCATCTCAGAGAGTTTCGAATCCATTTTAATCAAAAGCCCATCGACCTGCCCGCTATGAGGTAATATTTGGTTGGACATGGGAAAGTCTGCTGAGGGAGAACTCGAAGCTATATAGATATTATCCTCATCATCAATATTCACTTCACCTCTGAATTGGTCACCATAATTTAATGTCAAAGCACCACCAACCGAGATAATCCCATCGTTTTCACTTCCACCAAGGAAAGATGAAGCTCTTAGGGATGTTCCATCGTTTGTTAGTATGCTCACAAAAATGTCCGTGCCTTTGGTATAAAGGTTGAATGCGTTGCCAAAGGGGTCCACGCCTTCTCCGCCACCGTAAACGGTTTGAAATGCATCGGAAGTCACCGGAAAATCCAAGGACGAAGTCACGCCCATTACAATCAGATCATTGCTACTGTTCACAATCAGGCTAACAGGTGTTTCAGCTAAATCACCACCCAGGTAAGTGGCGTAGAGAAGTTGCGTTCCGGTAGAGTCGAATTTCATGATCACTACGTCATACACTCCCTCGAAACCTTCCTGAAACGCTCCAACGGAGGGAACAAAAACCCCAGTGCTCGCTCCAAAAATGATGCCTCCGGCATAGGTGTTGCCGTCCTTGTCGAAGGTGGCGGTGTTTCCCCAGTTGTCGGTTGATGAGCCTGAGTAGGTACTAAAAATGAGCAACGGGTCGATGACCAGCGTTTTGTCTTTGTCGTAGCCGTCAGGAAATTCAAAAGAGACCTGCTGGCCATTTAGGCTGAAACGAGCCGGCACCTCCACAGTGTCTTCATTTATAAGCTGGTAGGCAAACGGCTTCTGCTCCATCATTTGCCCAAATTCTGTTTCTACAATCAGGTTGCCGTCCTCCAGATACACATCGCCGCAGCCTTTCCACTCCATGGCAATCTGATCGGGGTTGCCTCCTGCCGACACGATCAGGTCATATTTGAATGCCCCGCCGTAAGAAACCATTTTCAGGTCAATGCTCTCATAGAGGTCACAGTATTGTACTTCGTTGAATTCCGACACGCTGCTGGCCCAATGATCCTCCGCTCCCAAAAAGAAATTATGGTAGTAGCTCTGTGCCTCCATGGTGGAGGTTGCAGGGTTTTTGTTGGCACCTACAAAGGTCGTGGAAATGGCCTGCGACACGCCAAGTGCGGCCGACTCCTGAAGTGCTCCGCTGCTTTGACCGTCTAAATGGCCATGGGAACTGTCAAAAGTGTTGCTTAAATAATAGACCCAGCCAGCGTCCTGAAGCAGCAGAAATCCGTGCGGAACCTTTTTTCTGAACTTCACGCTGTTGTCCCATTGCCCCTTGTTTTCAATAAAGCCGTTGAACGGGTTTTTCTCTGCTGAAAGGACGAGAGGGTAGCTTACAAAAATCAGACAAACAAAGAGCCACCGTTTCATTGGCGATGTGTGTAGGGTTAGTCGATTGAAAATATACAGGAAGAAGTTGAGTGAACAAAGGTGATTGCCATGTTCATGTATCCAAACAACTTGTATGCTGGCTTCCCTATTCTTTTTTATTAGTGGCTACGCCGGATGTTTGCAAATAAAAAAGGCCTTCCCAGCAGGAAGACCTTTCAACTCACCTTTTTAGAATTTTCATCAGTTAACCACCAATCGGTAGTGAGGTGTTGGGTTTAACGGACAGAAGTAGACATACTCGCCTTTCTCCAGGCTCACTTCTCCGGATTTAGCTGATTCACCATTCTCAATTACCTTCGTGAGATAGGAACTTTTGATGTGATTCTCCTGATCGGTTTTTCCCTTTGGCGTGATCACAAAACCAACAGCATGATCCACGCCTTTGTTGGATACGTCGAACACATACTTACCCGGTTTCAAAGTAAGCTCAGTTGTTTCGAACTCGCCGGGTGTTTGGTCAAGCTTGATGGTTTCGGCCTTCTGAGCGAGGCAGCCAAACCCTGCAAGCATGCCCAGGATAGTCAATAAGAATGCTGTTTGCTTCTTCATTGTCAATTTAATTTACGGAGTGATGGATTAAATAGATACTTCAGCTAATTCTGGAGCCAGAGGAAAATCGACAGGCACCTGTGTGGCACCGTGGATGAAATTGGAAATGATTTTATCTCCAATTACCATAATGATATCCACCAGGTTAGCAGAAGAATACCCAGCTGAAAACAGGTTCTCCACTGACTCTCTTCCAGGCTTGCTGCGGTTGACAGTGGCGTCTTTCACAAATTTGGCCAGGGCATCCAGCTTTTTGTCGAACGAGGCCTGGCCTGTTCTGATCTCAAGAATCTGCTCGTCACTGAAGCCATTCATTCTTCCGAGCACGGTGTGTGCCGACAAACAATACTGACATTCGTTCACCTGACTCACCACCAGATTGATTACTTCCCGTTCTTTGGCCTTCAAGGTGCTTTTCCGGTTCTGCAGGGCCATGTAGTCGCTCAGTGCAGTTTCATTGTGAGCAAATGAGGCGTAAAGGTTGGGTACGAAACCGAGGCCCGCTTCCAATTTCTCAAAAATAGCTTTGTTGCCTTCGGTTACTTCGTCTTTCGTGGGTACTTTAAATGTTGACATTGTTGTACTGTTTTGTGATTTAAAAATTGAATACCGTTTACAGTACAATTTTACGCCGCCCGCTTGCCAGGGTGAGAGTCAGCTTTTCCCTACTAATTGTTCATTTTTCCCAATAGCGGTGTTTTTGGCCTCATGTTTGAATCGCTGCGGCGCCATTGAGGTGACTTTTTTGAAAAGTTTGTGAAACGAGGACACTTCATCGAAGCCCAGTTCGTGGGCAATTTCCTTGGTGGTTTTGTCAGTGTAGAGCAGCTGCCTTTTTGCTTCAAGCACAATGCGTTCGTGGATAATGCTCAGAGGCGACTTCTGGTTGAATTTGGCAAATAGGTTCGAAAGGGTTTTTGGTGATTTGAAAAGCATATCAGCATAGTCGGCTACCTGTTTTTTTGTTTTGAAATGCGTTTCCACCAGCACATTGAACTTTCTGACAATCTCAATCTGGTTATTATCCAGCTCTTTGGTGATAAGCTGCGTCTTGGCCAACCTTGTGATTTTGATGATCAGCCGCTTAAGCAGCATTTGCAGCATTTCGCCCTGGATATTGTCCCGGGTGGTGAACTCGTCAACAAATACACGATAAAGCATCTCAAATTTATCGATCTCATCGTCCCTCAGTGTTATGATGGGAATGCTCTGTGTGCCAAAGAAGATGATGCCGTTGCACGAAACTTCATGGTCGTGGGTGTTAATACAGTAAAACTCCCGATTGAATGAAAAAGCAGCGATGGGAGAGGAGCCTTTCTCAAAAGCTACTTTTTGCAAGTACGTGCTTGTTGTTAGTTGGTTGGGTTGCAGCACAATGGGTGTATTGTCTACAAAAACTGTGGAGGCCTGGTTGCTTTGGTTCCAAAGTATGTGGATGAGTCCCTGCTCCTTCGTTAGCTGATCTCTTTCTCTGGCGTAGTCGGTGCTGAGCCCAAAGTAAGCGTTGAGCTCTGACCCGTTAAATGTGTAAATCATGGCGATGTAAGTATTTCGATGTAACAGTTTGGCAGGCCGGCATAGTTTTTTTCAGAACCCCAACCAAGCCTATATGTCTTCCGCCTTACAAACCGGAGTAACCCGCCTTTTAATATTTATCAGGGAAAGATTGCAGGATCGTTGTGATTGCCTTACTTTAGTTGGTGCACTAACTAATTTGATTTGAAAGAGCCCTACAATCAATATTCATTGTTGCTCGACCGCACTGCCCGCAAGGTGAAATGGTACGCCCAGCAGCAGTTCAAAGAGCTGGGATTTGACATGACGGTGGATCAGTGGTTGGTAATGAAACTGACAGATGAAAATGAGGCACTCAGTCAAAGGGAGTTGGCTGCTTTGATGTACAAGGATATGCCTACCGTCACCCGTATTGTGGACATTCTATGCACTAAAGGGTTGGTGGAAAGGGCGGAAAGTCCGGCGGACAGGAGGGTGTCGATACTTAAGCTTACGGAAGAAGGGCGTGAGAAGGTGACCAGTAGTCGAAAGCAAGTGCGCTCAATCAGGCTGAAGGCCTGGGAGGGGTTGAATGAAAAGGATTTCGATGAATTCAACAGGATCCTCAATAAGATTTACGAGAATTTGACTTAAAGCAGGAAGGTTGTCAAAACCAGAAAGAAGATAATTCGTTATATATATTTGTTGCACTAAATATTACCACACTAAATAATATGATCAAGACTGACATTTGCATCATTGGAGCGGGTCCGGTTGGGCTTTTTGCCGTGTTTGAGGCTGGGCTGTTAAAGCTCAAGTGCCATTTGATAGATGCCCTGCCTCAGGTGGGAGGACAGCTTTCTGAAATATATCCTAAGAAGCCCATTTATGATATTCCGGGTTTTCCAACCGTGAATGCGCAGGAGCTGGTGGACAACCTGATGAAGCAAATAGCGCCTTTCAAGCCGACTTTTACATTGGGAGAGCGGGTCGACGGGCTGACGAAACAGGAAGACGGCAGCTTTCTTCTCTCCACCTCTGATGGTACCGAGGTGCATGCTGGCGTGGTAGTAATAGCTGCCGGATTGGGAAGCTTTGAGCCCCGCAAGCCGGTTATTGAGAACCTGGAGAAGTTCGAAGGCAAAGGGGTGGATTATATGGTCAAAGACCCCGAGAAGTACAGGGATAAGAAGATCGTGATTGCCGGCGGTGGTGATTCAGCGTTGGACTGGACGATTTTTCTTTCTGAAGTGGCTAAAGAGGTGACGCTGGTGCATCGCAACCAAACTTTTAGGGGAGCGCTCGATTCAGCCGATAAAGTGTTTGAGCTGGCACAGGAGAATAAAATAAGGCTGCTTCTTAATTCTAATCTGCATAGCCTCGATGGAGACGGAGTGCTGAAGGCGGTGCATATCACAGACCAGGCCAGCACAGTCAATACTTTCGAGGCCGACTACCTTATTCCTTTGTTTGGTCTCAGCCCCAAACTAGGGCCTATTGCCGATTGGAACCTGGGTATCGACAAAAGTGCCATTGTGGTCAACACGGAGGACTACAGCACCAATGTACCGGGCATTTATGCCATTGGCGACATCAATACGTATGCGGGTAAGCTGAAGCTTATTCTGTGCGGTTTCCATGAGGCTGCACTGATGTCGCAGAGTGCTTTCAAATACATTTATCCGGATCAGAAGCTCAGCTTCAAATACACCACTGTGAATGGCATAACTCCTTTGTAAAATGGAATTGATTAAATTTAAAGTAGAGGACAGGGCAGGTGAGGTGCAGGAAATTGAAGTGCCAGGCGACATGGGCCTCAACCTGATGGAAGTGCTGAAAGCGTCGGAGTTTCCGGTGCTCGGCACGTGTGGGGGAATGGCGTTGTGTGCCAGCTGCCATGTGTCGGTAGAGGAAGGCCTCGATAAGCTGGACGAGCAAAGAGACGCCGAACTGGACATGCTGGATACCCTGCCCAATGCCCTGCCCAACAGCCGCCTTGCCTGCCAGCTTCCCATTAACGAGAAGCTGGGAGGAGCATACGTGAAACTACAGGAGGTGATGGAATAGCTCCCCTAGTTCTTGGTCACCTTTGCATTGTAAATTTTTGCGAGAGAGAAGAACTGGATCTGATACATGCCGTCGGGCAGGTTAGAAAGATTCAGTTCAGGGGTATCTCCGTCTTTCAGAGCAATTGGGAACATTAGTTTGCCCGAATTGTCAAATACCTTAATGGAAATAACTTTTTCCGGACACTGCCACCTGATCACTTCTGAAGTAGGATTGGGGAAAACTTCAATTGTTTTCACCGCATTGATCGAGGCAGCCACTGGCCCGAAGTATTCGAACTTTCCGTCGTAGTCAGTTTGCTTCAGTCGGTAATAGTTGATGCCCTTCAGCGGACTGGTGTCTTCTGCCTCGTAGGTAAGCACCCTGTCTGAGGTACCTGCTCCGGCTTGTTCTTCCAGTATCTCATAAGAAATGCCGTCGCCTGATCGCTCAAGGGTAAATCGGTCATTGTTTTTTTCCTGGGCAGTGACCCACAGGAGGTCTATCTTGCTTTTTGCCGGAGTGGCAGTAAAACGCAGTAGTTTGATTGGTAGCGGATTAAGGCCTTGTTGAATAGCACCGAAAGTGAACGGACTGAAAGTGGAAAGGGACTGGGAGGTCACCGAACCTGCACCAGCCGGACCGCAGGAGCCTGTGGTGCCAATAGACGCAGCGTTTTCCCATTCGGAGGAGGCGTTGCCCTTGGCTACCACCAAATCTCCGCAGTTTTTGATCTCACTTACGTCAGAATTTTCCCAATATAACGTGACACTCGCACTTCCAGAGGCGCTTACACGGTCCAGCTGCCAGTACTCAAGAGAGCTGACGTGGTGCATGTTTTGAGGAATAGCCTGAGAAACATCGTAGGCACCGTATCCGCTGTTAAAGTACTCTGCCTGAAATGTTAAAGAGGCAGACAAGCCACTGATTCCAATTCTTGCCCATACGCTGCCTTTGCCAACCGGAAACACAAAATCAGCTGACCCTGTTTTTCTCATAGGCCCCTCAACAAAGCTGTCCTCCGACCCGGGATCGGACGATGCGGAGGCGCTCAGGAGCAGGTAGTTGCTTGCGGTGCTGATGATTTTTCCCGCTGTAAGGAGAAGCTGCGTCGTTACAGTGGTGGGTTGATTAAGGCGCACACCGGTTAAACTGGTATTCTCCATTTCAATCCTTCTGAAAGAAGTGGGCATTGAGCCTCCGATTGATTGTTCGACATCGCCTGTAAAATAGGCCCTTCCTGCGCCGGAGCTTGTATAAGTTCCACCATTTCTTATCCAGCCACCCGCTTCTGTGATTTCAATTACGTTGCCACCATCGGCAATGGTGCCGCCCGACAAAGTAAAGCTGCCGACCAAAAGTTCTGACGAAAGCGTAGTGGCCACTGAGCTTGCGGCATTGAAAGTGAACGAATTACCTACAGACAGCCCCCCGTTTGGATTAGCGAAGGTAGAGGTTCCGCCGAAGGAGACGTTCATGTCGTTTGCAATGCTGGCGGAAGTGCCAAAGGTATAGTTGGCTGCTCCGCCGCCATTGAGGGTCAGGTTATAGTAATCGACCCCACGGATAGTGTAGGCTGTGGAGGCACCTGGAGATTGTTTCAGCACAACAGTGCCGCCGGCCAGCGAGTAGGTGCCGGAAAGGGCTGGATAGGTACCAGTAGCGGTATTGCCGAGCTGGAGTTGTGAGGTGCCCGTCATTGACAAGTTTGCCGTGCCTGTCAGGCCGTTGGTTGCAGCGTCGAAGATGGCCGCCCCTTGAATAGTTAGCTGGTTGGAAACCACCGTGGCTCCCGACAAGGTTTTTGTACCTGCGTTTGAAACTGTGAGGTTGTAATACCCGCTTGCTGGCGCCTTAATTGCCTGGCTTCCACTTCCGCTGTACGTAACCAGGTTGTTGGCATTGGCATTCAATACGCCTGTTGCCAGAAAACCTGCCCCCTGGATATTCAACGTAGACGAAGCAGCATTTGTCCAGATGGAGGTGGTGGCATTGAGTCCGGTTGCCGTTCCAAGCAGGGTGATGGTTCCGTTGTTGACAAAGGTAGTGCCTGCCGAAATGGTCAGCCCCGGCACAATAGTAATATTGGCAAGTGCCGTTGTGCTTTTGTTACCGGTGATAGTTACCGTGCCACTGCCATTGATCGTTGCATTGCCGGAAATGGTTTTGGAAGCGCCATTGAGCGTGAGTGTGGAAGCGCCAACATCCAGTGTGCCATTCAAAGTAGCGTTGCCCGACACCGTGAGTGGAGCCGAAAGAGTTAAAGAATTCGCTGGATTGAGCACGAAGTCTCCGTTGATGGTAGTGGCGGCGCCGCTGCTTGAAAGGGTAGTGCCTGTGAGGTTAAGGTTTCTCCCAATAGACCAGCTGCCAGCTGTTGGTGCCACCTTGCCGGTTCCTTCAACAGTAACATCAAAGTTAACAATGAGCGTATTTGTGCCTACCAGATTCCCTCCTGACCTTACGATGATGTAGTCAGCGGTTGAAGCGGCGGCGATGGTCACAGTGTGGCCGTTGTTGATCACTGCGTCGGACGATGAAGGCGGGACGCAATCGCAGCTTGAGCCTCCATCTGATAAAGCCCAGGTGCCATTTCCTGCGGAGGCGTCATTCCAGTTGCCCGTTTTTCTTGAATAGTAGGTGCTTTTCATCGGCGTAGTGGCCTTGTTGGTAGTGCCCAATACGAAGTCATTGTTCAATTGGGTCACATTCAGCAAGGTTCTTTTGCCGGTTGGTGAAGAGGTGCTTCCTGTTGTTGCGGCACTTACCCCTACGCCCTGAGGAGACCCCGTCAGCGTTTCAAGCTTCAGATCAGAGGTGGCTCCTGCGCTCGACAAAGAGGTAAAGGTGACATTCAGGTTGTAGGCACCACCGGCCAGGGTTTGCGTGACAAGAGTGGTTCTCATAGCGGTTATCCGCTGAATGGTGGCACCCTCATTGTCGATATAACTCACATCGGTGGTTGTGGTTCCGTCGGTATGTGTGGCTGTTACATAGCCAGCCGTGGTTGGCGACACAGTGGTGTTTATTTCAACAGGGCGGTATTCGAGCGCTGTGCCAATAGGAAACAGGCCGTAGAAGGATCCCGATGAGCTTGTTATAGAAGAGGCTGGGAAAAAGCGTTTCCATGCTCCTCCGTAAACTTTGCCAGCGGTTCTGGTGAGTGACGCACCTGCACCGGAACCGAGAGTCAGTGTTCTCGTATTCAGGTTGATGTCGCCTGTGGTCATAGTCAGCCCGTTGGTGATTGTCAGGTCTGTGCCAGACTCCAGAACCAGGGTGTTCGGCTTGTTGACAGTTAGTGCGTAGAAGCTTTCCCCACCAGCTTTGGTGATAGTCTGGTCGGCAACACCACCAAAGGTCACCGAAAAGTTGCCCGACAGCGTCACTCCGCTGTTCACCCAGTTTCCATTGACCCAAATATTACCTGCCAACGTCTTGGTACCGGTTCCACTTAGGTTGACGTGATAATACTGTGCGGGTGCTGCCGCAAGGCTTCTTATGGTCTGACTACCTGCACCATTGAAGGTGATTGTTCCTCCCGTGATATTGTAGGTGCCGGTGAGTTCGGGCAGCGTTGTGCTTAGTTTAGCCATTCGCAACTCACCACCAGACATGGTGAAGTTCGCAGCGCCGGTTTGTCCGAGTGTATTGGTGCCGGTAATGAAAACTCCTGATGTGATTTGTAAAGTTGCTGCCGCAGTGAGCGTAATGTTGCCATTGGCAGTTACGGTGCCCCCCGAAAATGTATTATTAATCGTTAATGCATAAAAGTTCTCCCCTGCTCCGGGTGTATAAATCGTTTGATTCGCAGTGGATGAGTTGAAAATGACCGTAGAGGAGCTTTTTGTAAATGTGCCGCCATTATCGTTGTCCCAGTCTCCCTGGAGGCTGATGATCTTGCTTCCATTGGCATCCAGCGTCGACCCACTGGCTATAGTAAGCAAACCTGCAATATTGATATTGGTGGGGCTGAGTCGCTTAGTCGCCGCACCCTGAATGATCAGGTTGTGGTAGCTGCCCTGGCCATCCATTGTATAAGGCCCGCCGGAAGTTGCACCAAAAACTACTGTGTTACCAGTTCCTGTCGCTGTAAGCCTTACAGTCGTTGGAAAGTTGGCAGGTGTGTTGTAATAGAGAAATGAGGTGGAAGTTGCATTGTTAAAAACACCGTTCGTCGTCGCATTTCCCAACAGCGTCGACGTCCCTGTCATGCGGATGGTACCATTGTTGGTCAGTGTCCTTTTGGCAAGATCTAACCTGGAACTATTGCTGAAAGTAATATCTGTTCCCGGCAGCACCGTGGCATTGTTTCTTAGTCTAAGGCCAGAGCTGGCACTGGTAACGGCAACTGTGCCAGTTCCACTCAAAGTACTGCCAGCGGTACCAGCAAATCTTACCTGCCCATTGGAGCCACCGTTGACCGTACCGTTTAATAAAAGGTTTTTGCACAACAGGTGCTTGTTGGTACCCATGCTTAGCACCCCACCGGCATTAATTGTTAGGTTCAGGATGGTGGTGTTTGCATTGAAGTTGGTGGTTATTGTGTGCCCGGCACAAATGACCACGTCATCGCTGGAGCCAGGCGTGGTGGAGGCTGCGGCTCCACTACAGCCGACTGTCGACCAGGTAGCAGTTGAAGTCCAGTTCCCGGATGCTCTGGAATAGAAAGTCGCAGCAAAACTGACGGAATGAAAAACAAGAAAGCTTGAGAGAAACAGGACAGCACCAAAAAGATACCTTTTGCCCATACATTTAATAAGTGAGAAGAGTTTCTATTAACCATAATAATGTTTTCTATCAGCTTTGCAGCTTTTAGAAAATGATATAGGATTCTGATCAGGTCAACAGATTCGGTGCGAATATCAAAACAATTTCATGATGGCAAACGGAAATTCGACGAAATGGCAAAAGATATCGGTGATTTCTTTCTCTTACTCGACTTCGGGTGAAGTCAGTGTCGTTAGAGCATCCTTACACTTGGCTCATGCCTTACCTTAAAATTGACCGACCTTGCAATAAAACACATCTCGTTGGCTTTGTGATGCAGCCTTTGGGTTTCATCAACTCTTGCGGCATCGGTAATTGTAACAGCAGGCCTCAGCACCACCTCACTGAACTGTCCGCTGCCGTCAGGGTTTTCCACCATGGTACCCTCGGCATTGTCTGCATAGTCGGTAACCACAATGCCGGCATCGGAACATAGGTGCAAGAACCACAGCATGTGGCAGGAAGACAAAGAAGACAGAAACAGCTCTTCTGGATTGTGCCTGCTTTTGTCGCCACGGAAAGAGGGGTCGGCGGAGGTGAGGATGTCGGGCTTTCCATCGATGCTGACCGTGTGGCTCCGCTCATAGTCACGGTAGCCTGAGGTGCCGGTGCCTTTGTTGCCTGTCCAGCGCACAGTGGATTGGTAGTGGTGTGTTTTGGCCATTTAGAATTAAGCGTCAATTATTGCATGAGTTAACGGCGTTGGCAAGTAAAAGATGCAGCACTTTTCTGTCATTTTAATCAGAATGCATTTGCCCTGTGCATTGCCAATACCACCGTCAGTCGTTCAGGAAAATTCCCGATCCCCGGTCAATTTATCACGCAGGCTCTCCAGCTTTTTCTTTCGGGGCAAATGTACTTTGCGCAATTCCCATGTAACCACTAAATAAGACAGCAGGAAAGCACCCAGTACAAGCAGGTATTTCTCCCACGAAGCGTTGTTCAATGCCAGGTTAGGAAATGAAAAGATGGCTGCAGGCAGCAGGAACCACCACACGAACGTTCGGGCAAAGGTAACAAGGTAACCTGCGTTTTTGATAGCCTGATCAAGTTCGGCAAGCATCGATTGGTCAAACCTGTTCTCATTCCTCTTTCTCTGACGACGACTGAAGAATACAAAAACACCAATAACAAGGAAAGCCAGCCCACCCACGTACGAATAGGCACTTTCCTGATCACGTATTGCATCAATCAGTAAAAAACCTCCTGTTACCGTGGCAATGAACATCATGCCCATCTCATTGACATGAGCCAGCCACCCGGTATTGTTTTTGTGCTGATGGATGCGCTGGTGCAGCGCTGTTTCGTTAATAGCGTACATAGGTTCGTTATTTTGAGTGTCCCAAATTTTTTTTAAATCCTCAAACTCCATAGTGCTCATATTTTTTAGATTGAGTGGTCAAATGCTTCTTGATCCGGTGAATCTTAACACCAATATTGGTTTCGGTTAAACCCACCAAGTCGGCCATTTCTTTGTAGCTAAAGCCGTCGAGTAGCAGCAGGGTAAGCGACCGCTCTACTTCGCTCAGCAAAGCGATTTCGGCGTAGAGCCAGGCCAGCTTTTCGTCGTTGTGCGGCGCTTGTTCCTGGAGCAGCAAAGGATGTGCTGAAGGCAGCCCTTCTATCGACTCCCGGCCATCGCTGTGCTTCTTTTCTTTCATCGACCAGCGCATGGCGGTGTTCAGTGACACCCGATACAGCCAGGTACTCACGGCCGCCTCATGCCTGAATTTTGGAATGGAGTGCCACACCTGGATCGTTATTTCCTGAAACAAATCGTCCCGGTCAAACTCCGTGAACGCATAGGCCCGCACCACTTTAAAGAGGAGGGCTTTGTATTGACTAAGCCAGGTATTGAAAATGTGTTGCTGTTCGCTTTCCTTCATTTTTACCGGGTGGTTACTTAGCTAGTACCAGGCTCTGTGGATTTCTTACAGGATGAAGGTAATTATTTACAATAAGTGAAAGAGGTTGCTTTCTACAACCAGCAAAGGCACCCTCTTTAATTCTTGCTCTTTGGAATAAGTTTTACGCAATATTTTTGGCAGTGAAAGCCTTTTTAGGAACATTTGAACTTATAAAAGCATGCAATTCAATAATAATTCGGTATAATTATTGTTATCCTATCGATTAAAACACATACCTATGAAAAAATTTCAACTAGCTTTTCTCCTTTTGCTCTTCGCCGGGTCGGCTTACGCCCAGTTTGAAGACACCAAATTTGTGATCGGGGCTGCGGTCGGTTTTAACAATGATGCGCTCTCTGGTGTATCCTCCATAGGAGTTGTTCCTTCTTTCGCAAAGACCATTAAATCAGATGCCTTGATTGGACTGTCAGGTGGATACTACACGACGATTTTGAAAAACGACGACTCTAACTCCAAAGAAACCTGGAACAATCTGCGCACTGGCATATTCTACCAAAAGTTTTATGGAGTAGCAGATCGGGTGTTTTTTAACTGGAGGGTCCTTGCAGGAGTAAGCTTTAACAACCAGGGAAACAATTCCTCTACGTACGACAATCGAGGATATAATTTTAGCCTTGTGCCAGGGTTTAGCTGGAAAGTAATGGATAGCATTATCTTGAACGCATCGCTCGGTGAAGCAGGCTACAGCTATCAAAGCTGGTCTTCCGGCGCTCAGAACGGTTCGGTTGATATCAAAAACAGCCAGTTTAATATTCGGTTCAATAACCCTCAGTTCGGAGTCACCTTTCTAATTAAATAAAGACCATAAACTTCAGAAATAGGGAACCCTAAAAAATTCAACAACTATGAAAAAGACTCAACTAGCTATAATGTTTGTCTTAATTTGCTCTGCGTCTTTTGCGCAATTTGACAGCACAAAATATGTGCTCGGAGGGCTGGTGAATTATGGTACTAGTCAAAATAAGACTAAAAATATTAATGATAGTCAAACGAACTCAACTTCTTCATTTTTTTTCAGCCCATCAATCGCCAGGCCAATAAAAAGCAATGGTTTGATGGGAGTAGAGCTTGGCTTTGGAGCTGGCTCCAGTAAAAATAAAGGCGATAATTTTGAAAGCATGGGCACGAATCAGCATTACAGCCTGGGAGTGTTTTATCAACGGTTTTACACCATTACCAATAAGATTTACTTTAACTGGAACGGTAGGGCCCGGGTAGGTTTGAATAAGTCTGTAAGTGAATACACTCTGAGTGAAACCTTTCAATCGAAAACAACCGAATATACTACTTCCTATGACTTAACGGTCACCCCTGGTATAAGCTGGAAAGTGATGGACAGAGTTTTACTGAATGGATCCATTGGTGGTGCAGCTTTTCAGTTGAATGACAGGGAGGGGGGGAGCGACACTTCTTTTTCTGTCTTTTTCAACAACCCCCAATTCGGGTTTTCTTTCCTTTTGAACTGAAAAAATAATAGTCAGGTGGGCACAGTGCCCACCACTTTCACACCATAGCTGGTGAGCGTATCGGTCTTGTTTGCATTCCCGGTAATCATGCGAACAGACCTCACTCCAAGGTCTTTCAGTATCTCGGCTGCAGCCCGAAAGTCCCGGGCATCTCTTTTGAAGCCGACGGCTTCGTAGGCATCGGCTTGCTTCACACCCTGGCGCTTGCGCTCTACACTTTTGAGCAAGGCAAAGTGGCCATTGCCCTTTCCTTCCTGCTCCAGCCAAATCACAATGCCCTTGCCTTCTTGTTGTATGAGCTGCTGCGATGTTTCCATTTGTTCCCGGCAGTCGCACTCAATGCTGTTGAAGGCGTGCCCAAAAAGGCAGGATGAATGCACCCTGCAAAGCACTTCTTCCCCATCTTTCACATCGCCCATCACCAGGGCAATCGACTCTTTCTGTCCGTCGTAGTAGAGCACCTCATGGTACTCCCCATATTTCGTTTTGAGGTTGCCCTCGGCCATTTTAACGATCATAACACTTTCCTTTGAAGCCGTGAAGGTAGTGAACGTTGGTAAAAGCTGAAAAGCAAGGGAGGTGGTGAGTGGAGACACTCACAAAACACCATCAGGTTTCCGTGTGCGTCTTCACGCCAGTAGCACACAGCTGTTTCCGGGTGGGTCTTCACACCAGGAAGCTACCACCAACGTTTCCGGGTGTGTCTTCACACCAGGAGGCTACCACTGCAAATACTTATAAATAACCCTGATCAGCTTGTACGCTTCATCCATGTCTTTGGCCTGGTACGCCACCGTGCAGCCATCCACCCGCTTCATGCCGGGGATGCCCATGGCCACGTCGGCCCGGGTGGGGGCGTCTACCTTCAGCACAAACTCAATAGGGTTTTGCACAGGAAGCGGCTTCGCATTTTTGAGGTCTTTCAAAGCTGCTTTGATTTGTGTCTGTCGCTCTTTTTTTACTACATCAGGATGCAGAAGCCGGGCGGCGCTGGAGCCAATGGCTTCCCTGGTGGTAACGGTGCGCACCGCCGGTATCAGCTTTTTGATTTCTTCGGTGAAGGTTTTGTCACCGCTGGCCAGGATGACGGGCAGTGGCTTAAAGGTTCCTGCTTTTGCAGCCGACGTGGAACGGCATGAAGGCATCGCCGGCACAAGATGTAGTATCCTTCTGTAGTAGATGACAAAAAAGGGATCAAGCGGAAAACCTGGGGAGTAAGACGCTGAAATAACGTTGTACCATTTGGCGAATGATAGACAATAAAGAAGCAAAACTGGTTCAATGCGCCTCGCCCGGCCGGGCTTCTCCAGTCGGACAGGCTTGGATCTTTTGCTTCTTTATGTAATGACATAATACTCTTGTCAAAAGAATTAATCCCCCAGGAATATTGCTTGATCCCAAAAAAGCCGGCAAGGATGTTCCGGCTTTTGTCAATTGCCTATTGTACGCCCGACTTTCCGCCGAGTTTTTTCTTTTCGTTTTTTATTTTTTCTTCCAGTTCCTTCAATTTCTCTTCCGCCTGATTGATACGGTCAATCTTAGCATTGGCCTCTGTATCGCTGATTTTGCCTTCCGCTTGCTCCTTTTCTATCTTTTCTTTGGCAGCTTTCACCTTTGCCTTACCTTCTTTCAGCTCTTCTTCACTGTCAGAAATCTGCTTCTCCAGTTCGCCCTGTTTGGCGGATACTGCATCCTTTGCCTCTTCTGACCTCAAAGCGCCAAACTCTTTGCCCGACAAATCACCCTTGTTTTTGCCGTAGGCATTGCCCTGGCCCTTTTCTTCTTCAGGCTTTTTGTCAGCCGCCTCATCTTCGCTGCGCTCTTTTCCTTGTTCTGCCTTTTCTTTGCTTTTTCCTTCTTCAGCTTTTTCTATGCTCTTTTCTTTGGTCTTGTCCTTGTCGGTGTCTTCCTGTTCGTCTTCAGTTGACTTCACCTTCGATTTCGCTTCATCAGCTTTTGCCTTTCCTTTGGCAGCCTGGGCTGGCTTTTCTTTCTCCTGGCTTTTGCCCTGCTGAGCTAAAGCCTGTGAACCTACCATTATCAGGCAGGCGATGGTTAATGAATAGATTTTTTTCATCGTTAAATGTCGCTTAAGAGTGAGTCAATGGATGTCGTGGTCGCTTCGGTAGCAGTTTCCAGCGTTTCAATGGAGGCATTTACTGCGGTGGTGACTGAGTCGATCACAGCTTTTTCTGCTGCTGCTTCTTGTTCTTTTGTTTGCTCTGAGGAAGCGCCGCCGCACCCCATTGTGAGGAGGAAGACAGCCATGATGGCAAGTTTGTTTCTGGTTTTCATCGGTTGGAATTGTTTGGTTGTATAAATATAGCGTCAATAGCAAGCAGGAGGTAGTAGTGGGTCGTCGCTGGTCGTCAGCCAAGGCCAGCAGACTGGATGCCGATCACTTTCTTCTTGCAAAAGAGACCCGACAGCCGTTTAGGTAGAGTATGCAAATGTACCAATTTTTCTGATAAGTAGAGGACGGTTGGTTTTCCTGGGGGGCACGCCGCTCCTGTGAAAAGAGAAGAGCAGTCAGCAGTTGCCGTAACCCACGGAGGTATGACGGCCTGGCGAATGTCAGTGCTGGCATCAATGTTCCTCTGTCATACGGATTTACCGTTCCTTCAATAGTAAATAAAAAAGAATAAAGGCTTACTCCCCCAACTCCATTTTTACCACCCACTCATCAGGCCACATGGTATTCGTCGCCACCATGGCCAGGGCTGCCATCACGCCGCCATAGTCAGCTTGAACCTGTTTGGTTATTTTTAAGATCATGGTCTTTTTTTGCACTGGAAAAATACGGTAACCAGTAAAAAAAAGCGGAGATTTGGAAAAAGGATTGGCCGGAGGGATGTGGAGACACTTACCGAGACAAGGCGCTCCCGAATACAACATCAGGTTTCCTGGTGCTTCTTCACACCAGGAGGCTACCACCAACGTTTCCGGGTGTGTCTTCACACCTGGAAGCTACCACTGCAAATACTTATAAATAATCCGGATCAGCTTGTACGCTTCATCCATGTCTTTGGCCTGGTACGACACCGTGTAGCCATCTATCCGCTTCATGCCGGGAATGCCCATGGCCACGTCGGCACGGGTGGGGGCATCTATTTTGATGACAAACTCAATGGGGTTTTGCACTGGCAGAGGTTTGGCATTTTTAATGTCCTTCAGGGCAGCTTTGGTTTGTGCCTGTAGCGCTTTCTTCACCACGTCGGGGTGGAGGAGTTTGGCGGCGCTGGAGCCAATGGCTTCCTTGGTGGTAACGGTGCGCACCGCCGGTATCAGCTTTTTGATTTCTTCGGTGAAGGTTTTGTCTCCGCTGGCCAGGATGACAGGCACACCCACAGCACCAGCGAAAAATGTGTTCAGGCCGCCTTCGCCCACTTCGATGCCATTGATCCAAAGGCCTTTTACCGAGCCCGAGCCGGTATGAGCCAGAAAGCCATTTTCGGTGCCTGCCATGGCGTGGTAACCGATGTAGATCACCCCATCGAAGCTGCTGTCCAGCCCCTGCACCATGCCCAGGGGCTTGATATTGCTCTGGATATACTCCACCCTCGGATCGAGTTGGGTGTGGAGGAGGTTTTGCATATCGCCATGGCTGTCGTTCACCACTATGGTGGCAGGGCCTGCTTCAAAGATGGCCGCCACCACGGCATTCACCTCGTCGGTCATCAGCTTGCGGCCTGTGTCGTAGTCCTTGCCGCCGCTGGTCATTTTGGAAGTGCCTATGCCGCCAATGCCCTCCATGTCTACAGAGATAAAGAGCTTCACAGGTTGGGGCTGGGCCAGGGTTGTAGTGGAAACCACCAGGAGTAGAAAGAGAAGTTTTTTCATAAGAGGAGGTTGGGTTGATAAAAGCATCTGACAAAAAAAAAGGTGCGGATACAATTTAGCAGGTTGGAGGGAAAAAACTAGGGCAGGTGTGATGGGAGGGAGTTATGGTGCAATGTGCTTCCGCACGGACAAGTTAGCAGCTAAATCATTTCGCAAATGCTACGCAATTAATGAAATGAATGTATATTTTTAGTGAATTTATTTTTTAATGCTATCAGATATCGACGTCCCGCAAAGTCTTGAATATAGAACAGGGTCAGAATATGAACCCTTGGCGTTCTATTTTGATGCGTTGCTCGAGAGTACTGAATTCGATTTGTTACTTGGTTATTTTAGCACAAGTGCTATTCGCACACTTGCTCTTGGCTTTGCTCAGTTCATTTATAACGGTGGGAAAGCTAGGATTGTCATCAACCAGTTTCTGTCAAAAAACGACAAAGAACTTCTTTTAGTAAATAGTAATAAGGCAGGGGAAAACTTCACTTTTTCTCAGCAAAACATAGGGCAAATAAAGGATGCCTTGAGTGACTATGGTCAGCATTTTTTTGAGTGCGTCGCATGGTTAATTGCGACAAAAAGAGTTGAAATTAGAGCAATTAAACCAAGGGGATCAAGAGGAATAGCGCACTATAAATCCGGGTATTTTTCGGATGGTGTGGACATTGTCCGGTTCAATGGATCGTGTAATTTCACTCAATCAGGCCTTGTCGAAAACCTAGAGGAAATTAATGTCAAGCCGTCGTGGATTCTGAAATCCTATTCCGTCGAAGAAAGTAGGATGGAGTTTGATGAAATTTTTAATGGAAAAGCGGAGCATGTTGAAATGATTGACCCTAAGGATATAATCGAGGTCATTCATGAGGTTTTTGGAAATAAGGACTTGAACCAATTGCTTATCGATGAAGAAGCGTTGCGGAAGGGTACATTTCCTAAAATAAAAAACAAGCACCTGGAAAAAACACTAAAGAAGGCAATGGAACGAATAGAGACGTCAATAAGAGAGCCACGATTTCCTTATCCAGAAGGGCCCAGAGACTATCAGATCGAAGCCTATGAAAAATGGGTCAGGAATGATTGCCAAGGAATTTTTGCAATGGCAACGGGATCGGGGAAAACCCTTACGGCTTTAAATTGTGTCTTAAATGAGTATCACAAGTCAAGTTGCTACCAAGCGGTTATCCTTGTACCGACAAAAGTTTTGGTTGGACAGTGGGAGAAGGAGTGTAAGCTCTTTACTTTTCAAGAAGTAATTAAAGTTTCTTCTAGTGAAAAAGGTTGGCAGAACGAACTTTCCAGAATAATTGCGCAAATCAATTTTGGCATTAGCACCTCATTTATCATTATATCGACCTATGCATCTTTCATTAAACCCAAATTCCAGGAATATTTTGAAAGGTTGCCGAAAGAAATGGTTTTCATTGCCGACGAAGCCCATAACGTCGGATCGCCCAGTATAACCAAACTCCTAAACAGAATTCAAACCAAAAAAAGGATTGCCCTATCAGCTACTCCAAAAAGAAATTACGACCCTGAAGGGTCGGTTAAAATGGAGGAGTTTTTTAATGACCGAGAGCCATATACCTATAGTTTCTCCATGGAAAGGGCAATAAATGAGGCAATCCTTTGTCAATACTACTATTATCCTAGGCTGATCAATCTAACGGATGATGAAATGGAAAAATATGCTGTGATCACTGGTAAGTTGGTTAAGTACTTTAACTACCAAAGGAATAAGCTAGAGAAAAATTCGATCGTTGAGCAACTCTTGATGGAGAGAAAGAGGATCATTCATAAAGCGCAAAATAAACTCCTCGAATTTAGCTCCATACTTCATGATCTGAAAACAGAGCAAGGAAATCTAGAATATACTCTCGTGTATGCACCGGAAGGTTTTTTTAGTGATAACTTATATAGTACAGAGGAGTTTGATGACCTGACAGAAGAAAATAGGATAATAGACTTCTACTCTAATATTATCAGAAAAGAATCACCGACGACAACTGTCGCTCAATACACAAGCGACTCGAACGACAAACAATTTATTCTAGATGCTTTTGCCAAAGGTACTTTGGACGTTTTGCTTTCGATGAAGTGCTTAGATGAGGGAGTCGATATACCAAGAACCGAAAAAGCTATCTTTTGCTCAAGTACAGGAAACCCTCGGCAATTTGTGCAGAGAAGAGGGCGAATACTTAGGAAGCATAAGGAAAAACGATTTGCTTACATCTACGATATGGTGGTAATTCCAAAATACGGTGAAGGGACGGAGAATTTTCAAATAGAACGTGCGATGGTTCAGAAGGAGCTCGAAAGGGTTGTTCACTTTGGGTTCATGGCTTTAAATAAGTATGATTCAATCAAGCCATTCGAAGACATTTGTAATTATTATCAACTCAATTTAGATACAATTCATAATGAGCTTATTTAACCCCGTTAGCAGAATTGATGTTCTAAAAGTTTTATTGGAGGATGACATCGTTCAAACCAAGTATGGCCTCACTAAAGATGAAATTGAACAAATCGATTTAACCTCGCATCATCATAATGACTTCGTTGCACTTTTGCAACAAGCTACCAACTTGATTGAAGGAGGCAGTTTAACTGAAAACACTGCTGCCTCAAATTTGAATTCATTTTTAGACAATAGACTTGGATAACAATGAGGATAAAATCCATTCAGTTGAACAATTTTCTCTGCTATTATGGCGAAAGAAACATTTTTGAATTTAAAGATGGACTGAATTTAGTATTAGGGGCAAATGGTTACGGCAAGTCGAAGCTTTATGATGCATTTCTATGGATATTTAAAGATAGAATCTCTGATAACTCGGCTGGAAACAGGACAGGGTTTAAGGAGACAAAGGAGATTAGAAAAGACCTTATTTCTTATAAAGCTCTTCTGGAATGTGAAATTGGTGGACATGCAAAGGCTGAAGTAATTCTGGAGGTCGAGGATATCCTCCCATCTCAAATTAAGAGCTACAGGTTAGTTAGAAGCTACATCGCAAATAGGAAATCTGACAGCCAGTGGATAGAGCAAGAAAAAAGTAAGTTTGAGATATGCGAAAAGGATGTGCTTCATTTTAAGCCGGTTTCGGAAACGGAACATAAGTATATCCTGGATAAGCTGCTTCCATCGGACGTGCAAGACTATGTTTGGTTTCAAGGGGAAAGAGGAATTAATAATTTGATCGACACCTCTAGCGATTCAGCGTTGAAAAATGTGATAAAAAGATTGTCAGATATTGATAAGTGGGACAGGTATATATCGGTATCACAAAAAGCATTTGAAACAGCCAATAGTGCCCTACAAAAAGCAATTAGGTTAAGTGATAAAAACCAAACCGAAATAAAAGACCGTCAAAAGCGAGATTCGGAAGTGATAAGAATCGTCGAATCTTTAACTATTGAGATAGACGAGACTCAAAAAAACATTCATGGGGCACAAACAAAACATGATAGCCTGTCCTCTATTTTTGAAAACGCCAAAAGTCTGGATAAGCTGAGGGCAGAGAAATCAAGACTAGAAAAGGAGATTGAATCACTAGAAGTAGAAATCGACGATTTCTATAAAGGGTTTAGTAAAAACCTTTTCACCCAGTACTGGCTATTGGGTGGAATGAGCCCGTTAACAAAGGAGTTTGCAAACATTTACAAGCAATATTCGGATAAGGTCGCTGAGAGAAAGGCGGAAGCCAACCTAAAGAATAATTTAGAGAAGCGACTTCAGACTCGACTCCCTGAAGGAGTACCAGAACCCGTACATATTCAGACAATGCTTGATAAACAACGGTGTCTGGTTTGTGATAGGCCAGCGGCTAAAGGGACACCTGAATATGACGCAATATTACAGCTATTGGAACAAAGAGAGTTTACCAACGAGCGGGAAGTCAAACGCAATAGTTTTGATTCAATTTATAGACGAATTTACCACACCGCCCTTTCATTGAACAACAGTATTGACTCCATCCCTGAGGGTCAAAAATCTGCAATGCTTAAACTTCAAAAGCTGAATAGTCAGGCTTCTCTACTAAGAGAGCAATTGAAGGACAAGGACAGGGAGATTCAGGATCAACTTTCTGTTTCTGATATCGATAATCCCAAATTCATTGTTGACTCCTTTAATAGTAGTGTTAATGATATTAAAATATATAGTGGGAAGTTAGGAGAGTTGAAGGAAAAGAGAGCGGTGGCCCAAAGGGAGCATGATACTATATTAAAGGAGTTGGATCGGTTGTCAGAAGGGCAAATCCCTAAGACACTAAAAACAAAAAGAGACTTGCTTTCAGATTTTGTATCCTTGACTAGGAGAGTCAAGGATAAAAAGTATGAGGAATTAGTAAAGATGCTGGAACAACAGGCTAATCTTCATTACGAACATATCAATGATCCGACTGGTGCTTTTTATGGTAAAATAAAATTTAAAGGTACTTTGGAAGGTGGGTACCGCCCGATTATTGAAGATAATGGAGAGGAATCAACACTATTAAATACCTCCCTTATTAGCTCAATGAAACTGTCGATAATTATGGCGATAGTGTCGGCTAACAAACAACGTAACTATGCCAATTCATATCCATTAATTGCAGACGCACCCACTTCCGATTTCGATGATGTGAAAATGAAATACTTTTTAAAGGAAGCATCTCATACGTTTAGTCAGGCTATCATCATCACAAAAGAAATGCTGATAGATGATCAAACGAGAAGTAAAAGATACAAGCCAAGCATGAGTAGGCTTAAAGAGTTGAAAGACGATTTGCGGGATATAGAAAAAGAATTAACAGTTTACCAAATAGATCTTCCGGACGGGGTGTCGAGCGAAAACAAGAGTCAAATTGAAGTTGAAATTAAGACCGTTGAAGTGTGATGGTAGATTTATACGAGAGTTTCAGTAAGAAAGAGCCACGCTATCCAACTGTATTCAGAGAGAGTATTGTAGATAAGTTTTCAAGAATTGGAGGCGGACGTGAAGAGGAAAAGTTTGCGAAAGGTAAGTTTTTCTCAAACTACTATGAATGCTTTATGTACGCTGTGGTTCTCGGCTTAAAAAATGACTACCGGATAGCGTTTGACAGAAATAAAGAAGGGACAAGATTCCTACTAGTTGACTCATGGCATCCAAGACAAATGGTCGAGTTTATTTTTATGTCACTCCTCACCAAATCAGGAGAGGACTTGTATGACCTTGAAGGTTTAAGTGATGACGATGTAGATAAAAAGGCCCTTGAATTGATAGTGTTAATGGAAGAATATGCCCATGGAGGCTTTGATCTGATAAGGGCAAAGATGCAAGCGGAGCCGAATTATTTTGTTGACCATTTCAGCGCTGTTAACTTTTTGAAATAACTGCGTTCTTACTAATGGTGCTTGGGGGTAAGGCAAGAACTTCGAACAATCAAGAAAGAATAGATGCCGATATAGTTGAGTATTTGAACGACTTTTTGATTACTACTATTCTGCCTTTATTTCAAACTATGGGAGAATGGAAGAAATGATAGTTGGGTTATCAAATTAAATGGTTATTTGGTATGGAGGTTTCAGCTTTTGACTTAGGGTCTGAAATTAATAAAAAAAAGGTTTTTTATAGGCTTCATCAACCTCTTTGGAATGTAGATCTTGAAGGTATTGATATTTCAGAGGGGCGCTGGAGAACTATAAAATACTTGAATGAAGATGGTTCCCGTCTAAACGATTTATTAGCGGATGTTCCTAATGATACAGGGGGATTATATTTGTTTAAAATACATTGTCCAATGATCCCCGGTATATCGGAGTATCCCGTCTACATTGGAAGGGTGCAATTTACGGCACATCAAAATCTGAGGAAAAGAATAAGAGAGTACTACTCAGATGATCGACCCAAAATTAATCGCATGATTGAGACTTGGGGAAATGAGCTTTATTTAAGCTTTTTGCCCCTTGATGGAAACGAAAGGATTGTTGACTTGGAGGAAAAGCTAATAAATAGTCTGCTTTTGCCTTTCAATGACAAGATTCCAAGTAAGGAGATTTCTGCAGCAATTAAAGCATTTCAAGAATGAAAATACCCGCAATTCGGTCCAAAATTGGTGATAGGGTTTTTTACACAACCTCCCTGACCTTTAAACAGGTGAGCGACCATGTAGAAAAGATAGACGATCAATTACATAAGAGTAAAACCCTCAGTGATTTAATTCAAAGAAGCATCACAAATAATTATTTGAGTATAAGAGACTATATTTTAAATCAACCGCAATTATTCTTCAATTCACTTGTGCTCGCTGTTTATAATAATTATCCAGATTGGACGGAGGTCAAACTAGAGTACGATGAACATGAAATCTATACTGTAGGATTACTAGAATTTCCAGCCGACGGGAAGATTTTCCCTGTTGATGGGCAGCATAGAGTGGAGGGAATCAAAGCGGCATTGCTAACAAATCCAGAGCTGGAAAGTCAACAAATTGGTGCTATAATTATTGGTCATGAAAGCACGGATGAAGGAAAGGAGAAAACTCGCAGGTTATTTACTACCCTTAACAGGTATGCTAAACCAGTCACGTTGAATGATGTCATAGCGCTGGATGAGGATGACACTGTGGCAATTGTGACCAGACATCAGATTGAGGAATACCCGCTTTTTCAAGATAAAAGGGTTGTAATATCCAAACAAAAGGCGATTCCTGAAAGGAACAGAACAGCGATTACTTCTATAATTAATTTGTATCAGTGCAATATCGAGATATTTAAACAATTTTATTTCGAAACATTTAATGAGAAAGCCACCAAAAAAAGGCTCGAAAACTATCTCAAATTTCGCCGTAATGGTGAAGAGATAGAGGCTTTCAGAGAATACTGTCTTGGTTTTTGGAACTGTTTCTGTTCAGGGTTTAATATAGTTACGGGATATCTTCGAATCCCGATTGAGGACAATCCTGTCGGAGTGTTAAGGAACAATGATACTGGGGGCAATCTACTCTTCCGACCAGTCGGCCTATTGCCGTTCGTTCAGGCAGTGATTGAAATCCACAAAAGAGAAAATTCAACCTACGAGGATATCTTCCGCTCGTTCAATGGTGTAGATTTTCAATTGAATGCCATTCCCTGGAAGTCAGTGTTATGGGATGATACAAACGGTAAAATGATTATGGGTTCGAGCACAGTAACTAAATTATTATTTCTTAGAATTTACAGTGAAGAGATTATGACAGAAATTGAGGTTAGAAAACTGAGAGAGGATTATGCGTCACGGCTTAATTTGGATGAGGAAGAGGTTGATCAAGAATTAGAAAGGATACCGACCCTAACTTGAGCAGGGGTCAACCAAAACAAGCCAGACAATCCTTTTCAGTATCAATCACCTTATCCAACAGGTACTTTGACCCTTTTGCCTTTTCTTTATCCATTCTGTTCAAGTGATCCATCTTGATTTGCTTCATCCTGTTGGGGTGAAGCAGGTCTTTGAGTGACTCATTTTGGTTCCAGGTGAAACCTTCCTTTTCGTTTTCATATTCCATCGCCTGAGTATAAAGAGCTGGGTGCTGCTCGTAGAGCCAAATCCACTCTATCTTTTGCTGAAAGAAGCAGAAGTAGCACCCGGAACGGCTTCTGGCATACTGGCCGGTTTCCCCATCTACCTCGTAGTCCAGCTTTTCGTAGTAGCCGGGCACACCTACTTCACTTTCTTCGAGCAAACGAAAAATATCATCCCTTACAAGTATCTCATCGTCATGGAGCAATGGGTAATCTTCTTCAAGAGAAATAGGGTAGCCTTTGTCTTTCAAATAGTGGAAGGCCACTTGATTGAATTCAGGAAGTCCCTGGTCGAAGAGAAGATTAAGCTTTTCTTGGGCTACCCTTCGGTTCTGGTCGGAATTCCTTTCCTCAAAAACCAGGGGCTGCTTAATAATTTCAATTACTTTGTCGAGTTTTTTGCCACTTAGGAAGTTTTCGTAAATCCCGATTATTTGGCTCTGTTCGGTATTGCCCAGCACTTTATAAATCACTTCTTCACTCCAGATATTCCTACGGAAGGGAAAAATGGATTGAATATTGGCCTTTCTTGAAATATAGCCTTCCCTGTCTTCGTCTCCCCTTATGCCTACATAGGAGATGGTGGGGATTTCCCCGACGTAAGCTTCGAAAGGCTCAAGTTTCATTTTTTTGGTGCACCACCTAGCCACATTAGAAGGTAAGTAGCCACGGTAAGCCTGGTAGAAATAGTCAAAAGGGTTTTTTTGAAGATCCTTGGCTTCTTTTGATTCCAGCCTTTCTATCGGCTTTCCCAGGTAGCCTTCCAGTCTTTCGATAAGCTGGTAAGTTTCGTCAAGCTCTTTGCCTGTATCGCAGAAGTAATAGTGGATGTCTAGCTGAGGGTATTTATTTCTTAAGTATATGGCCAATGCAGCACTGTCTTTCCCGCCCGATATACCTAATACGTGTTTTGGTTTAGTCATTTAGCAACTGCTTTAGCAAATTGGCCAATATAAATTTATTCAAATTATCGTTCTTTCCTAGGGAAGATTTCACCTTGTTCATTAAGTCAAGTGCTTCATCGTCCAAAACTGCCGGTATCCTGATTACCTGCTCTTTGGAGCCGCCTTCTAGTGACGTGATATCTACCTTCATTATTTTTTCCTCACCTTCTCTGGAGGCATTCGTCAATACCACTAAATTATCTAATTCCTTGAAAGCCGTCTTAAGCTTTTCTTTAAAAACCTCTTCTTCCTTGTCTCGTAGTACTTCCAGCGATTTTCCAATCAATACGTGGCTGAGTGAGTTAAGCCAGGAATTCCTATCATCCAATGGAGACCGCAAGCGAATGAGTAAAGCAGTTTGTTGAGGGATAAGCATATGTTCCTTTAAGCTCCCAAATCGAAGATCAATCTTTGATTTGTATTCTTGGAAGCTAAGCTGTTGTCCTCCGAACAATTCAAGCAAAATGAACTTCTCGATTCTATCCATTAACTGATCGAAGCACCCTTGAAGTTCACGGATAGCAGCTTTCATTTTCTTGATGTACTCGTCGAACAGCTCCGGCGATGCCAGCAGGTCTTTTAGCTCAATGCCTATGGCACTAGGAAATTCCTCAAAGAATAGCTTTTCCGGATCTTCAGCCTTTTCAATTGCCTGGCGCAGGGCTTTTGTTTCGGGTGTTATTCGATTGGTGGTCTTTGCGTAGGTATTTAAATGATGATGAAACACCATGAATGGCTTCACGCTCTCAATGAGGCTTTGGTTATTTACCTTCCTCTCGTCTTTGAGTTGAAGAAGCTCCCTATACTTATTATATAGGTTGAGTTTAATACCCTCCACATCGAAAGCTTTGATACTGTACTTCGAAGCGTCTCTGGTAAAGAAGTAGAGATGTGAATCCGTTATTTCCGGTTGGTAGGCCTCTTCGTCGCTGAACAAAGCAAAATCATCTCGCTTGATAAAAAGGAATGTAGGTATCCAAAAATCAAGAAAGCCCTGTGTAAGCTTAAATGGCTTTCTGCTTAGTAGCTCAAAGAGTACCGTGATCTTTTTCTTTTCAGATTTTGTCGAAGCTAGGAAAGACTCACATGCCTTCCATAAATCTTGGAAGTTATCATTTGGTCTGGCGAACTCGTAGTCGACGCCTGTAGCATGGTGTATGCCCGTTTCCTTAAGAAGGGTTAAATAGATAGTCTTTTCGGCAGGGAATCGATCCTTAGCGAAGCCTAAGTCTTCTAAATGATAATTGGTCACCAGAGCTTTGAAATAAGGATTCTTTGCTCCAGATGCGCCCTGTAAGATATGTCTATTGACCAGTTCATTTCGGAACGAAGGTGTTTGTGAATAGACGTCTCTGCAAATTTCAGAGAGTTTTTTGTTAAGCTCTTTGTTAGATGAAATCGGTTGCCTTTCCCCCTTGTATATCCAAGAAACACGATCCGTATAAAGCGCATCTAGCACACTTCTATTGAGTAGCTGCTTATGGCTATGGAGTATATTTTCAAATTCTTTCCTGGCCTCGAAGTCTTCATGGTGCTTGGCCATTGCTTTGGTTGTTCTTTCGATATCAATAAGTATCTCCCTGATATCTTGAACATTCTCAAACTTAGCATATAGTGTCTCCTCATTTTCCTTCGAGACCTCCTTCAGGCCTTTGATCCCCAAGGTTTCACTGAAAACCAAATTAATAAAGCCGTCGATTTGCCCTTTTGGCAATTCCTCTATTGGATTTTCGGAAATGACATGCTGAAAGAAGCGAGGTGTGCCAAGTTGGTAAGTGACAGCCTTGGCACTCACTACTGAGAACTTGAAGTACTCCCTTAGTTTTGAGGGGACGTCAATGTATCCGTCTATCTCGCTGCCTGCTATCTTAAGTTCTTCCTTAAAGTCGACATCTGTGCCTTCAAAAACCCTGTAGGCATTATTGTAAAGAGTGAAGAGGATAATTTTTCTGGATTCCAGTTCATCAATGGCCTTTTCAATCTCTTCTTCAGAGTAGGTGGAACTTAGATAATTGATGAGAAATGACTTGTCAAGTTTTGCCCCTTTGTGGCCGAGAAGTGAGACCACCCCAATGACTTTAATAATGGCTTGCCCCAAGCTAGTATTGCTTCTTTCTAACAGTTCGGCTCTTTCAATGGCTTTAGAGACGGCTCTCCACGTATTGTAGTCGTAGTTTTTATCGCTACCTAAGTAAGAATAGAACTCGAGGTACAAATAGTCAAAGATATCGGCAACCATAAGCTGTCTTGTGCTGGCTTCGTCAAGCTCGCCTTCTAGAAATGTAAATAGGCTTCTCTCATTTTGGCCATAGCGTTGCAAACCTACTGCCAGCAGGTAACCTGAGAATAAGTCGAGGGGCCAAAGCGCCGAACTAATGTCGCTTAAGAATGTAGCATCTAATTTTACAATTGAATGCTTCCTTTGAAGCTCAATATTCTTTTTAACTACGGATGTATTTGCAAGCCCCTCATTGGATAGCTTTTTTGAAGCCAGGTAAAGAAGTTGTTCTACGGGCTCGTTGAAGGTGATGTCTTTGAATCTGCCCTTGACCTTCTTCCATTCATTTCTTTCAGACAATGTGAGGCCAGGGGTAGCGTATGCTTCGAAACTTTGGTGAAGGGTGGTGATAAGGATGCAGTTGTTGCTTGGCTCGGCTACATACTCAGCAAGCTGTTGGAGAAAATAGATTTCCTTTTCTGTGTCGTTGCGCACAGCATATTCTAAAAACTTGCCAAACTCGTCGACGATTAAAAAAAGCCCCGCTTTACTGGGTTTTGCCTTAAGAGCTGCCAGCAAGCTTTTGGTGTCATCTGAAGAATTCAGCTTTTCAGCAAGGGTCTCACGCAGAGAGGCATATTCGCCAACTATCTTTAGGAAAGATGCTCCATTGCCAAGTTTCGATTCAAAGTAATTTGCCTTCTTTTGCGTGTTTCCTTCTAACGCCCAAAGAAAAGACGATTTACCAGAGCCATAGGAGCCAATGATGGTAAATGCTCTAAACCCGGTTTGAATGAGTTCCTCTATCTCTACAACCTTCTTCTCAACATTTGGGGTAACGATGTAGTTGATCTCCTGGGACTCATCCCGAATAATATTGACTGATGGCGAAAACTTAACCTTCATAATATTCTTTTAGGATGTCAAATGGGGCTACTTGTTTTGAAAACTGCAACTCTTTAATGCCAGCTTCATTGCTGAAGGTTATCCATTGATAACTCTCTGCTAGCTTCTCCAACATTTCGGTTAAGCCATCTCTTGTTAATGCAAAGGTGCTCCCAACTCCGTCGCTATAGACACTGTCGAAACTTACCGAATTACTTGTGCCAGTGCTCTCTAGAAGACAGTAGAGGAATATCGCTACTGGGATGTCCCGCTTTCGCTTGGGTTCTATGGAAAAGTATTCTGTTTTATCTTTTTTGAATTTACTGACCAAGCCCAGTTCGGTCAGCAAGCCAGAGTAGCTTTCATCGAGGTCTTTGCTGTCGTCTCTTGGGATGTAGGTTCTGCTGAAGATTTGAAAATCGGTCTTGAGAGTATTGCTGGCGACAGAGCCACCGGCTTGTTCCACTGACGTTTCAAAGTGTTTGAAGTTAAAATCTGGCCTTTTTTTTCGTAGGTCATTGAATATCAACCCATAGGAAGATGCATAGTCATTTTTAATCAGGAAGTAGTGAAGTAACCATAGCGTTCCCTCATCTTCCAAGTATGGGTCCCAGCCGGTATTGCTATCAAAAATTTTGGACGCAAGTGGGGAGATCTCTTTTACTTCATGATCAAAAACACCGAAAGCTTTTAGCCAATATCTGATGGCAGTGACCATGTTTTTACCAACACCTAATTTAACAGGAGCATCATCCGAGCTAAAATCACCATTTTCTTGAATGAAGTCGTAGCCCTTTTTTAGCCAGTAAAATCTGCATTGAAACGATTCATGACCAGAAAAGCGGAGGGTTTGAGACATAGTATCCTTTAATCAAGAAGGCAAGTTAAATATAATGAAATTGGATGTCAGCAAAAAGGTGATTTCCGATATCATTTTTATGCTGTTGGCTCCTATTACATAACCGAAGACACTTTCATCTATATTCTTTACATCACCGAACCCTAGCCTCACCGTCACCTACCGCAACCTCCACCTGCATCTACCGCAAGACCGACCCTTCTTCCAGCGCTACATTTCCCTGGTTCCTGCCTTGAAAGTACTCACCTCAAAGGCCAAAGGTGGGTGCTTCTGCTATGGAACCGGAAAGATTCTCGCCTACAGGAAGGAAGTTTCACGAACAAAGGAATAAACTTTCACCGCAACAGGGAGAAAGATGTAGCGCAAGAGCCAAGAAGATCTAGCGCTACTTTTGCCTGCGTCTAGCGCTAGACTGGAAGACATCTAGCGCTAGAGTGGAAAGGTGTCTTCTGGAAGTGGATTGCTGGTTAACCGCAGGGTCGGAATGCATTCGAAAAGTTCAATTCATGTCATCTTGTTTTCTCTCCGGGTTTATCATCTGAAATTTCCCTGATAGTCGTTGAGTCAAAACTTCACAAATATTTGATTTCAATCGATTGAAAATGACTTTAAGTACACTTTTATAAAGAGCCTTTATACGAAAAAATGCAGGTAGGGATGCGTAAAATAGTCTCAAACCATATCTTTTTTTCAGTCTTTTTGTTTCATTGAAAAATAATATAAATTTTTTCAACTAATTTTTAGTGGAAAGAACTTTTTGGCACCAATATTGAATTGTTTTTTTGCAACAAACACGGAGTAAAAATCACTTCTGCTGAGGCCTCAAACGAACCGCTTTTCACTCTACCGAAATACCCGGCCGGGATTTCAAATTGTTACCGTCCATTTTGTTGAAGTAGTGCATCTTGCCTCTTTTTCTTTGAGCGCACCGGGTATCGGGATGCTTTAGAAGACCAGGTCATCGGAGTCATCCTCTTGAACATGCCCCACAGGCGTTCACTGAGCGGGAGGCGCAACAGCGGTACACCCTTCGCAGGCTGGGACACCCCGTTCTTTGAGTTTAGTTAAGAGCATTTTACCCTTAATCCCTAAGCCGGGCACCCCTAAAGGGAAGTATTAATGATCATTGTCTCGCCCTTTAGGGAGGGGGTAAAAATGGAATTAGGAGACTGAACCTCTTAACTAAACGATGTAGAAAAACCGTTTTAAATCATTTGTTTAACCATTTAAATTTTATCAATCATGAATGCAATACCATATTCAATTATTCGTCGTGGCCAGCCGGGAGTAGCTGGGGGAGGCGACCAGAAGTACTACGCTTTCGTTAAGAGAGATCGTGTGATCAGCCTTCGGGAGATCATTGAGGAAATCACTGCTATGAGCACCCTTACCAAGGGCGATGCGCTCAATGCGGTGGAGAACTTCCTCGACCTGATTCCGAAGTATGTGAGAAAGGGCCATATCGTGAATCTGGGGCAGCTGGGTACGTTCCGTATCAACATCAGCAGCAACGGACACGAGCAGCCTGAGAAGGTGACAGCTTATAGCATCAAAGGGGCCAGGGTGATATTTGCGCCCAGCGCCGAGATGAAGATGAAGCTCGCCGAGCTGAAGTTTACCAGGTCGTCAGATGCGTTTGACAACCTGGATGTGTCACCAAACGAGGAGGCTGCATGAGTAGCGTAGTACATGTTGCTGTCGGCGTGCCAATTGGCGAACGCCAGCAGAGAGAGTAGGATCCCGCATGAAAGTGCGGGATTTTTTTTGGCTAAGGAGGTTACTCTCTGCGTCCCCAGCAAAAACGTTTTGAACTAAAGAGGTTACTCTGTGCGTCTCTGCCGATGTAACCTCTTTAGTCGGTAACGAATCGTTTTTTGAAGATTAAAGAGGGTACTACTTTCTTTGGGGCTAGAGTAACCTCTTTAATTTGGAGCAGGTGTAGCCTCTTTAATTTGGGGTTTGAACTAAAGAGGTTACTCTGTGCGCCCCTGCCGATGTAACCTCTTTAGTTTGTGACGACTCGTGCTTCGAGGATTAAAGAGGTTACTACTTTCTCTGGGGCTAGAGTAACCTCTTTAATTTGGAGCAGGTGTAACCTCTTTAATTTTGGGTTTGAACTAAAGAGGTTACTCTATGCGTCCCTGCCGATATAACCTCTTTAGTCGGTAACGAATCGTAGTTCTAAGATTAAAGAGGTTACGACTTTCTCTGGGGCAGAGTAACCTCTTTAATGGTAACGTCTTGAACTAAAGAGGTTACTCTCTGCGCCCCTGCCGATGTAACCTCTTTAGTCGGTAACGACTCGTAGTTCTAAGATTAAAGAGGTTACACTTTCTTTGGGGCTAGAGTAACCTCTTTAATTTGGAGCAGGTGTAGCCTCTTTAATTTTGGGTTTGAACTAAAGAGGTTACTCTCTGCGTCCCTGCCGATGTAACCTCTTTAGTTAGTGACGAATCGTCTTTCTAGGATTAAAGAGGTTACACTTTCTTTGGGGCTAGAGTAACCTCTTTAATCTGGAGCAGGTGTAGCCTCTTTAATGGCGCCTCTTTATCCGAAATCCTTATATTGAGTCAGCAACTAATTCGGACTATGGACATAAGAAACGCCAAACTACATCCCGATCAGTATTTCCACATTTTTAATCGGGGAATCAATGGCATGCCAGTCTTTTTTGAGGCCAAAAACTACGATTTCTTCTTGAAGCAGTACACTCAATTCGTCCATCCTTTTGTGGAAACGTTTGCTTACTGCTTGCTTGGTAATCATTTTCATCTACTTGTAAGAGTGCGAGATGTAGCGCAACTGGATTTGGCGATAAAAAAAGACAGAGAGAAGCCCTATTACTGGCACGTAAGCAACGGCTTCTCCAGCTTTTTGAAAAGCTACACCCGGGCCGTAAACAGCGTGTACAATAGAACAGGAGGCCTTTTTGAAACTCCTTTTAAGAGGATTGAGGTGAAAGAGGAGTCTTATTTTTCTACCCTGATCGCTTACATCCACAGGAATCCTGAGAAGCATGGGTTGGTAAAAGACTTCAGGAGCTATCCTTACTCATCGTATCAGGCGCACCTGCAGGACGCTCCAACTTTCTTAAGCCGTCAAGCCGTGTTGGACTGGTTCGGAGGAAAAGAGCAGTACCAGGCGTTTCACCTGCAAGAGAAACAACCTCCGCTAGATGAAAAGTGGTTGCTGGAGTAAAGGCTTTGAACTAAAGAGGTTACTCTATGCGTCCCTGCCGATGTAACCTCTTTAGTCGGTAACGACTCGTGCTTCGAGGATTAAAGAGGTTACGACTTTCTTTGGGGCTAGAGTAACCTCTTTAATTTGGAGCAGGTGTAACCTCTCTAATTTGGGGTTTGAACTAAAGAGGTTACTCTGTGCGCCCCTGCCGATGTAACCTCTTTAGTTAGTGACGAATCGTCTTTCTAGGATTAAAGAGGTTACACTTTCTCTGGGGCTAGAGTAACCTCTTTACCTACTCTCTGGCGGCGGTAAGCACTTCCTTTCTGTAGAACAGCTTACCCACCCGGTCAATGTGCTCTTCCAAACCAGGAGAGTGGAGGTGATTGTAAATGCTAATATCGAATAGGTAAGGAGTGTTTAATTCATCAATGGCTAACCAGACTTTCGAACGAATGCTATCTGTGAGGCCGGTTCCTTTCAGCGTCATGTCAATATCTGATCCTTCTCTATAGCTACCCCTTGCCCTGGATCCATAGATAATAACTTCTTCAATTTCGGGGTATTTGTCAAAAACCGAATTGACACGACCGATCATCGACTCCTTTAATCCAAATCTCATAGGCGTGTTTTCATTTGAGAATAGAAATCAGAAAACAACCGAAAACAGGTCTTGTAGATTCTTTCCTCTATCATTCTGGTGGTTTCCATATTGTAGGTATGGACGGAAATGATCCGGTCTTCCACCATACTCATCCAATCATCGCCGTGCGAAATAAGACCTTTGTTGAATGCCTGGCGGATGGCATCCCTGCTTCCCGTGATTCCAACGATGCCCTGAAAAGTCAGGTAATCTTTCATCAGGCTCCAGGCGAGCTCATACGTATACTCAAAACATTGAATGAGCCCTTGCTCCTCAAACTCGTTCAGTTCACCCTTATCGATAAATCGTTTCAATTGGCTCAGGGCCTTTTCATAGTTTTCAAACCGCTGTTTCCACCTGACGTCCTGTTCCATGTTGTTTCATTTTTGTCCCCGGGAGATTTACTTCCTGGAATCAACCGCTCTGATACTTACGGCTTTCCTCGTATTGCTACCGCTAATTTAACAATGATTTAGCTTTTGCTGTTTTGTAAGTAGTTAATAAAGTTAAATTATCAAGGTCAACCCAGAGACGATTACGTTAGTTGAACGGAGATACCTGCCTGCGCATCCTTCCAGGCCGGCCGACGTGGAACGGTATGACGGTGTAGCGGGCGGTGGTGTTAGCATCAATGGTTGTTTCTCCTGCGGGGTTAGCAGCGATGCCATGAAAGGAGCGGCACACTATTCTCTCACACCAACCAACGCAGGATCGTCATGCCTTTGAAGAAAGGCATCTCCCGGGTGCGCTGTCAACATCAACCAACCAAAAATACTTCACTCTCCTTGTACCATTCTCACCACCCACCCCTCTGGCCAGCCGTTTTCTTGCTTTGCCATCATCGCTAAAGCTGCCAGCACACCACCATTGCCGGGGAGGTAGAGGCGAAGGCGGTCCGTTTGGTAGTTGTGGCCGTTGGGCAGGTAAATGTTGGTGGTGATGGGCATGAGCAGGCCATCGACAGCTTTTTCGGCATCGCCCAGCCGGGTGGCTGTCATGGCTACCATAGGAAAGTCCCAGCCCCAGGTGTCGTGCCACTGCCAGTCGGTCCAGATCTTATCGAAGGTGCGGTGCATCACGGCAGTGTCGAGCCCGTCGGTCATGGGCAGCATGCCATAGGCGCCCAGCACGCTGGGGTGGTCGGTCATGTAGTAGGTAGAGTCGTACGACTCGGGAGCGCTTTCTGCGGCCAGGTAAAGGCCGTCCTTTTGCGGTAGTGGCGAAAGGCCGTTCAGTACCTTGTCCCACTTGTCGTTTCTCGGTTGCCCTTGCCGTTCTCTCCACTGCTGCGCTGTTTCCAGCGCCCAGCGCCAGTAAGCCAGTTCATAAGTCGGGTTGAAGGTGGTCTTGGGATCAAACCGCTCCTGGGCGGCAATTACTCCCGGCCCGAGGATATAGCGCTTGAGCTCGGGGTCGTACCAGGCGAAGTCGGCCATAAAAGCCGCAGTTTCCTGCACTACCTCGTCGTATTTTTCGAGCATCTCTTTGGTGGGCTTGCCGTTGTAGATCAGCTCGGCAAACGTAATGATATGGGGCTGCTGCCATAATAGGTAGGAACCTACTGAGGAGGCTGTTTCCTGGCTCCAGGGGTCGGTCATTTTCTGCCACCTCACTCCCTCAAATCCCTGTCGTTCTGCAATTTGCCTGGCCACCCCAATGCTTCTCAGGTACCACTCCATATGGTCTTCCAGTACCTCTGGTCGGCCCCACATGGCGAAATGCACACCATGCCACCAGGCCATTTCCATGTGTGGCTTGCCGTACCACGAGTTGTAAGTGAGCCCTGTTTCCTGAGGTGGGGTTTTGCCCCCACAATTGATTTTGGTTAGGTAAAGCGACAATACCATCCGTCGTTCAATCTCGAAAGCCCTTGGGTCTTTTGTTGCCCCAAAATCGATCATCATGCCTGTGTTCCAGTAGTCGATCAGTGCCTGATGGGCTTCGGATTGCAACACTTCAAAGGCCTTGTTTGCAACTGCCCCTTCTTCTTGAGAGAAAGTAACGTCGAAGGTCCAGGTATCCTGCCCAGGCTCAGGCTTCAGGAGGAAGCCTTTATCAGTAGCATCAACAACAGGCACCGCCACCGACGACTGCAACTGGGTGAAATAGCGGGTGGTATCAAGTTGGCGGCGGATGGTTACCTGCTTAGGATCGGGCTGAGTCATTTGCAAACGGTTGGGCTCGTCGGCGTCGAAGAGCACGGCTTCATCCTGAAACTTGTCGGTGGGGTAGGGGTAGTTGATGGTGAGCCCGATGCGCCCCTCTTTTAGGAGGTTGCTTTTCACTTTAACACCCAGCCGATCTTCTGTTTGGCTCATAAAGGAGATCACCTCCACCGGTACACCTTCAACGGCAAAGCGGCTTGTGAGCTCTCCTGTCCAGGGGTCGAGTGTTTGGTCGATGTTTTGAATGTCGGAAATGGCCACCTTGGTTCCGTCAGCTTTGGTGATGTGCCAGCCGATAGTGGCGAGGTGAATCCGGTGCGGGTTTTGGCGAATGTAGTTGGCGGCTTCTGCCTGCCTTGTGCCTGCTGGCCACTGCCGGGCGTAAGGCACTTCTCTGCCGTGCGACGTGATCGGTGCCAGGGTTTCCTCGATGGAATAAGTCTCGTTGGTAGGGAAGCTGTGCCAGCCCCATTCCGACATGGTGCCGAGGGGTACGCCTTTCTGGTAGTGCTGGGGGAAGGTTTGCAGGCCGGTGACGTCCATGGTCATGGCGAAGCGGCCATTGCCCAGACTCAGGGAGGCCAGGGTGTCTACTTCGGTGATGTGGACGTTGTGACGGTCGAAAACGGCCTGGCGGTTGATGGAGGTCGGGGGCTCGGTTTTGCAGGCAGTGAATAAAGTGATGGCAAAAACAAGTAGAAGTGGTTGGCGCATGTTTCGGTTTGGTTTCTACTCTTTATGGACGGCTTATTTAACCATTACCCTTAAGGTGCCTCCTATCTGGCTCAGGGCAAACGCATTTAAAATATATTGGATAAATTATTTTCAAAGCTGTTTTTCTACCCCGGCCCTTAAGGGTGAAACAGCTTTGAAATTCTTCTTTCCCTTTAGGGTTACCGACGTGGAACGGGCCGACCTGGAAGGGTAAAAAAGAAGAATTTTAAAGTTTTAAATGCGTTTGTCCTCCTATCTGGCTGTACTTAAGCTTTATTTTGTGGCTATTTTTATATTTGAACTCAACAACTGCAAAGCACAAGTTTGACATCGGTTTCCAAATACAGACACTTCCTCACTTATGGCCTTTCTATGGCTTTGTTTCTCATTGTACTCCGGTGGCTGGAATTGCGCTTTCTCATTATCCATAATGCTTTCGCCATTTATGCAGGTGGCCTTGCTCTTCTTTTTACAGGCCTTGGCATCTGGCTGGCGCTCAAGCTCACGAACCCTAAAACGGTAATAGTAGAGAAAGCTGTGCTTGTTGATTCAGCGCATTTTCTTGCCAACGAAGAAGCATTGAAGGAAACCGGCATTAGCCAAAGGGAGCTCGAGGTGCTGCAGCTGATGGCGGCTGGCAAAAGTAATCAGGAAATTGCTGATCAGCTTTTTGTGTCGTTGAACACGGTGAAGACGCACTTGAAAAACCTGTTTGAGAAACTTGACGTGGGCCGCAGAACGCAGGCCGTCGACAAAGCAAGAAAGTTGGGAATTGTGGCTTGATGGGCTCATCCTTTTGGGTGAATAATTCAAAATCACCCGAAAGTGTGATTAATTGACAGGCTCCATCCTGCATCTTTGCCAGCATCCAACAAAAAAACAATCACGACGATGAAAAAGATAGTTCTTGTTTTCGGCCTTATTTCTGGCGTCATCATCACGGGCATGATGCTGTATATGGCCGATAAGTGTTACACCAACCCGGAATTTGAGACCAACGATGTAGTCGGTTACGCCCTGATGATCGCCGCCTTCTCCTTCATTTTTGTGGGCATCAAAACATTCAGGGACAAGCAGAATGGAGGCGTTATCGGTTTTGGTAAAGCATTTTTAACAGGGCTTTATATTAGCCTCATCGCCGCAACGATGTATGTGGTGGTGTGGCTTTTTGACTATTATTTATTCATGCCCGATTATCTGGATAAATACAACCAGCATGTGATGTATATGGCGAAAATTGGTGGTGCTAACGAACAGGAACTGGCTGCCAAGGCTACTGAAATGGCCACTTTTGCCGACATGTACCAAAATCCCCTGGCGGTAGTGCTCATCACTTTTTCAGAAGTGTTTCCTATAGGTCTTGTCATTTCCCTGGTGAGCGCCCTGATCTTGAAAAGAAAGCAACCCTAAGCAAGAAGAAAATGAAAATAGCACTAACAAGTATCTTTGTAAACGACCCCATTGCTGCATTTAAGTTCTATACCGAGGTGCTGGGTTTTGTGGAAAAAATGTACATGCCGGAAATGCAGCTAGCGATTGTTGCAGGCCCGGATGAGCCAGATGGCACTTCGCTGCTCCTGGAACCTAACCAAAACCTTGGGGCCGACGCCTTCCAGAAAGCTGTATATGAGGCTGGATTGCCGACCATTGTTTTTGGAACCAAAGACATCCATGCGGACTACCAAAGGCTGAGGGAAAAGGGAGTCGTTTTCAGAAGTAAGCCTAAAAAAGCCGAATGGGGCACGCAGGCTGTTTTCGAGGATACTTGCGGCAATTTGATCCAATTGCATCAGGCAGAAGGTTAAGCCAGGCTGGCTACTAAGGACTCAGATCAAGTCAGTTGATAACTTTGCGGTTCTTCAAATCATACATCTGGCCTTCTTTCAATAGGTAAAACTCCTTGCTGCCAGGTGCTAGCTGGTAAATTGTGTCTCGCTCCGCCGACCACCTGGTGCCGTCGTAAATGGCCACATAGCTTTCGCCAAACACTGTGAATTGATCGCCCTGCACAATGATGCCTGTGTTCTCATCGAGCCCAACGCCGAGCAGCTCCGGTTTTTCTTCGAGTATTTCAAATAGATCGAATTGCCTGTTTCGGGCAAACAGGTGCTGGTCGATGGCGATGTTTGTCACAAAGCCGAGCCCTTCTTCGTGGTCACCCATCATGACGGTGTTTGACTTTGTGTCGCCTCGTGCCAGGTAAGAACCCTGTATGGTGGCTCCGGCAGAGCTTCCGGCAATCACACCGCCTCTGCCGAGCAGCTCGTTGAAAGCTTCATGCGTTTTTGTATTCAGGTAGCTGTCGGCGTGGCGCCACTGCCTGCCGCCGCTGAACCACACGCCCCTGGCATTTTTGATGGGAGCTGCAAACTCCTCGGTGTTGGCTTCTTCAGCACTACGGGTGTGCAGCACCGTTACATTGGTAAAGCCCCTGTCGGTATAGCTTTTCCTGAACTTTTCGAGGTAGGCCTCGTCAAAATCATCGCTGGAGGCCGCCGTAGGAATGACCACAATGGGCTCGTCGGGGCCGCCCACCAGCTCCATGAACTTGTCGTAAAAGATGCTTTGGGCGGCACCGCCAATGATGAGCAGGGTGCCATTTTCCGGGCCTTTGCTCTCAGATTTGACAGCAGCAGAGGGGGCTTCATGGACAGTCTCAGTTTTAGGCTCGCTGGCACAACCATAAAGGAAGGCAAGCACTATCACTAAAAGCGGCGTCTGGTTGACTGTGTTTTTCATTGTATAGGGGAATCGCTGATAAAGATGGGTAATAACAGTTGGCTGCCGGTGCTTTTGCTCAAGAAGCCTGACGTAGCGTGATGTTGAATGAAAGCTAGCACTTTTTGCGGCCACAAAGGATGAAAACTCCTTGGGCGGTTCTGGCATTTGATCTGTAGTCGGCTGACCACCGAGCGATTTCACCCCTTATTTTGGTACGAAAGACGCCTACCATTGGCCACCAATCAGTTGATACCTTTTGAGTGAGGAGGTATTTTTGAGACTGATTTGCACCTAAACGCACCCACATGACGACGAAACGGATTCTTCTCATCTTTGGCCTTATTGGTGTTTTTTTATCAACTGCTTTGGCTCAAAAAAACAAACCAATTGATAAAGACGCCACAAGAGAAACGCAGAAGCTCTACAAAAGCCTTCGGAAGCTTTCCAAAAAACATACACTGTTTGCTCACCAGCACGCCACTGAGTACGGACATGGCTGGGCTGGCGACGAAGACCGCTCTGATGTGAAATCGGTGACCGGATCCCATCCCGCCATGGTGGGTGTGGATTTCAGTGGCTTTTCAGGTCGTTCACCAGAGCAAATAGAGCAAGCTAAGGAGCGCCTGAGAAAGAATGTGGTGGATACCTACAACAGGGGAGGTGTCACTACCATTGCGTGGCACTTTTCGAACCCCGTGTCGGGCGGAGGCTTCTACTGGCGGGACACCGTGTCGCTGCCTGCCGTGAGTTATATCATTCCCGGAGGGCAGGCCCACGAACAATACAAGGAGATACTGAAAGGCATAGCCGATTGGGCACACAGCATCAAAGGGGCCAACGGAGAGCTCGTACCTGTCATCTTCAGGCCCTATCACGAGTTTGACGGTGGCTGGTTTTGGTGGGGTGCTTCGCATTGCACCCGGGAAGAGTTCATCGCCTTGTGGCAATTCACAGTTAGCTACCTGCGTGACGAGCTGGATGTACACAATTTCATCTACGCCTTCTCGCCCGACAATCAGTTTCTTACAGAAGAAAAATACCTTGCCCGCTATCCTGGCGACGAATGGGTGGACATGGTGGGCATGGACAACTATGGCGACATGGGCCGCAACCGCTATGCGATTGACACGGCTGCATTGAAACTAAAGATTGTGTCGGACTATGCCCGAAAGGCCGGTAAGCTGGCTGCTTTTACGGAGACAGGCCTGGAGTCGATTCCCAACGAAACCTGGTGGACAGAGACGCTGCTCAAGACCATGCGCATGCACAAAATGCGGCTCGCCTACGTGCTGGTGTGGCGCAACGACATCCGCAGCCCAACGCACTACTATGCGCCGTATCCGGGGCAGGTAAGTGTGCCTGACTTCATGAAGTTTTATGACGATCCCTATACACTGTTTGAAAACGACCTGAAGAATATCTACAAGAAGAAGAAACGGTGAGTGAATTTTTAGCAGAAAACTGAATAATACCCGCATATTTGCATTTTGTTTTGCGCCAGCTAGCCATTGAAGATGAAAGAGAAAGTAGATATGCGGGAAGAAACCCTGGGAATTTTGGAACTGTTGCGTCCTGTTGCTCCGGCGGATCTGATACGATTAGGCAGGAACTATGATGGGGGCTACGTTTTTTCGTCTCGGAGCTTAGCCAATTGCAGTCATTTTATCTCTTGTGGGCTTTCGTACGATTGGTCGTTTGAGATAGAGTTGAAAGAGAGCCGACCTGATTTACCTATCGTTGCCTTCGACAGAACATCGGGGTTCAACAGCACCATGCTTTACTGGGTGCTCAAAAACTTTGGCAAAATTGCCTTGTATCCCTTCAGGTTTCTGGGTGTGCAGGATACGCCTGCTCAGTCGTGGGGCAAAATATCGATGATGCTTCGCATGAAGCAGCTATTTTCTGGCAACCTGCAGTTTGTCAAAAAGCACATCGGGCTTGAAAGCAATTCGGGGGTGCAGTCGTTTGGAGAGCTTTTGGAACACAGCAGCGGCTATGGGGTGAAGCTCGATGTGGAAGGAACCGAATACGAGCTGCTCGACACCATTATCGATAAGCTTGACAAAATAGAGCTCCTCCTGATAGAGTTTCACAATGTAGAAGAGAACATAGATGCTATCGTGCCGTTCCTGAAAGCCACCAGGGCCACCCACTATGTGCAGCATGTGCATGGCAACAACTACGACAGCGTCAACAGCTTTGGCTTTCTGAATTCCATTGAGCTAACCATTGCGAAGAAGGACAGCGGATACCAACCCGAGTCGGCTGAGGTTCTTACCTACCCCGTAAAAGACCTGGATTTCCCAAACGACAGAAGGAAGCCCGATGTGGGATTCAATTTTTTGGCAACGGATTAAAAGCAAACACCCAGGTGCCGGTAACATCAAGCGGACAAGGGTACTCTGGGCAGGTACCAGTAGTGTCTGCCGATTCAATTGTGAACGTCGTCAGCAGTTTGCCTTCTCTGTTAAAAAAAATGTATAGGTTGGCATAGTTGTCCCTCACAAGGCGGATCGAGTCTATCACCTGCCACCCGCCGCTTTTTGCCCAAACCGAGTCGCCAGGCGTTGCCGGCAAATAGTAGGCTCCGCTGTCTTTTTTGAGCTGCTCAAAGGTTAGCTCCAGCCCCAGCCATTCATTCTGTAGAACACCGTTCTCTCGTGCTTCTGACACTATCCATGTACCCGCAAATGGCACCTGTACAAAAGTCGGCTGGGTATCAATCTCTTTACTGCACGAAAGTGACAAACAGCCAACTGCCAGGCAGAGAATAGCTGTTGTATTTAATAGTGTGACTTGCCTGCTTTTCCAGTCCATACAGCGTCATGAGCAGTAAAAATATCAAAAAATGGAGTAATGCATCCCGTTTTATTAGAATTAAAAGTATACCGTGGAATAAAAACTGACTTTTCAGTTGTATAACTTATTTTTTAGTTATACATTCATTTCATGGAACGATTAACCAGGGCAGAGGAGCCTGTCATGCACATTATCTGGAGCAGGCAGAAAGTGTTTGTAAAAGACATTATTGAGCTGATGCCGGAGCCCAAGCCGCCCTATAATACTATTTCTTCTTTGGTAAGGATACTCGAAAGCAAGGGGTTGGTAGGTCATGAGGCCTACGGAAAAACCCACATGTACTATCCTAAGGTGAGCAAGAATGAATACCGGAGGAGCATTTTCTCGGGCATGATGAGCGACTATTTTGATGGCTCGTACGAAAGCCTCATGTCTTTCATCGTGAGCAGCAAAGACCTCTCGGCTGAGGAAGCAAAAAAACTAAAAGACATCATAAATAAGAAAAATCATGAATAGCTTTTTCATCTATCTACTCGAAGTAAGCGGGGCTAGTGCCATCCTCTACTTTGGTTTTTTGATCTTGTCGAAGAACACTTCTGTAAAGTTCAGGAGGCTCTATCTGCTAAGCTGCCTGTTGATGTCAGCAGCCATCCCATTTTCCGGTCTCCACTTATCGTCTCCTTTAACGGTGTCTTTTCACGAGGAGCCCAGGGCCTCATCGTTTATTGCCACATCGTCGCCGGTTACCTCTCCGGTGAGCACCGCCTCAATGGACGAAGCAACTGAAATAGCTACGGCGGCGCTTCCTGTGGAACAGGTAAGCAGCGTAGAAACAGGAGATATCCTCTTGTTTGTTTATTTAATTGGCGTGATATTTTTCCTCGTAAGAATCGGCATAAGTATGTACGGCGTTTACCGGCTAATGAAATCAGCGGAAAAGGTTGATGGTGAGTTTTCTTCTTTTTTTATTGTTGACAAGGAGGCCTTTACCGGTGCTTCATTTTTTCAACTTATTTTCATTGGCAAAAGCCTGCTTAATACCTCAAAGGAATCGATTATTTATAGGCATGAGCAAGTGCATGCCACAAGGTGGCACAGTCTCGATCTTCTGCTTTCCGAAGTCTACACAGCAGTGTTTTGGCTTAACCCGATAGGCTGGCTAATAAAAAGCCAAATCCGACTCAATACAGAATATGAAGCGGATGAGGCCATGATGAGCCATGTCGACAGGAAGGCATATTCTCACATGCTCATCGACTTGTCGAGTACGCTCTACTATGAAAGGGTGAGCAATTTCTTTAGTGCCAAAAGTGTAAAAAGAAGGATCGAAAGCCTGCATACATTCAGGGAGCACAAGTTCTATCGTGGTTTGGTCTGGACCAGCTTGTTTTATGCGCTGGCTTTCTTGCTGATCGCCTGTGTGGAGCCATGGGAGGGCAGCAGGAGTGCTGATCCCGTGAAAGCGATGGAGAACATTAAAACCGTCACCACTCGCTTCACCAGCCACCAGAGTGATACCCAGGACAAAGACGACCGGGTGATAGCCGTTGCCTACTATCACCCCGACGGCACCATCGACAGGGTAGACCAGCACATGACTTATCCATACAATTACAAAAACCCATTCCGTCGGGAGTTTTGGACAGAGCCTGATCCTATTAATGTGCCTTTGGTCATGGATGGATTGGAGTTGGGTAATGCTGAAAACAATATTTTGTATGGAAACGACTGGCCTGTTAAGTATTGGGACTATGTGAAAAATGGCCACCCTAAGATGAAGACACACTCTGAGATATTTACTTATAATGTGTCTGTGGAGAGAGGGCAGTTTGATCTGCCTGTTAAAATTTTTACCACGGAGACTGGCCTCAATGAAGATGCGATAGCCAATAGACACGTTTTCTATAATAACAAGGAAGCGCCGCTTAGACTCTTTAAAGGGTATGAGGAGGAATTTGAATATAATGATGGCAAGGTTACCAGGTATTTGGCTTCTTATATTCCTGATGAGGCAGCTGAAGAGATTTTCGGAAAGAATGGGGTAGTTGAAAAAGGTGATGGAGTCGTGTATGTCTATGAGAACAACAATCTTTCTCGGGTAACTTACTCCGACAGAGTTTATCAGTTCGCCTACGAAGGTGGTTTACTCACACGAACAGAGTACTACATTAAGGAGAATATGTACAATTACAGGGAGCATTTTTATAGTGCAGAAGGACTTAGAACCAGAACTGAAATTTATAATCTTTACAAGGAGCTGGAGTTTACGATCGATTATGATTACGAGTTTTATGAAGATCAGTAATTGCTTCTATGTTTGAGAATAAAAAAGGCGCCACCCGGCGCCTTTAATCTTTAATTTTCAATCTCAAATAAGCAATCCTTTAATATCCCCACTTCTTCATGATCCCCAGGTCTTCCTTCATGCTGGCGAGCGGAGCCATGCCCTGATAGCTTTCCTGCTCGATAATGAAATGGATAGTGCCGTCTTTCTTTCCGATGTCAATGACTTCTTTGACCGGTACGATCCCCTTTCCAAGCACACAGCTTTCATACTTCTCACCGCCCTCCTTACTCAGAATTTCGTCCTTTACGTGCATAGAAGCAAATCGGCCCGGCCACTTTTTGGTGATCTCGAGCGCTGTGGCACCACCATTGTACAGGTTGCCGATGTCGAGCTGCTGCATCACCAGCTTGGGGTCGGTATTTTTCATGATGATGTCATAAAGCAGCTGCCCGTTCAGGCTCTCGTTGAACTCAAAGTCGTGGTTGTGGTAACCGAACATCATCCCTGACTTTTTGCAAAGCTCACCACTTTTATTGAAGCGCTCCATCAGCAGCATGAGCTGGTCGTATTCCTTGCGCTGGCCCTGCGTCATCGACGGGCTGATGACATACATCTGGCCAACAGTAGCTGCGTCTTCTATGGTATACTTCCAGGCGTCAGTGAAATCTTTCTTACTGTCGTCCCAGTGGTCGCTGCGCATCACGGTGTGGCCGCTGGGCATTTTCATACCCAGGTCGTCCAGTATTTTCTTGAACTCTTTGGCCGACCAGCCATAAAACTTGCGGTCGATGTAGTTGGCATGCTCCACGTGCTTATAGCCCATGTCAGCCAGCGCCTTCAGCGTAGCCATCGGGTCTTTCTTCATGTCATCTCTCACTGAGTAGAGCTGAAGACCCGTGAGCTGCTTGCCTTTGGCGGCGAAAAGCGATTCGGAAAGCAACGAACTGCCGGCGAAGGCCAAAGTGCCTGCCAGCGCACTTTTTTTGATAAAGGATCTGCGTGAGTTATCCATTGTGTTGTAGTTGTAAACGTGAAAAGTAGGTATTAAATGGCAGCCTTTGAACAGAGCAAAGGCTGCGTTAGCTCAATTTATGCAAAAACAAGTTTTGACACATATTCTGCGTCTGCTTTGGCGCTGTCCATTGGGGTAGAGTTGGCATACTTTTCCTGCTCCACCACATAGTATTTTACGCCGGAAGCCTTGGCTGCCGAAAGCACTTTGGCGTAGTCGATGCTGCCAGTGCCAACGATGCACGAAGCGTCTCCTTCGCCAGCAGGGGCATCTTTTTCACGGTCTTTTATGTGGCAGGATACCCAGCGGCCCGGGTACTTTTCGAAATAAGCTATCGGATCAGCTCCGGGCGTCACCACCCAGAAAATATCCATTTGAAAGTCCACCACGGCAGGGTCGGTATTTTCAATCAGGAAGTCCTGTGGCATTTGCCCTTCCAGTGCTTCGAAAGTGTAGCCATGGTTGTGGTAGGCGAACCGGATGCCGGCTTTTTTGGCTGTTTCTCCCCAAGCATTAAACTTGTCGGCTACCACCTTCCAGTCGTCCATGGTCTTTTGTGGGCCGATCCAGGGAGCAATCAGGTGTTTCATACCTATTTCGGCGGCCTGGACGCATTTCTCTTCAAAATTTTCGGTCACATTGCAATGACTGGAAATGAAGTTGACGCCTATCTCATCCATATAGGCCTTGAATTCAGTGTGGCTCATGCCCCAGAACATGCCCTGAGGGCCTTCATAGCCTTCAAACTGCTTGTAACCAAAACCAGCCAGCTGCTTCATGGTGCCTTTTGGGTCGGCGGGGATCACATCACGGACTGAATAGAGCTGGATACCAAATTTATCAAGAGTCGGCTTGGCGATGGTCTCGGCAGTGGCTGCTGCGCCTTCGGCAGCAGTTTCAGCACCACTTTTGCCACTTCCACATCCCATTTGTGGCAAAATAAGTGCGCCTGCTGATACCGCTCCGGCAGTACGGATGAAATCTCTACGGTTGTAATTCATAGTAAGTAAGGTTTTGTACTCATTTAGTTAAGCAATGGGCCGGCTGAGAGGTTAGGACTGGCCCGTATACCTTACAATCTAGCAAATTAATGTATTGAAAGGAAGAGATGATTGCCCCACCGGCTTGCAACTTATCGTCTATTCAAAATTGGCGGGGTATTTTGTGAAAAATGCCACCTGCGACTAAACCTGTTGGCCGGCAGATATGCGCAGGTAGGTGATCAGGTCTGTATTGTCAATTTTGGTAATACCCAGACCCCTGATAATTGTAATAGCCTGGCCCCGGTGGTAGCTGCCGTGATTTACCACATGAAAAAGTATTTCTTCCTTAACGGTTTCATACGGCATGTTCCTCATGTTACGGTAGATCATTTTTTCAGCCAGGAACTCCGACCCCGCCTCCGAGGCGAACCTCTGCATGTCTTTTGCTGAGGTGACCAACGCCTCCATCACCTCCTTTTTTCCACCAACAAACGATAACCGGGGCCACTTGTCCATCACTTTGTTCTGCATGCGTGAAGGCCAAATCACCTGGGCCTCCCAGATATGCAGCAGGGTCTCTCTCAGCGTAGGGTAGCTGCTCAGCACCGGCCGCACCAGTTGTTCCTCCGTTACACGGTCAATGGTTTTGGCAAGTTCTTCATTGGCCCATACATTGTAGGCCAGCTGTTGATGGATGGTGTAAGGCATTTTTTTGAATTTGTGACGCTATTTAAACAACTCCATTTGTTCAGGCAACAACCTGAAAGATTTTCTGTGGTAAGGCGTAATGCCGTGCGCTCGTATGGCATCCCGGTGATCCATGGTCGGGTAGCCCTTGTTTTTAGCCCACTGATACACCGGAAACTCCTCCCCAAGCCGCTCCATCCATTCGTCCCGGTAGGTTTTGGCAAGAATGGAAGCCGCCGCAATGCTGTAGTAGAGGCTGTCGCCTTTAACAATGCAATTGTGAGGTAGTTCTTTGTATTTTTTGAACCGGTTGCCGTCAATCAACAGGTGTTCAGGCACCTTTTTTAACTGGTCTACCGCCCTGTGCATGGCGACAAACGAGGCGTTCAGTATATTGATCTTATCTATTTCTTCAGGGGAGCACCAGCCTACAGCCCAGGCAATTGCAGCCGATTTCACGTCTTCTTTGAGTGCCATTCGTTGTTTTTCACTCAACTGCTTCGAGTCCGTGAGCACTTTGTGATGGAAGTCGGGAGGAAGGATGACTGCCGCAGCCACCACAGGCCCGGCCAGGCAGCCACGGCCTGCTTCATCACAGCCAGCTTCTATCACTCCTTTATTGAAAAACGGTAGCAGCATAGATCAATTTGTGAACAATAATACGGCATTGAGAAAAGAATGCCTGAAAAATGTAAATTGAAACCAGAAACACCCTCTAATTGTCATGTCAAGATCAAAGAAAAATCACCAGTCTGGCAATGCAGCCCCACGAAGATCTTTTATTAGAAACGCTGCATTAATTGCCTCGGGCATCACCATTGTGCCAAGGTTTGTGCTTGGAGGCAAAGGATTCATTCCTCCCAGCGACACTTTCTACGCAGCAGGGATAGGGGTAGGGGGCAAAGGCGAAGTCGACATGAAAGGCATAGGTGATTGCAAAAATGCCAGAGTCATCGCCCTTTGCGACGTGGATGATAAGAGCGCTGAAAAGTCGGTCAAGCGTTTTCCGGGAGCCACCTACTACAAAGACTGGCGCATCATGCTCGACAAGGAAGGAAAGAACCTCGACGGTGTGTCCGTCACCACGCCCGACCACATGCATGCACATCCGGCTCTTCGGGCGATGTCAATGGGCAAGCATGTGTATGTGCAGAAGCCGCTTACTCACAATATTTACGAAGCCAGGCTCCTTACCCGGGCAGCGGAGAAATACAAGGTGGTAACCCAAATGGGCAACCAGGGTGGCTCTGGTGACGATGTGCGCACGGTGAAGGAATGGGTCGACGCAGGCATGATTGGCGACGTTACCCGGGTTCACTCCTGGACTAACCGCCCTGTTTGGCCTCAGGGGCTGCCCACGCCGAAGGGTAAATTTGATACCCCAAAAGAGCTCGACTGGGACTTGTGGATAGGCTGTGCCGATTTTGTTGACTACAACCCAGCCTATCATCCGTTCAACTGGCGGGGCTGGTGGCCCTATGGCACCGGGGCACTGGGCGACATGGCTTGCCATATCCTTGACCCATTTTTCAGAATACTACCCGTGAAATATGCCTCTGATGTTGAATGCAGTGCTTCCACCATCTGGTCCGATTTTTTTGTAGAGGCCGACTATCCTGATAGCTGCCCACCTTCTTCCATTATACACTTTACATTTCCCAGAACTGACGGCAAAGGGGACATCAGGCTCACCTGGATGGACGGTGGCCTTCGGCCGGAAAGGCCGTTGGAATTGCTTCCCGATGAAGAAATGGGCGACGTGGACGGCGGGCTCATCATGGAGGGTACCAAAGGAAAAATCATCACGGGCATGTGGGGGCGAAAGCCCAGGCTGCTTCCGTCGTCGAGAATGAAGACGGAAACATTTCCCCCTGAGACAATTCCAAGAATTGCGAAAGGAGTTGACGGTCATTACGCCAATTGGGTTGACGCAGCTATGACGGGTTATGGCAAAGGAGTGCCTAGCTCGCCATTTAACTACAGCGGGCCGTTTACTGAGGCCATTTTGCTGGGCAACGTGGCTCTCAGAGCCTATCAAATCAAGGGAGGAAAGGGATACCCTGGCCGGAAAAAGCTGCTTTGGGATGCTGAAAATATGAAAGTGACAAATTTTGACGAAGCCAATCAGTTTGTTAAAAGGACTTACAGAAAGGGATGGGAGCTTGTTGGGTGAACGGGATTTTAATGTGCGCTCTTTGCAATACAGCAATTTATTGGGCTATATTCGGCAAAAGTTTTTGTTATGAGCAGACCACTTTGGGGTATTGACCTGGGAGGCACAAAGGTAGAAGGCGTCATCATCTCTTCAGATAAAAGGCCGGACGTCATTGCCAGACTGAGACTGCCTACTGAGGCCGACAAGGGATACGATCATATCGTTAGGCAAATTTGCAAATTGGTTGATTTGCTCAAGACGGAAAGTGGCCTTACCCCTGAAAGTATTGGTATTGGAACGCCAGGTGCCATGGATCCAACTACTAATACATTGAAAAACTCTAATACCACTTGCCTCAATGGAAAACCCCTGCGGCAAGATATTGAAAAGCAGCTCGGAATTCCTGTAGCCATGGCCAACGACGCCAACTGCTTTGCCATTGCGGAAACCTTGTGGGGTGCAGTGCCCGAAAAGGTGCCCGATGCGAAAGTCGTTTTTGGTGTCATTCTCGGCACAGGTGTGGGTGGAGGCCTGGTGATGTATGGTAAAGTACCGAATGGTCGCCATGGCATCGCCGGTGAATGGGGCCATAACTTCCTTGATGCATCAGGAGGGCCCTGCTATTGCGGGCATACTGGTTGCGTTGAGCAGGTTTTGTCTGGCCCAGCTCTTCAGAAATACTATGAGAGCTTGTCTGGTGAGAAACGAAAGCTCCCTGAAATTGTAGAGCGGGCTAAAACGGGAGATGATAAGGCAGCTGTCCAAACGATGGACAGAATGGTTGAATTCTTCGGAAAAGCCATTTCCGTGATAGTAAATATTGTTGATCCCGACGCAATTGTGTTAGGCGGAGGAGTGGGTAATATTGACCTTTTGTACTCGAAAGGTGTAAAGGAAGCTGAGAAACACCTGTTCAATCCCCGGCTGGAAACACCGTTTCTGAGGCCGAAATTGGGCGATAGTGCCGGTGTTTTTGGAGCAGCACTCCTAACAGCATAAGAGCTTTTATAAGTGCATTTTTTTCTTCGAATAGTAAAATATTGGGCCTTTGCTTAAATTTGGTTAAGTTTTCATCGTTTTTCAGCATACTGACTTCTCTATTGAATGAATAATCGGCGTTCCTTTTTGAGGAAACTACTTCTGAGCTTACCGGCGGGATACGTTCTGCCATCAGTGCTGTCGTCCTGTGAAACGCAGGATGATTTGTTTCCCAACCTCAGTTTTGGAGGAAAAGTGATTGTGGTGGGAGCTGGAGCCGCCGGCTTACATGCTGCTTATATCCTGCACAAAAATGGTGTTGACGTACAGGTGTTGGAGGCTACCAACAGAGTTGGGGGTAGAATAAAGGCGCTTGATGAATTTACCGGATACCCTTTAGAGCTCGGTGCCGACCACGTGCGGGGAGTGAATTCCGTTTTTTATGATGCGGTGCGCATTTCCAATTTTGAGTACTATCAGGACAGAGGCAAAACTTACTACCAACTGACGGGAAAGATCATTGAAGAGAGCGAAGCTAATTCGAACACATCGTTCAGAGCTGCCAGCAAAGTCATAGAAAAGCTTCCACTTTACAGCGGGCCTGACATTTCACTGTCAGACTATCTCGACAAAGAGCCACTGTCTGATGAATCACTCACGCTGTTGAACTCTTTTATCGCTAATGAATTTGGCACTGACCTGGATTTGCTGAGTGTTGCTGGCTACAACGAAGCACTGGCAAAGCGGACCTCAGGAAATGAAAAGATCATTTTGCGACGCAGATCATTTAGCGAGGTGCTGGATATTCAATACTCTCCTATTAGCTCTAAAATAAGACAAAATACACCTATTAAGTCCATAGACTACAGCAGCGGAAAGGTGGTTTTGACTGACGATGCGAATCAGACTTATGAGGCAGACAAGGTCATCGTCACCGTTCCATTACCGATTCTCAAAGAAGGGAGGATATCATTTAGCCCAGCTTTGCCTGAGGAAAAACTGCTCGCCATGGACGGTATTGGCATGGATGCAAGCGTGAAGATTTTCATGCGCTTTGGTCAAAATTTCTGGGGTGATGAAACAAGCACAGTTTATCCTGGTGGAATAATACCTGAATACAGAGCACCGGGTTGGGGGAAAAGGTCTGAGTTTGACGATGATCTTATATTTTTCAACAACGTGCTGGTGGGTGAAGCCAATGGCTCAGCGGGCGCTACGTTAAGTGAATTGGGCAACGATGCGGTAGCCTACGCACTAAGAGATCTTGATGAGATGTTTAATGGGCAGGCAACTAAGTTCTTAACTCAGAGCTATGTGATGGACTGGTCAAAGGACACGTTTACAAAGGGAGCCTATTCTTACCCCAAAGTCGGGAGCGAGGGAGCGAGGGAAATTTTGGCTAGTGCCATTGATAACAAAATATATTTTGCAGGCGAGGCTACCCACAACGAGGGCCACTTCGGGACTGTGCATGGTGCTATGGAAACGGGCTACCGTGCTGCATACGAAATACTAAAAAGTATCTCATGAAGAGAATCTTAGTTTTAATAATGTTGATAGCCCCCGGGGCCTCCTTCGCTCAATCTGAGGTTGGTATTGGTTTTCTTGGCGGGTACAACTATATGAATGGAATTGGCTGGAATGAGGTGGTGAGGCACTACAATCTTGCTCATCCACAGTTTGACAATAATCAGCCATTGTTGCAAAATGGATTCTTTGCTGGATTTGAATTTGACTATGAAATCGGCAATCATATTTTCATCACGCCTGAGCTGGTTTATAAGCGGGTAAGAAGCGTGACGGACAATAAGCTTTATGAAATTGATTTGCTCATGCATTTCATCACGCTGGAAGTGTCGGCCGAGGTCTATGTGTTTGAGTTGGGAAAAAGAGTACAGAAGGGTTTTGCTCATGACTTTTATATGATGGCCGGCCCGGGCGTTTCATATATGCTGCCCCGTGTCTATCAAGACCTGGAGCTTAAGAACGGTCTTGACGGAGAGCCCTACAAGCCAAGTAAAATGGTGCCTTTTTTTGGAGCTGGCGTTGGGTACGATGTTTACTTTAACAAAAACTTTGGCGTATCACCCTTTTTTAGAGTGAATGCCTATTTCCCTTTTGAAATTGACGACTTTCCTGAGGTAGTGCTTGGCTCCAATGTGGCGGAAGTGAATGACCGGACTAGTGTTTTCAATTTCCAGTTGGGAATGAGTTGGAGATACCATCGTTCCGGCTACTCAAGAAAATAATCTTTTTTTTCAGGCGACGGGTTTGGCGACTGCTTCCTGGCTGTTATCATCTACAATTGCAGCCTTCTCTTGAGCCTGCGTGCGTAGCCGTTTGCTGAGACCTTTGAACCTAGTAAAGTTGGCAACGGCTGATATCGACAGGCCAAATAGAAGCCCAATCCAGACCCCGATTGTGCCCAGATCAAAGACAAAGCCGAGCACATAGCCGGTTGGCAAGGCGATTACCCAGTAGGCTACCAAAGTCACCAAAGTCGGCACTTTTACATCGGACAGTCCTCTTAGCACCCCCAACCCAACTACTTGCACACCGTCGGAGATTTGAAAGAAGGCGGCTACCACCAGCATGCCCGCAGCCAGCGAAATGACTTCGGCATCGTCGATGTATAGCGAAGGAAAAAAGTTACGCCCAAGCACAAAGGTGATCCCGCAAACAGTCATGAAAATCATGGCCATAATAAAGCTTGCCATGCCGGCCATTCTCATGTTCACGTAGTCGTTTTGGCCCAGGTAAAAGCCTACTCTTATGCTGGCAGCAGCTGCAATGCCGGTAGCAGCCATATAGCTGACGCCTGCGAGGTTGAGGGCAATTTGATGGGCAGCCAGCGCATTGGCACCCAGCCACCCAATCATGATGGCTGCTGCTGCAAAGGCACCCACTTCAAATATGAACTGCATACCCGAAGGGATGCCAAGCGCCAATAGTTTTTTGAAAATGGCCTTCGAGAGATTTTTTAGATGGAAGCCGATGGTGTAGGGCCTTAATTTTTGATAGCGAAAGACAAAGTAGCCCATGGCAATGGCCATCAATACCCTGTCTACCAGCGTGGCAATGGCAGCTCCGTTCAGTCCGAGTGCCGGAAAGCCCCATTTGCCGTAGATCAGCAGGTAGTTAAGAAAGATATTGAAGAGGTTTCCGATGATAGAGATGGTCATCGCCTGTCTGGTGAGGTGGAGCCCTTCAGTAAACTGCCGAAAAGCCTGAAACACCATCAGGGGAACGATGGAAAACCCGATGATCCCCAGGTAGGGTATGGCGTTTTCGACAACATCGGCCTCCTGATCCAGGTGATATAAAATCGGAGAAACGCCTACGATCAGGCCGAAAAGAAATAACCCCATGAGAAAGTTGCTGACTACGCCATGCCGCAGCAGGTCTAGTAATTTGCCGGCATTTTGCTCGCCGTAGGCCGAGGCCACTAGTGGTGTGATCCCATAAGAAACACCTATGCCAAAAAGCATAAAGACCGCAAAAAGGCTGTTGCCGAGAGAAGCAGCTGCCAGTGGCAAGGCGCCTATTTGACCTACCATTACACTGTCGGCCACGCTCACGGAAATGTGCCCAAGCTGACTCAGCATAACCGGGTAAGCCAGCTTGATATTGTTTCGAAGGTAGTACGACCAGGGATAAGGGTTTGCCATGAAAGCGCTATAGTCAAAAAAATTACAAATTCATTAAGCGGGCCGTCTTGAAGATGCCGGCAAGACTCAGGCTATCAGTTATTTCGCCCCTCATCGCCATTTCCAATACTTCACCAAATGGTAGTTTACGGATGATCAGCTGTTCTGTTTCCTCGAACTCGGTTTTACCCTCAGCAAGGTCTTCGGCCAGAAATATAAACCCTTCTTCGTCGGTGACTGAGTTGGACGTATGGATGCGAAGTATATTGGTCCACTTGCGGGCGGAAAGCCCGGTTTCTTCTTTAAGCTCCCTTTTGGCAGAGTCAAGAATATCGATCTCCAGCGGCCCGCCTCCCATAGGAATCTCCCATGAATATTCATCAAGGGGAAAGCGGTACTGACCTACCAGCCAGGTGTTCATCTCTCCATCAATAGGTATGATGCCTATTGCCTTATTTTTAAAATGAACTTTGCCATAAATTCCGGGCGTTCCCGACGGTGTTAGCACCTGAAATTCTTCCAGTTCGATCCAGGGGTTGTCATAAATTTTCTTGGTCGAGATCTTTGTCCATGGGTTTGAGTGTGCATCCATGGCGCTAAGTTAAGGCAAGGCTGCTAGAATAGCTTTGAATTTTTAAACAACAGAAAAAGAGGCTGCTCAAAAGTGAGTCAGCCTCTTCGGACTTGAAATTAATTGGGCAATGAGTTATAAGATGATGCCGAAGCTGATAGCGTTCAAAGATGGCCCTTTTCCGCTCACAAACACATCGTTGAGGTCGTAGTTGGCAAAGAAGTCGAGGCCCTTGTAGCCAAACTGTGCTCTTACACCATATCGGAAGTTGTTCATGTAATAGCTGCCTCTTTCTTTGTCTTTGCTGCTTTCAGTTTTCACCTTGGTGCTGCTGCCTAGTCGGTAGCCACCATACACACCGGCGCCAATCCTGATGCCTCTTTTCTTATAAGAAGTATATTTCAAACTCCCCCTTTCGAAGCTTTTTACTTTTCTGGTTCCCTTGGCAAAATCGAGCAATGGAACGAAGCTGGCGTTGAGGTAGGTAGCCGAGAGTTTACTTTTCACCGGGTTAAGATTCGGGTCTATTGTTCCAAAGCTTAGCCCTTCAGGTGTTTTGTCAAGTGTGGTTCTGTCATCATCAAACTTCCAGTTGTACCAGTTGAGCGAGAAGCCCCACTCCACAAACAACGGCCCACCTACCTGCGACTTGTTGATGCTCGACAATCCTACGAACCACGAACCCCAGGGGCGCACAGCATATTGCTGGTTGTTGTCGTTGGGGAATTTGCCATCCTCCAGCCAGTTGCTCATGCCGAGCTCAACATTGAACGAATGCTTGGTTCTGTACCGACGATCCTCTACATATTCGTACTTTTTCACTTCGAGGTCATCATTGTCGAATTCGTCTTCGATGTCGTCCCAGTCGTCAGCCGCCACTTCCAGCTTTTTGTTACCGATGTTGATTTCAGCTTTGTGTCTGGGGTATTCGTTGTTGCTCCACACAATGGTAGTGTCTTGCAAGTACCTGGTGCCCGACTCATCAGTGATCTGCAAATAATTCACTTCGCTTGATGAAGAATCGATCGACAGTTTCAAATCTTTCAGCATCTTATTGATGTCGTAGTTCTTGATGGTTTCCAGGTCTTTCTGATCCTTCACCACAAGGATGATCTTGCTATTTTGCCCCAGCTCGATCAGGATGGTGTCCATGCCTTCCGAGTTAGCTTTTGCTGAAGTGCCTGACAAGCCAATGGCTATCAGCACAGCCAGTAGAGATAATGATAATTTTTTCATAATTGTTTATTTTGAGTTATTGACCTTTTCGTTTTTTGTAATTCCAATTTTCAAACTTCCACTTAAAAGCCCGTCTTTGGTTTCCCGGAGCTCAGCCAGAATGTCTCTGTTGCTGAATGTTCGGGCGGAAGCCAGGAGCTTGTTAAATCCATTCTTCTTTTCCTTTCCGTCATCGGAAGCCATCAGTTCACGTACTGGCTCAAGAAATCTATCTTCGTCCTCATCGGCCTTGAAGGTGATCTTTACCTCCATCGGCTCCAGGGGTGCCTGAGCATTGGCCATCAGGCTCTTTTCAATCTTTTCTATCTCAAGTGTTTCAGGAACAGTGATGTCTTCGGTCACTTCGGTCACTTTGTTTACATCTTCCAGCGCTATGAGTGCCTCCGTTTTTATTTCTTCCTTTTGAGTGGTAGATGCCACTTGTGTGGTAGCAGGTTGCACGGGTCTGTTTATTTTTTTCGCAGGCGCATGGGCTTTACTCTCCGTCGTCAGTCCTTCGTTAGCAGCGGCCACTTCCGTAGTCTCCTCTGAGCCAACTTGCGTTTCTGCTATCATATTATCGGGCGTTTGATCGTCGGCTAATGCCGGATTCGTGTTTTCCGGGGTGGTCACTTTTTCTGTGTTATCAATACCTGCCAGGGTATTGGGGCTATTGAGCTCACCTGTCGATTGCCTGTAAATGAACCACCCAGCGACAAGGATCATTGAGACCGCAGCCGCTACCGACATCCAAAACGCTCCTTTTTTTCGGCTGCCAGGGTTCATTTTCCCTTGCAGCTTGGCCCATGCTTCGGGACTTGGGCTTACCGGATGTGCTTCCAGCTTTGTCCGAAATAAGTGATCTATTTTCTTATTGCTCATGGCTTCCTGTTTTGTCATTCATTTTTTTTTCCTGTTCGAACAATTGCTTTTGCAAAAGTGCCCTTGCTCTGCTCAACTGAGATTTTGACGTGCCTTCGCTTATCTCCATCATCTCAGCAATTTCCTGGTGGCTAAACCCTTCAATGGCATAGAGGTTAAAAACTGTCCTGTACCCCACCGGAAGCTCCTGAATCATTGCCGTCAGGTCGTCGGCCTCCAGCTGGTCACTTAGCTGGGAAAAGTCCGGTTCCCTGTCGGCTTTTTCTATTTCCACCTCTACATACATCGACTTGTTGCGGCGGAGGTACATCAAACTTTCGTTGACCATGATCCGCCTTAGCCACCCTTCAAAACTCCCTTCAAACCGAAAGCTGTCAAGCTTTTCAAATACCTTGGCAAAGGCACTGATCATTACATCTTCCGCTTCGTCGGAGTCTTTCACATACCTGTAGCAAACTCCCATCATTTTGGCCGAATGTTTTTCGAAAAGCGTCTGCTGATCACGGGAATTGCCTTTTTGACATCCCTTGATTAGCGCTTCTTCGGTTTTCGATTCTTGTAGTATCAGCCTCATTGATTAGGTCGCTCAACAGGTAGATGCACCTGCCGGGGCCGGAGGTTGCATGGGGGTGATAAAATATTTGAAAAATGTTTCAAGCGAACAATAAGGTCGCTGCCAAAGTGGTTAAAAAACGGCCTTGTAGTTGATTTCGATAACAATTTCGGAAAAAGCACCGGCTTTTACTTCAACAGGGTTAATTATTCCATTACTATCGAAGCGGTTGGCAAAGAACCCATCAGGTTCTTTGGTGAAGACTGAATAGGTGCCAACAGGAAGGGAAATCCTGAATCTACCGTTTTCGCCGCTACCGGTCTGAGCGATGGGCTCACCTGGTAAACTTTCATACAAAGGGCCGTGGTCTCCTGCAAGATCAGAGGCATTGATGGGTGCGTAGAACAAAATTTCTCTTACGATAGGTTGACGACTTCCTCCGGGTTTTTCACCAATTCGAGGCATAAAATCCCCCTCCATCCAATAAACTGCGCCGGTCACTCCCTGTTTCTCGCTCGTGGTTGATAACGAAGATTTACAACCGACAGCAGCCAGCAGAAAGCCGATGATCAACAGCGACTTCATATGCCCTGGAAAAGATCAAACGATTCCATGTAATGGGGAATATAAGTGTTAAAATGCATTTCAGCGCTGGTGGTTATCGCCAGCGCTTCAGCTCCCTCTTTCTCTCCATGCACGATAAAAGTGTATTTGGGGCTTTCTTTAAAGTTTTTCAGCCAACGTATCAACTCGTTCCGGTCGGCATGTGCAGAGAATCCCTGGATGTATTCTACCCTACACCTCAAGTCTACCATTTCTCCGAATATTTTGATCTGCGGCTCCTTGTCCAAAATGCGCCTTCCCCGGGTACCTTCGGCCTGGTAGCCAACAATGATGACCGTATCGTTCATTCTCGGAAGACGATGAAACAAATGGTGCAACACCCGGCCGCCAGTGCACATGCCGCTGGCCGAAATGATGATGGCGTTTCTTTTCACGGTGTTGATATTTTCGGAGCTGTCCTGTGTCCGTACGTATTTGAAATTGGGGTGATCAAATACTGGCGCTTTTGATATCATTTCATCGTCGAGGCGGTGGAGTTTGTGAAACTCCCTGTAGAGGCCCGTGACTGAAATGGCCATGGGGCTGTCAATGTAAACAGGGCAGTCAGGAATGGCATTCTCCTGAAAAAGCTGAGCGAGCAGCAGCAGGATGTCCTGGGTGCGCCCGACAGAGAAGGCAGGGATCAGTACGCATCCGTTGGCATCAAATGTTTCCAGAATAGTCTTTTTGAGCGCCACCTTATGATCAGTCTCAGGGCTGGCCTTGTTACCGTACGTCGATTCTACCCAGAGAATATCAGCATTCTCAATGTTGGCGGGGTCGTACAACAGCCGGTTCTCATATCGGCCGATGTCTCCACTGAACAGCAGTTTTTTAGTTTGCTGCTCACCTTTTATCTCAAGCTCAGCGTGGGCAGCACCAAGAATATGCCCCGCATACAGGTACTTTAGGCTGATATTTGGACTGACCTCAAATGTGTCATCGAAGTCGAGGCTGACAAATTGGCTAAAGGAATGCTCTGCTTCTTCCAGCGTGTAAAGCGGGAGAGGGTTTTCGTGACGGGAATATCCTTTTTTTCTGGCATAAGCGGCTTCTTCTTCCTGCAGCTTGCCCGAGTCCCGCAGCATAATTTCCATGAGCCTTGCCGTGGCGTGTGTGCAATAAATGGGCCCCGCATAGCCTTCTTTTACCAGCTTTGGTAAATATCCTGAGTGATCGATGTGTGCATGAGTAATGACTACGGCATCAATGCTTGCAGGATCAACCGGAAAGGGCTCCCAGTTGCGAAGCCTCAATTCCTTCATGCCCTGAAACAGGCCGCAATCAACCAAAAGCTTAAAATCATCGATTTCCAATAGGTATTTCGAACCGGTAACCGACCCCGCACCTCCTAAAAACTTAACTCGTACATCCATCTTCCTTGCTTTGAGCCGATATTAGAGAATAATCTTCCAAATAAGAATCAATAGTTGTGTTAGTTTTGCCTCGGTGACTTCAATAATAGATTAGTCAGTTTATAACATCAGTTTTGAACTATTGCTTTGCCCAAATAATTGTAAGCATATGCAGGAAATGAAAGTATCTCTTAAGTATGTGGCCGATGAGGAGTATCAGGCCGAAAACGAGTCTGGCAATATCTTGAACATCGATATGCTGGCAAAGGACGACAAAAAAGCTTTTTCGCCCACACAACTATTGCTGGCAGGCATCACTAGCTGCGCAGCAGTCGATTTGGTGTCGATGATCAAGAAAAGGCGGAAGACCCTGGTTGATCTGACCTCAGAAGTGACGGGCAAAAGGAGAGAGGAACAGCCAAGAAGGTTCACTGACATTCATGTGCACTACAAAGTTGTGTCGCCTGACGCTCAGTTGGAAGAGGTAGAAAAGCTGGTTGACCTGGCAGTAGAAAAATATTGCAGTGTAGCCGCTTCCATTAGTTCAGAAATTAATCTGACTCATTCGGTAGAGATAGTTAAACCATAATGCGGGTTGTAGCCGAAATACCGCACCCAAAAACCAAGATCACCATCTTCTCATGGAATGGCAGGTACCTGGTGAAGTTTGAATATGGTTTTCTGGAGCAAACCTACAAAGTGAGCGAAATGGATCTGACCTCAGAAAACGACATCAATGAAATTGTGTCGGAGGCGTTCGTTTCTAAAGTGATGGTAAGGTTTCTGGAAATGGAAAAGGACTTTGGTCAGGCGATCAATGATGTGGTATAGCACAAACCAATAATTTGTAGCATGGTTAGCTTAAAATTGATACCTGGCCGTAACAGAGCATGACGAAATACCAACGTAATTGCCGACATCAAAAAGGTATTCCTGGCTTGCATAGCCTAAGGTTCCGGACAATAGCCACCTGTTTCCCACTGGCTGCTGATAATCCATACCTATGCGCCATGCCTTCAGTTTGTAAATCTCGGAGCTACTGAAGCCATCATTGCTTTGAAGGTTTCGAAAGTCGGGTGAGAAACCAAAGCCTCCTGTAATACCAACGTAGTTATTTGCATTGCTGAAATACCGGCGCACTTGTAACCCCAGCGATTTGGATGCCCCGGCCGGGTCGGGTGTTATGAAAACCCTCGCAGAGAACCACAGGCTCCTATAGTACTTGCCAAGGGTTCCTGTGTACATGATGAAACCGGAATCCTTGCCGAAGTACAAATAACGAAACCCTCCTGAAGCTTCGAAGGCCCATGGAAGACTTACATAAACTTCGCCCCCTGCTCTGTGATTCGGAAAAAGTGACGTGGGTGAAAAGCCATAATTGAGATAGGCGTACACCCCTTTTGCTATGGAAGGATAGGCGTCAGCTTCAATTTGCCATCCGTTGGTACTGAAACGGTTGGATTCGTTCGCTCTGAGAAAAATGCTACCGATGCTAGTTCTCCGGCCATACTGCAGGCTGTAGAGGGAGGCATTACCAAATATCTTTGAATAAAAGTCGTAGCTGGCAGAAGCGGTGATGGAATTGGCACGCCTGGCGGTTTTGAAAGTCTCCCAAAGAGAAAGTACCGCCTTGTCGCCGGGAAACCGCTGCAAGAGGATGTCGAGCACCTCCAGCCCTTCGTCGTACCTTTCCAGGTCACCGAGGGCTTTTGCCTTGTTAATAAGCATGTCCTTGTCTGTGGGGTTTTTGTCCAACCCTTTGTTGGCCCACAGCAAAGCAGTTTCCGAATCGTCATTCCAATAGGCAGCATCAAACATCACTTTGGCCGCACCCAAATCCACGGGTTCCTGGTCGAGCAGTGGTGCAAGTGTTTCTTTGGCTTTATCTGGCATGTCGTCCCACAAATATGTCCTGGCAAGGAAAACCCTTATCTCCGCATAGCCGGGACTTTTTTCAAGCGCCTTCATCAGGTAAACCCTTCCTTTCTCACGGTTTCCGCCGAAAGACGCCTCCCTGCCCTTAGCAAACAATTCGTCCGAATCATACGCCGCCAAAGAGTCTGCCTGCTGCGCTTTCACATTGGCAGATACGAGAAGCAACAAACAGAGGAAAGCAAGTACTGAATTGGCTTTATGCATAATTTTAAAGTAAGGTGAATTATGTGTCAATTGAAAAAAGTATGGCGGCAATATTGTTTACTTCAAATGATTCATGTGATTTTCCTAAAACGGCCCACTATCAATAGCTTATTTTACGGTGCTCAACCTTTTTATCTTTTCTTCCAACTCGGTAGAATTAGGAAACCTTTTTTTTCCCTCTTGTGCCCAAACCAGGGAAGAGTCGAGTTGGCCATCCCAGAAATAGACATCAGCCAGGGCGAGGTATACATCTTCATAGTTAGGACTGCGCCGTTGCCCTTCCTTAAGTATTGGCGCTGCCAGGTTATATTTCCCTTCCCAGGCAAATGTTCGGCCTATCAGTATACGTGCATCGCTATAGTTGGGGCTATTGTTGAGAAGGTAGCCCGCCACCCACCGGGCTTTTTCGTATTCTTTTTTTTGAGCCAGAGTCTTGGCTAAGTATAACTGGCTGTCGGAACCTATTTGTTTGACGCCGAGTTCTTCGAGCCATTGAAAGGCCGAGTCGCTGAGCACAAACTGTTTGGCACTCTTGCCAGCATTGTATTCCCAAAGCCGATTTTCATTCAAAGCGACATTTTGGTTTTGCTTAAAAGCTCTAAGTTTTTCCTTTATTCGCTTTTTTCCTGCGGCGTTATCAACCGGCTCGGTCGCTAGCCTGCTCGTTACATGGAATAATCTATCGTTGGCCAATAGTGTGTCGTTGTCAAGGTAAATGTCTAACGTTCCTTTGTTGCGCATCAGCGGCAAGGAAAGGTGTGATTCGAAGTCAGTCTTAATTGGCAATGTGCCACTAATAAACGGCAGTTTACTTTCTGTGGGGAACTTGTATTTTGATTTGAAATAGCTCACAAAAGACGGTGTAACCTGCGCATGGCTAGCCATCGCTTTAAATGTTTGGCCATGCATTAGAGCGGGAGAATAGATCAGCAGTGGAACGTGAAACCTGTCCAGTTGGCTTTCTTGTGGCAACGGAATCACCCTGTGGTCTCCTGTAATGACCACGATAGTGTTTTTCCAGTCCGCTCTTTTTGAGAGCTTGTCGAAAAGAATTCTTAGTGCGTCATCGAAGTAGAGAAAAGTCTCAAAGATATTGCGGTAGGTTACAAAAAGCTCTTTGTTGTCAAACCCTGCCACCACGCTATCGAATTTTGCAGTGTATACACTCGCTTCTGGCACTTTGAAAGGTTCGTGTGTGGTTATCGTCATCAGCATATCCATACGTGGCCCGGCCTCTATGGGGATGCTTTTTTCATACAAGTCGAAAAGAGCCTTGTCAGGATATCCCCAGCTAAAACCATCAGTGTTGGCTTCCATTTTTTTGTAGGATTCAGGAAACCGACCTTCATAAATCAGGTTGTCGACACCCTGGTATTCAAGGAAAATGTCAGTTTTATCAAAGTTGATATTGCCGCCGTAAAAGTAGGACGTTGAATACCCATTGTCCTTTAGCCAGCTAATCAGGGTGAAGTGGGAGGGGTAGTCAGGGCCCAGGTCCATGAAGCCGGTGTCGCCCAATGGCAAGGAGCCGTACAAGGCCGGCACTATCCCAAATGTTCTGCCGGTCGTACTCAGGCAATTGGGCCAGAAAAGGCTCTTTTCACTCAGGCTATCGAGAAATGGGGTGAACCCCTTCATGGAAGCTCCAGCGCCGGTAAAATTGCCACCCAACCCTTCCACTTGTATGAAAATAAGGTTGGGGGGTGCGTCAAAGTCTCCAAAGTGCGGGCCCAGTACGTCAGCGTCAATAAATGATTTTTCAAATGGGTATTTCCCTAAGGCGATAGTTGATTGGCTATCAAAAAGTTCCAGCGAGCCGACTGAATAACGAATAAAATAGCCCATTCTGCTAGTCGCAAGGTATTGGTTTTGCAGGCTCTCGAAGCGTGACGAAAGGAGACTTAATGGTATTGAAAGCAACAATGCAAAAAGGGCAACCCATGAATAGATTCTTTTGTAGCCTGGCAATGCTTTTTTGCTCATATAAACCACAAAAAGAAGCGAGAGCATCAAAATCACGATGCCAAGTACAAGGATGGCATCTACCTGAACCGAGGCAGTAATAACGGCGGCGACATCTTCGCCAGAGTAGGCCCAAAAATCTGCACCCAGAGGAGTCATTTCGTTAACAAAGTACCGCTCCAGTCCAAAGCTCAGTGCAGCGACAGAAATGTAAGAAGGAAGATGCCAAATCAGAGGCCATTTGGGAGCTGCAAAATGGAGAAGCAACACGATCGGCGATAATGCGAGTGTAATGCACAAAGCTGTGACCATATCGTTGGCCATGCCTGCCACAAACGTGAGACCCGTGTCACCAATAGTGACAAAATGCTCCTGGCTAACTCCAACCAGGGCATAAAGGCGAAAAAGGAGAAGAAGGATGCTGATGCCCCACCAGTTAATGACTAGCAACTGAAGCCATTTTAATTCTTTGAACTCTCTCATTTGCTTCTAAATATTTTAGCAGCTATGAACAGGAAGGGCAAGCCTTTTGGGGAACGGTCGACTGGCGGGAGCCGCTACTTCTCCTCCCAGCTAGTCAGAGCCCTTGCCACTTCTCTTTTGCTGTATTTTTCTTTCAAACTGTGAATTATTTCAGTGTCCGACAGTTGCTGAAATTCAGCTGTTATTTCGTCGTTTAGCACACATTCACTTTTAAACTGGATGTCGATTTCCTTCAAACTCATATGCAGTAGGTAGTCTTGAGGCAGAGAGGCCAGCATCCATTCCAGGTAATGAACATTGTTGACGTGGTTGTTTTGATCAAGGTGCTGATAATATACCTTGAACTCGGGGCCACTGCCAGCCTCTCCCAGCGACGGCAGCTTGTCGGTGGGGTGGGGGAGGTGATTGTTTTCAATAACGAAGTTGCCACCCGTGATATAGTCAGGCACGGGAATGAGCCGTCTTTTTTCAATATCAATCACTACCCAGGCTGTGCAACCCTCTGCCACCAGCTCTTGCTTTTCGTTTTTGAACCTCATGTCCCGGAACGTGAAGAACTTTTCGATGCCTGACGGCCAGGTCTCCACCTCGACCACTTCATTTTTTTCTATAGGCTTCACCACCCTGAGAAACAACCGGTGTAACACCCACGTATGCCCTTTTTCCATGAGCGCTGGAACTGACACGCCAAGTGCATCTGCATGCTGCCAGGCTGCCTCCTGAAAAAAGTTGATCAGCACGGGGAATTTGGCCTTCCCATTTGGCCCAATTTCAGCGGCTCTCACTTTGAATTTTTCGAAGTATGGATTGACCATTTTCTTATTCTTTTTATGAGGGCACTAAAGCTTCTCCGTCATAATAGCAGTAAATGTCTTTATCGCATCGACATAGTTCCCCAGCCTGATGTTTTCGTTGGGACTATGCTGATTGTTGTCGGGGTTAACCGTTGGCACCAGCACTGCCGGAATTCCAAGTGTAGTAACAAAAGGCGAGATAGGGATTGAGCCACCACCTGTTCGAATCATAATGGGTTCAGTACCAAATGCCTTTGTCATGGCTTTCACCAGCCATTGCCCCACTTCTGTGTCATAGTCGGTGCGAAAAGCTTTGTAACTTACTTCGTAGTCAAATGAAACTATTTTCGACTTCGACATTCTTTCTTCTTCAGTCGGCTCACGGTTGTCAATTACGTAGTAGCCCTGGCTTTTGATGTGCTCTTTTATCAGCCCAATCAACCTTTCCGGGTCGCTTTCCATGACCAGCCTCACGTCGATTTCGCCCGTAGCGGTTGGCGGCACAATGGTGCGCACTTCTTTTCCTACCCAGCCAGACGACATGCCTCTGATGTTCAGGGAAGGGTATTGTATCGACTCCTGGTAGTTTGTGCCTACTTTGTCGATGTCGGCAATCCCAATTTTCTTTTTGATAAATTCCTCATCGTCAGGCACGCTGGCCATGATGGCTTTGGTTTTTTCATCAAAGGTTATCCCGTCGTAAAAACCAGGAATAACGACCCTGCCGTCTTTGTCCTTCATGCTGCCAAGCAACTGAGCCATGTTGAGTGCGGGGTTAGGGGCGTAGTTGCCATAGTGACCGCTGTGCTGGGCTACCCTCGGGCCAAATGTATGGAGCGTGATGGTGGCAATGCCTCTGGCTCCAAAGGTCAGCGTAGGCTCGTTGCTTACATGTCTGGGCCCGTCGAATATGATGAGCATGTCGGATTTCAGGTCTTCCTTGTAGGCAACCACTGCGCCCGGCAATCTTGGTGAGCCTAGCTCTTCCTCAAAGTCCATGATCACCTTGATGTTGAAGTTAGGCTCCATTTTCAGCTTTTCCATCACATCAAGAGAGGTGAGGTACGCCATGGCCGCTCCTTTGGAGTCACTGGTGGAGCGGGCAAAAATTCGCCATTCGGGATCAAACGAACCGCTGAGGTTGCTCCAATCGATTTCCGTAAAACCACCTTTGCCGTCCGGCTTCTTTAATGCAGGAATCCAGGGGCTTTTTTGGAACCACTTTGTAGAATCTACAGGCTGTCCATCCAACTGCAGATAGATGAGAACTGTTTTGGAGGCTTTTTTCGCCTTTCTTTCTGCAAGCAGCAGGGGAACGGTTGACGTCTCCAGCCTTTTCGTAGCAAATCCTCTGTTTGCAAAGGCTTTTTCGCACCATTGAATGTTTTTTTCAATATCGGCAGGGTAGTGTGCGTCATTTGGAAGGCTCAAAAGCTCATACAAAGTGTTGAGGCTTTGCTTGCCATGCTCCATTGCCAATTGGTTCAGCTTCTCTTGTGTCACCTTTTGCGCAATGGTATTGAAAGGGAGGACTAGCAGACCTGCAAATATGAGAAGTAATTGTTTCATCGTTATTTTTTTTCCACTTTGCATTATTGTGAATTTTAGAGGAGGGCTAAAAGGAGCCTGCCTCGTTGTCATTTTGCCTCTGCTTTCTTTAAGAATCCGGTTCTCGACATTTCGCCCCAGCTTTTCCTCCCCCTCCACTTATCAAACGTTCCCCGAATTGCCCAATACATCACCGAGGGGTGAAAAAGCACTGGCTCAAGGCAAGCGGTGGCCAGCATTTTATAAAAATCCCTTTGACGAGTGTAGCGATAGAAAGAAACTTCTTCAAATAAGAGTGTAAGAACGGAAATGAATATCGAAAACAAGTATACAAACAACAGCAGTGTCAACGTATAGCCCCAGTTAACAAATCCAGCAATAGTCAGGTACACAAAAAAGAGCAAACCTGAGAGCTCAATCCAGGGTGCCAAAAGCTCAAACATAAACCAATAGGGGTAGCTGAGAACTCCCAGCAAGCCATATTTAGGGTTCATGCAAATTTTTCTATGGCGGCTGAGTGTTTCAATAGTGCCCCTCATCCATCTGTTTCGCTGACGACCCAATATTTTCCTGTCCGACGGAGCCTCTGTCCAGCAAAGCGGGTCAGGCACGTATATCACTTTTGCCTTTCTACCCATCTCCATTAATCTTCTCCTGATGCGAACCACTAGCTCCATGTCTTCACCCACAGTGGACTTGTCGTATCCACCTACCGTCAACACCACTTCACGTTTGAAAAGACCAAAAGCACCGGAAATGAGCATCAGGCCGTTTAGTCGGCTCCAGGCCATTCTGCCTAATAAAAAAGAACGCATGTACTCAAGTACCTGGAACCGGGCCAGGAGGCTTTCCGGTAAATTAACTTTTATCAACCGACCTTCTTCTACAATGCAGGAGTTGGCGATGCGGACAACACCGCCAATCGCTACGGTATTTTCTCTGTCTTCAAGGTATGGTTTTACCATCTTTAACAGGGCATCGGGTTGGATAATGCAGTCGACGTCTATGCAGGCTACGAGTTCTTTGTTACTGATGTTTATCCCAGCATTCAATGCGTCAGCCTTGCCACCGTTGACTTTATCAACCACAATAAGCTTTCTATAGGCCCTGTTTTTTGATTTATAAATTGCCCTTATGTCATTGCAAGGCAGGGTGCGATCGATAAGGAAGTCTACTTTTTTCAAATCAAATGCCTGCTGCATCTTTTCAAGAGAGTCGTCTTTACTCCCGTCGTTGACGATAATGATGTCGTAGTTATTGTATTCGATTGACATAAGAGATTTCACATTCTCGATTATAGTCAATCCTTCATTGTAGGCAGGAGCAACGAGCGATATGGAGGGGGCCAAAGGCGACGAAAGAATCATTTTGTAATCAGCAAATGAGTTTTTCGTCATGTACCTGCGCATTTCAAAGTAAGAAATGAGAGCCAAAATCAAATAGGAAGAAAAGATGGCCACAGCATAGACCAGAAATAAAAACTGCAAACCGTATATAATCTTGATCATTGATTTAGCTGTTGTTCAATGGTTCTCTGATGTGAGCAAGTGCGGTAGCCAAATGAATGTGAGATTGCAGATCATACGAGTTGCTGATCAGCTCTTCGGCATTGCCAGAAATTTCTTCAATGGCCATAACTGTCGCCAGCAACGTGTCGGAATGGTCTGTCTCAAGAAGGGTGAGCAAACCTTCCACCTCATCGGGCCCACCTACTTTTGCCAGTGCATTGATAGACAGAATTTTTAAGTCTTGCCGGTCAGTGTTCACCAGGAATTTATAGACGCCTGGAGCATCCCTGTCGTCTCCCATTTCTGTAACGGCTCTTAAAACCGCTGCCTGAACCTGATATTCGTCACTGAAAAGATGAATCCTTATGTTGTCCATGTGTGCAACAAGCCTAAAAAACACACACATGTCAATAATAAACGCTCGTACTTCCCAGTTTGGATTGCGTAGCCAGTAGTCATATTGCACACGGTGAGCAAGGCCTGTCCTTAGCAAGGTATGATGCAAACTTAATATGTGCCAGCCGGAAAGATCCTTCCAGCTTGTTTTTAAAAAGAACAGCGGACTTCCTGCACTCAAATTTAGCAAGGCCACCTGGGTTTCCTGCCTCACAATTTGACTGCTATGGCCAAGGTGCTGGAGGACATGATGATATCCGGATTTGTACTCAAATTGACTCAGTTCATGTATTCCCCTAACAACCGAGGTTATTCTCCGGCTATTGGCTTTCTTTATGCTCAACTCATGAAGTCCGAGAAGCTCATACAAATCCTCCAATACCTCATCAAACTCTCCATAGAGGTTTTTCCTTAAAGAGATCAAGTGCCTTATAAAGACCCCCTTAAGAAAGCTATTTTCAAGTTTGGCTTTAATTTCATTTAGTTGATAGTGGTGAACACTTTTCCATTTAACTCCTTCATTCTCAGTGGAAGATATCAAATAGTTGTTAAGGTCCTTCTCTATTACTTTGAGTAGACTTTTCTCACTTTCATATCGGTATTTTTTTCTGACCTTTAGCACAATAATCAGGATTACCACTCCAATAGCGGCCGTCGCCATTAACGTATTAAGGAAGTATATGAGCTCTATTGGAATCAAGGCTTTCTGTGATGAAACTATTGATGCCCAAGCAATTTTTTCACCCTTATGACAAGCTCTTGCGGGCTAAATGGCTTTGTAAGAAAATCGTTGATGCCCAAATTGAAGCTTTGAAGCACGGTATTTTCGACTCCTTCTGATGATAATATGATGATGGGTGTTTGCCTTTTTAGCTCCTCTCTTATATAGGTGGTCAGCTCCAGCCCTGAGGCGTAAGGCATATGGATATCTGTAATGACTAAGTCATACTCATTGTCTTGTATCATCTCTTTTGCCTTTTTGCCGTCTGCAGCTACCTCACAATTCCGATAGCCAGCTCTGGAGAGTTTAAATCGTATCAGAGAGCTCAGCGCCTCATCATCCTCGCAAATCAGTATTTTTACAATTTCCATAGTATGCAGAAAAATTATTCTGTAATAAAACACTGCAAAGGTACTGCAATATAGCTTTGTGGCATACCCCCATGTGTAAGCAGACGCAAACTTTCCTTTAAATAATACCTTCTGACTTACTATTTGATATTACGCCAGTTACCTGAATCAGTGTTTTTTATCGAAAGCGTAAAGTCCTCAATCGCTTTCACCGTCGTTCTTATTGACGTTTGAAGCCTGTTTACATTACTAACCAGCTTTTCCTCATTTTCCCCACCGGTAGTTTCAATCTCTTTGAGTAAACTTACCAAAGGATTCAGAAGCTGTTCGGAAAGGGTAGAAGAAAAGTCCTTTAGCTCCTGGTGTTGCGTTTTAAAGGTGGCAGCCCCCTTAAGTGTTTCTTCACTGTGCTTTCTGTCGGTAATGTCCACGCTAACCCCAAGCAGGCCAGTGATAGTTCCTTCTGTGTTTTTTATCGGTATTTTTGATGTCAGAAACCAACGAGTTTCTCCTGAGTTCAATGTCATGGAGGTCTCCACGCCCAATATAGGCTCTCCCGTCGAAAATACTTGTAAGTCTTCCGCCTTAGATAAGTCAGCAGACGCTTTCGGGAACAACTCATGATCTGTTTTGCCTATAACCAACGCCTTATCGTTGAGACCCATAAGCGACAACTCGGCTTTGTTAATGAGGATCTTTCTTGACTCAATATCCTTAGCGTAAATATTAACAGGAATGTTGTCAATAAGTGTTTGTAAAAATTCTCGCCCTTCCGTTGCCTCTATTTCTACCCGTTTTCTTTTGTCAATGTCTTGAAAAGTACCGTTTAACCTCATACACTTACCATTTTCAAAAATTGGTTTACCTATTGCCCTTACCCATTTTTCTTTGCCTGTTGGGGTAATTATTCTTAGTTCTACGTCCCATGGTAAGCCAAGCGAAATGGCGTCATTGACGGTTTTGGCCATGGCGTTGCGGTCTTCACCTTCTTTGTAAAACTTAATAGCGGTTGACAGATCGGGTTGGTAGTCCTCAGGCACTTCGTGGATACGCTTGGTTGTGGTGCTCCAGGTGACTTTATTGGTTGCCAGATCAGCCTCCCATCCGCCAACCATGGCCACCCGATTAATATCGTAGAGGCGGTCCAGCGTAGTTTTCATTGATTTTGTTTGCTCTGCCACTTTTGACTCCAGCGCTTCGTTATACGACTGCAACTGCTTTTCAGTATATCGCCTTATGTCATGAGACAAATTGAGGCGCTTGGCAATGAGACCAACATAAATCAGGCTAAAGAACAACGAAATAACACCAATTAGTACTGTGGATGTCTTGGCCGTTATGAATTGATGAGATTCAAGGGTAGTCAGCAAATAGCCAGCAATCAGAACTGTTCCCGTCATCTGTGCGAACATTCTTCGGGACAGTATATTTCCTGGCTTTTCGCCCGTCAAAATATTAGCTAAGCCAAATTGTGAGAGGCTTGAAAGGCAAATGGAGGTAGCCAAGAATAATATGGCTGTGTGCAATGCCATTGATGAAATAAAAATCAGCCTGTCGTTTGGCGACAACCCAAACGCCACTCCCACAATGGACAGGAGCGCCATAAATGAAACCAGGTGGAGGCCATATTGCTTTAGCCGGAGATACCATCTGCGGCTTGTTAAATTGGTAAGCGCAAAAGCCGTTAAAAGAAATGCAGTGGAGCTACCTGTGGACATTCTTCCGGGATATTTCACACTCCGCCGATCGGTTACAAATAGTTGGTCTATTCCCAGACTAATGCCAAAAATATATTCAGCTAATGTTACAAGGGCGAGGAGGCTAAGGAAAATGGTTAGGACGACCACTGCCCATTTTCGCTCGTAGGCCTTACCTATAAGTGCCAGTCCCAGCAGAGAAAAGCCCAGAGCTGTATTAAACTTCATACTCGCTCCGGCTACTCCCAAATCTTTTAAGTAGGATAAATCGAGCAACCACCCCACCATTACTATCAAGGCAATGGTGAGCGATGCCAGGCCGCACACTCTAAGAGATTTTTTCTTTTCTAATGACAACATCAATATGCTAAATAACCTTGTTAAGAACTGGTCGGTGTTTGCTGTTTGGCAAAGGATTTGGCTTCGTGGCCCCCAGCGCCGCCACTATTCTGATCAAGTGTGTTTGCAACCATTTCAAATCCGAAAAGTTACCCCCTCCCTTTTCAGGAGGGACGTCAAACGCTTTATTGTTTTCAATTACCACATCTGTTTCAGTCATTCAATATGGTGTTTTTTATTTCTTCTATTACAGCGCCAGCTTCCTTCTGTATAACTTCAACAAGCGATGTTTCTGAGAAAAAAGATGCTTTGTGTGACTTAAGTTCATCGATCTTCGATTCCAGCGTTTCCAACTCAAAAAGCATATTTAGCGACTTGATTTTATGAGCGATTGTGTGCAATAGGTCAAGGTCTCTCTCCTTAATCGACTTCTTCAAATCGCTGACAAACTCGATGTAGTTTTGCACGCTGTTGTTGGAAAACTCCATTACAAATTCCTTGTCGCCTTCTCCTAACTCATAGATTTTACTCTTTAGAGAAGAATCAGCCACTGTCACTTCCTTTTTTACTCGTCCGGCATATTTCTCAATAATGGCATAAAGATCGGCTGGTTTAAATGGTTTGCTGAGATAGTCAGTCATACCAACGGCAAACGTTTTTTCCCGAATATTGGAGAATGCGTCAGCCGTTAACGCAACGATGGGGATATTCTGGAAATACTCGTCGGCGCTGCCCCGTATTTTAATAGTCGCCGTAAACCCATCCATTACCGGCATTTGGAGATCCATCAGCACCAAATCATATGTCTTTTTTTGCAGGGCATCAAAAGCTTCTAATCCATTGGCTGCAATGTCAAAAGTAACATCCACATACTTGAGGAACTTCTTCATGATGATTTGATTGGCGGTGTTGTCTTCCGCCACCAGCAGATGTATATCCTTGCCATTGAAGTCTTTGCTTTTTTGTACCGACTTCCTGGTCAATTCCACTTCGAGAGTGGTTTCCTCAAGTTCGATATCGAAAAAGAAGGTTGAACCTTCTCCAGGTTTACTTTGCAACTGAATTTCGGAACCCATCATCTCCAAAATTTTCCTTGTGATGTACAAGCCAAGACCTGTTCCTCCATATTTTCTGGTAGTTCCACCTTCAGCCTGACTAAATGCTTCAAAAATACCCTTTTGCTGTTCTTCGGACATGCCAATTCCTGTGTCGGTTATTGACACCCGCATTTTGCAAAAGTTATCCCTTCGGCTTAATGATTTGGCCGAAATGGTCACGTTGCCATTTTCGGTAAATTTAATAGCGTTGCCAGCTAAATTGTACAGAACTTGTGTGACCCTCGTGTCATCACCTATAAACGCATGGGGAAGGTTTTTATCGTAGTCTACCTCTACCGTGACCAGATTTTCCTTTGCCCGAAAAACCAATGAGCTTTTAATCGCATTCACCAAATAGAAAAAATCGAATGGCGCATAGTCAAGCACCAATTTTCCGGCCTCTATTTTAGATATATCGAGGATGTCGTTGATGAGGCTTAGCAGACTTTCGCCAGAAAATTTGAGCAGGTTGAGGTGCTCCTTTTGATCGAACCTTGGGTTTTCCAGCAAAAGGATTTGGGTAATGCCGTTGATGGCGTTCAGAGGAGTGCGTATTTCATGGCTCATGGTGGCCAAAAACTGCTCCTTGGCCTTGGAAGCTTCTTCGGCGACCTCTTTTGCTTTTTGCAGCTCTTCCTTCTTGAGTCTATTGTTGGTGACGTCTTCTGTGAACATCAGGATGCCTCCAACAGTGTCCTGGTCGATGTACCATGGCCTCACCTCCCATTTTAGCCATTGGATCGTGCCGTCTGCTCGTTCAAATGGATCTTCGTCTCTCATTTCAACAGCACCATTCAGGCATTTTCTGTGGATATCTTTCCAGCTGTCACTTACTTCAGGAAAAATATCGTAGTGGCTTTTCCCGATAATGACCTGATCTTGAATGTTGTATTCTTCTACCCATTTTTGGCTGGCCGCTATGTACCGTAGTTCTTTGTTGAACATTGCAATCGACGCAGGAGCCCTTTCGATAAAGGCCTTGAGCTGCATTTCAAGCACTTTGCGGTCATGGATGTCAACAATGCCGGCAATGAGTAAGGAAATTTTCCCATTCTCAGAGCGTTGCGTATTGCCGGTGGCCTCTACCCATTTGTAATCCCCGCTCTTCATCTTCACTCTCACCTCTATGGTTGAGGGAAGGCCAGTTTTTATGGATGAATCCGTGGAGTCCATAAGTATGGGAACATCAGCCGGATGCACCAGGCTAAGAAATGTCTCCGACGTAGGTCTTATCTCGTCTTTTTTGTACCCTAGCAGGGTGTAGAGTGCTTCCGACCACCTCTCTGCGCCGTCAGAAACACTTTTTTCCCAAATACCAACCTTAATTGACCGTGTTAGAAACTCAAGCTTATCGGCTTTTAACTTTTCCTGGCTAACTGATTTTTCTAAATCTTCTCTCGTTTGTTCAAGCCTTACAGAATAGTGCTTGATGGCATTTAGTGTGACCAGTAGCACCGTAATTGCTGAAAGTAATACTGAAATAGCGATTGAATAATTGACCAGTGTGGTGCTACTATCTATCTCATCCAATACTTCGGAGGAGAGGCGCTCATACTCATTGGTGATTTCATCCATCAAGGGTAGAAAGTCCGATTCGTATGCCAGAAGCCTTTCTGCATTTTGTTTCGACACCGGGCTTGAATGAGCAATAGATTTGGCCGTGCTGGTCAGGCCCTGAAAAGAAATTTCAAGCTTGTCAAAAAGAGAATCTAGCCTTGTGCGTTGCTCTTTATTTTCATGGAAGGCAAAATTGTCTCCTTTCAGTGAGCGATGAGCCTCTGCAAAAATAAGGGAAAGGGAATCGATTGTTTTCTTTCGGTCGATGGAAAGGCTATCGGAATAATAAATCAGCAGCCCTGTTTTGCTGATATTTTGGCTCAACATTCGCTGTCTGCCAGCTACATTAATTACCTTGCCGAGGTCGGCATTCATGGCAATGAACCTGTCGAGCCTGGCGTTGAGGAATAGCGCCACGCCAATCACTACTGAGACCGCCACAATGAAAAGAATAATCAGATTAGCTCTGATTTGACTGTAGTCTATTCTATGCTGACTATCAATGTTCATTTTTCTATTTGGTGTAGTATTCTGGGTAGCGAAACGAATATCGTAAACCTACCAAATATTCTTTCTAAACTTGTTTATTTGTCTGAATTCGTATTGAATATATAATGACAAAAATAGGACTGATCTCAGACACGCACGGTTATCTGGACGAAAGAGTGTTTGAATATTTTGCGGGGTGTGATGAAATTTGGCATGCTGGCGACATTGGCGACCAGGAGGTCATGAATAAGCTGGAGGCCTTCAAGCCGGTCGTAGCCGTATATGGTAATATCGACGGCGCTGACCTGAGACATTCATATCCGGAAGACCAGGTATTCGAACGGGAAGAAAAAACGATCTGGATCACGCATATAGGCGGCTACCCCCCCAGGTACAACCGAAGGGTAATAAAGCAACTGGATACGATCAAACCTTATCTTTTTATCTGCGGGCACTCTCATATAGTGAAAGTCCTTACCGACAAAGCAAGGCTTCCTCTGATCCACATCAACCCGGGTGCAGCTGGCATGCAGGGCTTTCACAAAATGCGCACCATCATGCGGTTTGATCTTACGCCAGAGGGGGTTAAGAACCTGCAGTTGATTGAGCTGGGGAAGAGGGGCTAAACGATAGCGCAGGCACCGCCGGCGCACGCTGCCTCCGCTTGCAGGTCGGTCTCATCTTCCCCCTCCACTACCTTTGAGAGGTCAATGCTGCGTAAGCTTATTTCCAGTTCATTGAATTTCTCCTCAGTAATATCTTCAAATGGAGGTTGCTGATAATTTCCACTGTCAAACGGCAGCACACTCAAACCATTATAGGATGCTTTGTTCTCCCACATCCATTGTCCGACTTTTTCCCATTCGTCTTTTTTGATGGACACTGTTGCCGATACGTTGTTAGCATTGTTGCCAAGACGATATCCATTCCTCACCCACTCAGTATTAAAGATTTTTATTCTTTCCAGTAAATCCATGGCACTTTCGCTTCGTGTAATGCTCCCTTTAGGTGCCTTCTGGGGGATACAGATAATGCCCTGTTTCTCGTTGAGTAAGTCGTCTTCCAGCAGCTCAGGGTGGTTGTCCTTCAAGTATTGGTACAATGCTTCATTCTTACCTATTCTTACCCTTCTCAGGTAGAAATCGTTGTGCCAGGCGTGGATGCCAGAAGAGGTGCCCAATACAAGTGAACTGGTGCCGGAGGGTTTTATTGTAGTGCACCTGGCAGCAAAGTTTATCCCTATTTTCGCCGATACCTCCATGTTGACATGCTTCACTTCATCAGCCGCTTCCTTCAAATCCATTTGGAAAACTCTCCCACTGGCTATTCCCGTCATTCCTACGCCGATAAGAGCATCCTCCTCCGTTGTTTTAATCCATTCTTCCCTCAGGTAATGGAAATCGGTAAATCCGGCCTGAAGTGTGCCCAGAAAACCAGCCGCTCTGGCCCTTGCGTTCAAGTCTTCCTGCGTTTCTACATCCGAAACGTTAATTTCGCAGAGGTTACAGAACTGGAAAGGCCGCAAAGCAATTTCGCAGCAAGGGTTGGTTCCCCACTCTGGGTGATTGGTGAAATAGAAACCAGGTTCTCCAGAGCCCGACAGCTCTATTTTCTTCCAAAGCTTAATAAAAGACTCTTTGGTAGTGCCGTCTCTGGTGAGCACCACGGAGTTGTTGGCCCGGCCTCTTTGCTCATTAAGCTCCCACCAGTTGCCAAACTTGCAGCTCAGCATTTCATCATCTTGCGGCGAAAAAAGAGATATCATAGCTGACCTGCGAATGCCACCCGAAAGCACTGCATTGGCAATATGACACATGATGTCGTGGCACTCCAGTGAGGACAGCTTTTCACCGTTCTGCTTTCTTTCAAGAACGGAGATGACATGAGCATGGCAAACTCTTAGAGGTTCAGGGCCTGGCGCTTTGCCGCCGGCGGTCACCAGCCTCGCTCCCTTGGGCCGTATATCCGAGTAATCGAAGTCAGGCAGAGTGCTGTGAAATCCAAAATAGGCTTTCATAATCATTTTGATGGAATCGGCCCAGCCCTCCAGGCTGTCGCCGACCAAAAATCTTCTTCTCCGCTCGGGCTTTTGAACAGCAGGCAATTGACTGACGTGGTGCAACTGAACGGAAAACCCAACGCCAGTTCCGCCCAGTAGTAGAAACATGGCCTCAGAAAACGCCCTGATATCGTCTACTGGCAAGTAGGCACAGTTGTAAATACGACTGTTGTTTTTAATAATAGGAGGACCGGCAAACTGCATGGCCCGCATGGAGGGAAGTACTTTTTTTTGTAGTACAAACGCCATGTTTTCCCGAATCTCCTCTCGCATATGAGGGTATTTGTCCACCATCATTTCTTCATAGCGACCGCAGATTTCCGGCCATAGTTCCCTGCGATTGAGCTCCGGAATGTACCGTGCATACTTCATGTGTACGATAATGTCACTAAGAATTTCCTGGTTTAGTTCCATGCCTTTCTTTGTTCTGGGTAGATAATATTGGTCAACTGCCGCCCATACCTGCAAAGGCTGAGTTGCAGCGTCATTCTGAAATGCACAAAGGCCTTCCAACTGACTAGCCTCTGAGGATTTCGTCTGCTCAACAAATATATTAATAAAAGATTAAAAAGTCTTTTATTAAATTACCTTTTGCTTGAGCTTATTTCGTGTAGATGAAAGGTGAGTGTAGGAGCCTGAAAAAGTTAGCCTTTGGGGTCTTGAGCCAGTTCTTTTCAAAAAGCGCATCTGGTTCCAATAGATTCGCCTTTGTAAGCAGAAGAGATTGTTTCAGGAGAGGGGTAAAATAGTTGCAAATGCTTCGAGGTGCACCGCTGCGCAAATCTTCTCTAGCTGTTAATGCTATGGTTTTTAAGAAACACTTTGCCTTGCTCTATTTTTTTCACAAGATCCTGAACGTGCTGGTTTTGCATGCTTTCCTTCAATTTATCCCGGAAGGCTTTTACATCGTGATGAATAGGGCATGGGAATTTGTCCGAGCAGTCCTTCAGCCCAAGCACGCAGAGGCTGAACACCTCCTTGCCATCAATTACCCTCACAATGTCCATCAGTGGCACAGGCTTGCCTTCGGGGTGAAGATAAAACCCGCCGTTCGGGCCTTTATTGGAAGATATGATACCTTCCCTGACCAGCTGTTGCAAGATTTTACCAACAAACGGATCCGGGGCGTCAATTTCCCTGGCGATTTCTTTGAAGCCCGGTTTCAGCCCTTTAGCGCTTTTGATGGCAATGTACATGACCGCTCTTACGGCATATTCGCAGGCTTTTGAAAACATGTCCGTAAGTTATGTCGCCCCCGAGTCTTCTGCAAGGGGCTCATGTGGTGCTTTATACTGCCTCAAGAGAATTTGTATGGCTAACGTAGTTTTCGTACAACGACCGAAGTTTGTGTTCTTCTTTTTCAAGCGAGTCTAGAAACCGATATTTCAGCTCTTCGATACCATGGGCGATGTCGACTACAATATGCCTGTAGTAGGCTATGCCGTCCAGCAAGTTGTCATGGAATGTTTTGAGGTATTTGTCCTTTTTACTAGCCACCTCGCCGCTATTGAATTCCATCGATTCTTTCAGGTGATCGATATAGAGCTGTAGTTCCCTGATAAACATATGGTGCCTTTGCGGGTTGGAGATCACATTGGCCCTGCCATAAATGTGATCGACCATAGCTTGAAGAGACAATGTTGCTGAAAAATTGACAATGTTTGGGCCCGGGCAAATAGTAACTGCCTCCAGTTTTTTGAATGGCTTGAGTTGGTAAGTGTGTACCGCTGAATTGCTCAATCCGATGCACAGACATTCTTTATCGAGCACATTGCTTAATTGCTGCTGGTATTGATCTTCTGGGAGCTCCATCCCCTGCAACTGTTTTACCTTTAATTTCTGGTATTTGTAGGAGGCAGTACAAATTGGCTCTTTGGTAAACTCGGTATTGGAAACGAGGTATTTTTCTGTGCAGGGACTGCCGGGCCGACCTTTTTTAATTCGATTAAGTTTTTCCTCATCCGAACTGGTTCCTTTCAGGTAATGAAAGCGCACACCGAGAGGGGAGTTTTTGCTTAGTTTGAGGTCATCTTGCCCTGCTTTAGCCAGCAACTGCAACGTCTTGTCGTCTACGGTGGTGGCCTCTGGTACAAGTAAAAATGGTGTGCCCCAGCCGGTGCTGTCCATTCCCATAAACCTTCTGAGAAACTGATCTTCCTCATAAGTGCCTATGCCTCCCTGCACTGTGATTTTTATTGGGTGAGCTTCATTATAGGTGCGGAGGCCTTTTTCCTGGAGTGCTCTGTTGTATATTTCAAATAGTTCGATACGCAATTCTGCTCTTTTGTTTTTGAACTCGTTCAGAATTGGCCCCAGCAGGAGGCCGTCAGTAGCAAAAGCATGTCCTCCGCAGTTAAGCCCCGACTCTATCCTGAACTCACTAACCCAGAGGCCCTTCTTGGCCAGGTACTTGCCCTGAATCAGGGCCGATCTGTAGTCGCTTACCTTAATAACTATTTTCTTTTCAAAATCGCCCCAACCCTTTGCGGCCAATTGATGCAGCTTTTCCATATAGTTGAACAGGCGGGGGTTCATACCCGCCGATAACACGACAGAGGAGTTGACCAGATCACTATTTACATACCCCCTGAGGGCGGTAAGGGCATCCGATCCATCTTCTATCGGCTTACCAAAGGCATCCGTGTTCACTTTGTCAACCTTAGTCATTATGTTCACATCGATACTTCCCGGCTGGATCTGACTTTTTAAGTACTTCTGGAGTTGCTCCTGTTCCTCCCGGTCCTGTAGTTCATTTATGAGCTGAAATAGCTGTTTGACCTTGTTGCCGTCAGGGAGCATTTCGAAGTACTTGACAATCTCTGACCCCGCCTCAAAAGTTGAATTTCGGAGGGTTTCTACCTGCTGGCACACAATTCGGTTCACAAGGTTGAGGTAGTCGGTGATACGCTTAGCCCTGTAATCTTCTTCATGAGTGGAAATCGGCAGATAGGGCTCGTTTATTTTCCCATAGTAATAGCTCCTCATTTTCTCGATCAGATTGTCCTCAATGATGGACATCACTGAGGATATACCAAACCGGGCCACTTTTATTGGCGAATCAATGGTGTAAGCCAATCCCATAACGGGGATATGAAAACTGTGCTGGGGTGAATTGTCCATGGGGAGATAGTATTTGAGTTATTTAGCAATGGTTCGGCAAATGTAAAACAATAAAAGATTAAAAAGTCTTTTATTTAGATTTATTAGAAATGATGGCAAAAGTGTTCATCGAACCTGACTAAAGTCATAGGGTGGGCGGTGGTGTATTTCTAGCTTTAGATAGTAAAAAGAAAAAACATAACTTATGTGGAAGGGAGAAGAAGAGCTACCAATGGGTGCCTGGTTTCTGGGGCCAAAGTCAGAGCAGGCGGGGGTATGGCAGGAAGTTATCAACTACATTTTTCAGGACTATGCCCACTGGAGAAAGAATTATTTTCCGGAAGACCCGCTTATTCTCGGCCGGGCGCAGCGACGCTCGCACGACGTTTGGTTTGATAAATTGAGCAACGAGCTCGACTTTGTCCTCAATCAGCTAAAAGCTGACTATCCCTTTTACTCTCCCCGCTACCTGGCGCATATGATATCGGAAACAAGTATGCCAGGGATCATGGGCTATTTTGCTGGTATGTTGTACAATCCCAACAATGTGTCAGATGAGGCAGCCCCGGTAACAGTAAAACTGGAAATAGAAGCCGGCAAAATGATTGCAGGCATGCTGGGCTACGATACAGACAAAAGCTGGTCTCATATTACTTCTGGCGGCACCATTGCCAATATGGAGGCGCTTTGGTTGGCCCGGCAAACGCAGTGGATTCCCGTGATGGTGGCTGAACTTTGCCGGGAGGAATCTATCGCATTCCAGGTGGGGTTACCCAATGGAGACTCGAAGGACATCAGGGAAGTGCCTGTTGCTACACTGCTCAACCTCACACTCGATGAACGGCTGAATATCCCGGAACGACTGGCAGCACAGTGTAAGTCAGACGACGCTCATCAATGGTTGGAGGATTCTTTTCAATCCAGCAGGTACAACGTTGGTAAAAAAGGGGTGGGGCTTTACCGGGATGTCGGGGTGGAACCAGTTATTCTGGTTTCGGAAGCTGCTCACTACAGTATCCGGAAAATTGCCAACCTGCTCGGCTTTGGCGACGACCAGGTGATTCCTATGCCTGTCGACAACAATTTCAGACTTTCGATTCCAAAACTTGAAGAGGCCATACTGGGCATGAGTGCTTCACAAACAATTGTGGCCGTGGTAGGCATTATGGGCACAACTGAGGAAGGAGCAGTCGATCCCCTGGTGGATATCGAAAAGACAAGGAAAAAGTACGAAAAGGAGAAATGTAAATCGTTTTGGCTTCATGCCGATGCAGCCTGGGGAGGCTACTTGCGAACCCTTTACATAGACGCCCCTGAGCAATCAGATGGTGCTGGGAAAGAGGCGTTTGAAAACGAGGATATAGAATTTATTCATTTGGCAGATTCGGTCACAATCGATCCTCATAAGCTGGGATACATCCCGTACCCCTCTGGTGTAATCAATTTTAAAGATAAGCGGAGCGTACTTTATGCAAGGCAAAAGGCGCCTTATATCCTCGACCAGACAAGCGCCAATTTTTTCGATACCAGGGTATTGGATGAAGCCATTGGTCCCTATATCATTGAAGGATCCAAGCCGGGAGCCGCCGCCCTGGCGACCTGGTTAACGCACAGAACGATCCCGCTTCACCGACACGGCCATGGAAAAATCATCAGGCAGTCATTGGCAGGAGCCCAGCGACTCTACCAGTTAATTAACGAAGCTCAGTTTAAGAACACCAGGTTAACGATACGAACGTTGACCCAACCCGACACAAACGTTGTCTGCTATTTGGTGCTGCTGAATGGGGCATCATTAAAGGAAAATAATACCATAAATAGAGGAGTTTACGAAACCTTCTCGTTGAGAACGGAGGACAAGCGCCACCTCATGCCTTACGATCATGCTTTTTTTGTTTCGAGAACTCAAATCAGGTGTGAGCAGTATTCCTGGGAGTCAGTCGGCGATATTCTGATCAGCTATGGTTTTACGAAAGAAGAGTATTTGCGTGAAGGGCTTTTCATCTTACGTTCGGTCGTCATGAATCCCTGGCTTGAGCAGTCCAAAGCGGTTGATGCCGAATACCTCGATGACTTTGTGAAATTTCTCGTGCTTAAGGCTACCAAAATAGCCGAATCACTTATTGCGAGTCCGCTGGCAGTGTAGCGTATAATTAACGGAAGGGAAGCGACGGGCTTGCTTAACACAAAAAGCCCCACTTTTGCAAGCAGGGCTTTTTTATATAGTTAAACCGAGTGATTTACTCAGCGTCCTTGTCTTTCTTCGCAGCTTTTGCTTTGGGTGCAGCTTCTTTCTTAGGAGCAGCGGCTTTCTTTGCAGCAGGCTTTTTAGCTTCTTTTGCAGGTGCCTCAGCTGCCGGAGCTTCTGTAGCGGGTGCATCAGCTTTAGCTACGGGAGCTTCAGCTTTAGGTGCTGGTGTTTCCTTCTTAGCTTCTGGCTTAGGAGCAGTGAATTGCTTCTTCAACTCTTCTAAGTCAACATTTTTTATAACGGGTGTTGCAGTCAAATGCTTGATAGAAAACTGCCTTGAAGCTGATACGTTTCTATTTTTACGACCCTTGCGTTTTAATCTTGTAACTCCCATGAGGTTCAATATTTTTCGAAATGGAGCGCAAATATAGTGGTTTACTTTCAAATTCATAACTCCCAACGCTATAAATCACAAAGCTTTAGGGTAATTCCATCGACTAATTCGTAGTTTTGCCGCAAAACAGGAGTAATGGCTGCACAAAAACCAGGTTTAGCGAGAGGAACAAGGGATTTTGGACCCGTTCAAATGTCGAGGAGGAATTACCTTTTCGGCATCATCCGAACGGTCTTCGAAAAATTTGGCTTTCAGCCTTTGGAAACGCCCGCAATTGAAAACCTGGCTACGCTTACCGGTAAGTATGGCGAGGAGGGAGATCAGCTGCTGTTTAAGATTTTGAATTCTGGTGACTTTATGAAAAATGCTTCTGATGCTAACTTGTCGGAGCGAAACTCCAAATCCATCACACCAGAAATCTCCGAAAAAGGCCTTCGCTACGACCTCACGGTACCTTTTGCCCGCTATGTGGTGATGAACCAGCACCTGCACAACTTTCCATTCAAGCGATACCAGATACAGCCTGTGTGGCGAGCCGATAGGCCGCAAAAAGGCCGCTACCGGGAGTTTTTCCAGTGCGATGCCGACGTGGTGGGTACCAACAGCCTCCTGTGCGAAGCGGAAATTGTGCTGATGATCAGGGAGGTGTTTGAAAAGCTGGGGCTGGCCGATTATTCTATCAAACTCAACAACCGGAAGATACTGAGCGGCATCGCCGAACTGATGGGGGCCCCTGGCAAAGAAGGGCCCCTGTGTGTAGCCATCGATAAGCTGGATAAAATAGGGGAGGAGAAAGTATTCGAGGAGCTAAAGGAAAGAGGGTTTGGTGACGACGTGGCCAAAAAACTACAGCCATTTTTGCAGCTTACCGGGTCTAATGCTGCCATCATTGCCGACCTTGAAAAGCTATTGGCTCGCAGTGATGTCGGTATGGTTGGCGTCGCAGAGTTGAAAGAGGTAATGGCAATGGTGGAAGGCTTTGGGGTAAAGGTGGATCAACTTGCCATAGACCCAACACTGGCCCGTGGCCTTAGCTACTACACAGGTTGCATTTTTGAAGTGAAACCCACCTCCGTGCAAATGGGAAGCATTTGCGGCGGCGGCCGATACGATGACCTCACTGGCATGTTCGGTTTGCCCAACGTTTCTGGTGTCGGCATCTCTTTCGGTATTGATCGTATTTACGATGTGCTCGACGAACTGAATTTGTTTCCTGCAGAATCGCTGCGCACATCCAAAGTGCTTATCGCTAATTTTGACCCGGCCTCGGCAATGAAGGCGCTGGCAGTTCTTGGAAAGCTAAGAGAAGGTGGCATTGCAGCCGAACTTTACCCAGAGTCGGCCAAGCTGAAAAAGCAGTTTACCTATGCCGAAAGCAAGGGCATTCCCTTTCTGCTCATGGCCGGAGAGTCGGAGTTCGCCTCAGGTGAATTTGGGCTTAAAAACCTTCAGTCGGGGGAGCAAAAAACATTCACAATAGAGCAAATCATTAGCGAGCTAAGGTAAGGGAAGCAATTTCGTTGTTTTATATTGCGTTGTTTAACTACCCGAAAGGCCTGCGTAACAGTACCAGGCAGGTTAATTACTTGGCTTTGATTCAGAGAAAACGGTTTATTCAGCTTGCGATATGTTGGGGGGTGTTGGCACTTTCGGTAGTCGCACATGCTCAGAACACCAGCAAAATAGGCCGGTTTTCAGTTGATAAAACCATTGGGTGTGCTCCACTAAGCATTAATGTCACCAAGCTTGATAACTTCGGTGACATCTCACGACAGTACCTCTTTGAAGAGGGAATAAGTGTTACTAATGACACGACCCATACGTTCAGTTCGCCTGGTATATATAATGTGGTTCAAATTGTTCAGAATGCCGTTCCAAGAACCGATACTTTGACAATAGTTGTCAATTCCCCCGAACCACCGCAGGTAACGGTCGCCAACTGCCGCAATTTTTCAGCCAGTGTCAGGGTGCCTGCGAGCCCCTACGATTATTACCGGGTTTACTACACCGCCGCCGACTCAGTGGATGTGCTGGCTGGTAACTATGCTGTTCCGCACGACTATGGCGTGGCTGGCAGATTTCCGGTGAGGGTGAAGGGTTTTTACAATGGCGGCAATGACGGCTGTGGCGAAACCAATGTAATCATTAACACAAGGCAGGAGCTTACCGACCCGACCCTCAATAGCATCGAAACTTTTCAGGACAGCACCATGCTGATCAGTGCCACGCTCAACTCAGGCATTAGCTACGTATTACAGGTGTCGGAAAACAATGAAAGCACTTTCAGTGAGATTTCGCTAGTCTTTCAGGGAAATCAAATTTTGTTGGATCAACTGCTGCCGATGACTAACGACTATTGTTTTCGCCTGGCAGCCTACGACCCCTGCAACAATGAGTACTACTACTCCAACACACTCTGCCAGGTAAGCCTGGCTGCCAGCTTCGAACAGTACCGAAACCTCCTTAGCTGGGTTCCTCCCGGCCCGGCAGCTCAGTCATTTGAAATCTACCGCAACGATACCTTATATTATCAGTCTGCCAATGCGGGGGTAACGCAGTATCCCGACTCCACCCTCATTTGCAACACCGGCTACTGTTACCAGGTAAGGGTCAACTATCCGGTAGGGTTTGCCCTGAGCCAGGTGGTGTGTGGAACCTCCTTCGAAAAGCAAAACTTAGCACCCATCACAGGTGTCTATTCCACTTATCAGGGCGATGATCTTTTTCTCAGTTGGGAGAGTGCTGAGCAAGCCAATGCCAACACTACCTATCAGGCAGTTTATGCTTTTGACGGTAGCAATTTTAGTACAGGAGCTACTTTCAAAGGCGACATTAATGAGCAACTGGTTAGCAATCCACAGTTTTTAAAGAACAGCTATTCTTATACTATTCGATATAGCGACGAATGCAATAATATTTCTCCATTAGGCACAATTACCCGGCCCGTATTTCTCAGTATTGAGCAACAGCAGACAAACACCTTCCACCTAACGTGGAATCAGTACCGGCCACTCACCGACGGTGTGCGGCAATATTATGTCGATCTATGGGATATCAATATGGCGCTGTTGACCACTTTCGATGTATGGGATCCCACCTTCTACGAGCTGCGGCTTACTTCCGAATACAACAGCGCTGCTTATGTAACCGTGCGGGCAGCAGGGTTAGGTGTTGATGCCGACTTTGTCACAACCAGCAATCGGCGGGCCATTGCTTTTCACAGCGATCTTTACCTGCCATCAGCCTTCACCCCTAATGGAGACGGCCTGAATGAGGAGTTTGGTGTGAAAGGGCCGGAAGTGACTAATTTTAGCTTTAGAATTTACAATCGCTGGGGAGAGCTGGTGTTTTACACAACTGAGCAACCCAAAGGGTGGAATGGCGTATTCAAAGGTGCCCGGGCACCGCAGGGAACATACAGGTATTATGTGGAAGGAACCGATGCAGGAGGCAGACTGATCAAAAAAAGCGGTAATTTTGTTCTGCTGAAAAACTAAACGAAGAGCATATGTTTGATATGATGAAAATGATGGGCAAGGTGAAAGAGGTGCAGGACAAAATGAAGGCTGCCCAGGAAAACCTTGCACGCATCGAAGTGGAAGGTGAGTCGGGAGCTGGCATGGTCAAAGCTGTGGTTAACGGAAAAAAGAAGCTTGTAAGTCTTGATATTGATCCGTCACTCCTCAATGACAAGGACAAAGAGATGCTTCAGGACCTGGTGATAGCGGCAGTAAACATGGCGACAGAAAAGGCTGATGAAAAAGCCAAAGAGGAAATAAAGAAGAGCACAGAAGGAGTTCTGCCCAATATTCCGGGGTTCGACTTTGGTAGCATGGTATGAGCCCAAAGGTAGCTGTAGCCATTCTCAACTTCAACGGCAAAGACTATCTTGACCGTTTCATGCCCTCGGTCATCGATTTTTCACCCGAAGCCGACATTTGGGTGATAGACAACGCCTCAACCGATGGCTCGGTAGATTTTTTGAAGAAAAACTTCCTTGATGTAAAGATTATAACCCTTGAAGAGAACCTGGGCTATGCCGGTGGCTATCAGGCTGGGCTGGCTCAGATCGACGCCGACTACTACGTTTTGCTTAATTCAGATGTAGAAGTAACTGAAAGCTGGCTTCAGCCAATGATTTCCCTTCTCGAAGCAGACAAAACGATTGCTGCCTGCCAACCAAAAATTCTTTCCTGGCATTTGCGGGACACTTTCGAATATGCCGGTGCGGCTGGTGGCTTTATCGATATACTTGGCTACCCGTTTTGCAGGGGGCGGGTATTCGAAACGCTTGAAAAAGACAGCGGACAGTACAACGACCAACTTGAAGTTTTTTGGGCTACAGGGGCTTGTTTGTTTATCCGGTCTACCGCCTTTAACGAAGCAGGCGGGCTGGATGCCACCTTCTTTGCTCACATGGAGGAAATTGACCTTTGCTGGCGTTTGAAGATGGCTGGCTACAGCGTTTACTACCAGGGAGAGTCGGTCGTGTATCATGTTGGGGGAGGCACGCTCGATAGCTCAAATGCCTATAAAACCTATCTCAATTTTAGAAATAGCATCGTTTTATTATTGAAAAACGACGTTTCCCGATCGCTGTGGTGGAAAATACCGGTGCGGTTCAGTATTGACTTCCTAATCTTGCTCAGGTTTTTGGTGTCGGGCAAAGCGGATCATGCAAAGGCTATTTCAAATGCCCACGTGTTTATTGTAAGGAATTTTTCGAAATACAGACCGCTTCAGCCAAAGAAAGCTTTGAAAATGCTAACCGGTGCCTATAAGGGAATTGCGCCCCTGGCTTATCTAGCTGGGAATAAAGGTTACAGCAAACTGAGAGGGAGAATTCAATAATACCAAAGTATGTTGTCACGCCTTCTGAACCAACGTCTGAACTGCATGATAAACGCCAACGTCAGGTAAACGATCAGAGGAGATCCGAAAGTTAAGAACGACGAATAAATAAAAAACAACCTGATACTTGTAGTGGGGATTTTCAGATAATCACCTAACCTGTTACAGACCCCAAATGCGTATTTTTCAAGAAACTGTATCATGAATACCGGCTTTTTGCTCTGCAAAGTTAATAACAAAAGTCGTATATTGTTCTAATGGTTGATTAATGCAAAATTATTTTCCGTATAATTGCAATAGAACCATTATAACAATAGTTTTACGTCGGAATTCATAATCATTCAAAACATTATTCAAATGAAAAAAACGAGACTTGCTTTCGGCATATTGTTTGGATCACTCCTGATGTCAGGTTGTGCGCTAAACAAGATGATAAAACTTGCCAATGACCAGCAGTTGGAAGTGACCCCGAATCCTTTAGAGCTTCATGCTGACAAAGTGGAATTTGAGATGTCCGCTATACTTCCTCCAAAAATGCTCCCAGGCGGTACTTCTTACAGCCTAAAAACCTTCTATCAGTATGGAACCAACGAAGCCGAGCTAGGCACAGTTGAATTCAAAGCAGGTGATTTTCCTAATAGCAGTTCTACAACATCCAGAAAAAGCCAAACATTCTCATTTGCCTACGACCCAGCAATGGCGAAGGGTGATGTAATGATTCAGGGTGTTGCTGCCAAAGGAGCAAAAAACAAGACTACTGAAAAAATGAAAGTAGCTGAGGGTGTCATCACTACATCTTTGATGGTAGAAGACATTGTAGCTGCTTCTTATGCTGACCACGGATACAACGACAAAGAAGAATTGGAACCAACAAACGTTGAATTCTTTTTTGAACAAGGTCGTTCAGTTCTTAGAACTTCAGAGAAAAACAGTGACCGTGGTAAAGGTTTCACTGCTTTCGTTGCCGATAAGAACGTAACCCGTACTGTAACTATCACAGGTACTCACTCACCTGAAGGTACTGAAACAATCAACTCTGATCTATCTCAGGATCGTGCTGAGGCGATTGAAAAGTGGTACAGAGACATGATGGCCAAATACGACTACAAAGGAATGGCTGATCAGATCAAATTTGTATTGAAGCCAGTAGTTCAGGACTGGACACAATTTAAAACCATGCTAAATGGCTTTGACGGTGTAAGCTCTGATGAAAAAACTGCCATGCTTGCTGTGGTAAACGGAACAGGCACTTTCGAAGAAAAAGAAAAGGCGCTGCAGAAGCTTTCAGGTTACAAGAAAGTGTTTGACAAAATCTACCCAGTATTGCGTACTGCAAAAACTGAAGTCTTGACTGTTAAAGTTAAGCGCCCTAACCCTGAAATAGCTGTTCTGGCTAAGCAAATTGGTGAAGGCTCAATTTCTGCCGATTCTCTTTCAAATGCTGAGTTGCTTTTTGGTGCAACACTTACTCCATCTCTTACTGAGAAAGAAGCTATTTACAAAGCGGCTATTAAGAAGCAGGATACTTGGGTAGCACACAACAACCTTGGAGCTGTTTATCTTCAAATGGCTGCTGCAGCTAGCGGTGCTGACGTGAAGAAGAATGTTGACTTGGCGCTTACTCAATTGGAAATTGCCAACAAACAAAAAGCGAACACTGCCGAGGTACTGGTAAACATGGCAACAGTTTACATGCTACAGGGTGACAACACTAAAGCATATGACGTAGCAGGAACCGTTTCTGGTGCAACAGGTGATGCTTTGAGAAAGCTTAACACTTTGAAAGGAACTCTTGAGGTAAAAACTGCTCAGTACGACAAGGCATTGATGTCTTTCGCTGGAGCTGACAATACTGCCGAGGTATCTTTCAACAGAGGTCTTGCTCTTGTGCTTAAGAAAGAATTCTCAAACGCTAAGACTGCATTCAAAGACGCTACTGATAAGGATAGCTCTTATGCGAAAGCATTCTATGGCCTTGCGATTGTAGGTGCCCGTACTTCAAATGCAACAGAAGTAACAAACGGCCTGAAGTCAGCTATTGCTGAAGATTCTTCGCTGAAAGAAAAAGCACTTACAGATCTTGAATTTAGGAACTACGCAGACGCCGTAAGATCCCTTTAATTCACAGGAAGATTTGAATTCTATTAAATAAGAAAAGCCCCATAATGGGGCTTTTCTTATTTAATTCCGCTGGAGGTTGAGGGGTTATCTAACCTTTGCTGTCTCCTTTTCAAGTTTTAAAGAATAGACCGACAGGTAGTTGGCAGGGTTGCTAAAGTAACTCTCCAACTGCTCAACGGTTTCTTCCTCCATTAATGGCATCAGCGGTTGCTGCACTTGTTTTAATTTTGCTAAGGACTGTTTCAGCGTCTCATCCCACTTTGGGTAGTAGGCGTCAAAGTCATCGGCACTAACTGATCCACGGCAACCCGGCTTGTCACACAGCAGATCAATTCTCTCTGTCATGTTAAAAATACCGTATTCATCGGTGATCTGTTCACCGGGAAAAATATCCCGGATTGCAATTTCAAAACCATAACCAGTGCTCATCGTGTTGCATTGACAACAGTGATTTACATACTTGGCAAGGTCCCAGCTCACCACCCTAACGCCACGCTGATCTATGTAAGAATATCTTTCGATCTTCTCTTGAAGTAGCGGGACACATTTTTCGAATGCTTCGGGGGTGATTTCAAGTTCCAGACTATCCCTGATGTACGTAATTGTACCTTCAGGGATAAATTCTGTGGCAAATACACCGTAGCCTACGGTCTCATTTACCAGTCGGAGTTCAGTGTGAGGATGAATCATACCTAATTCATAACACTATAATTTTATGCAAAGAAATATAAAGTTTTGAATAGTCAATTATTCATTGAAAAAATTCATAGTTCTTTCGATTCCTATTGCTGCAAATGATAGGATCATATCGATGGATTTGTCCATTCTTTCAGGCAGGAGGGCCATTTCTTCCCTGGAAAAATTATTTAGAACGTACTCCACCTGATGGCCCTTTGAGTAGTTATCGCCAATGCCAAAACGAAGCCTTGCGTAGTCCTGGCCGCCAAGTGTGGCCTCAATGTTTTTGAGTCCATTGTGACCGGCGCTTGAGCCCTTGGGCTTCATCCGCAACTTGCCAAATGGGAGGGCGATGTCATCGGTGATAACAAGGATGTTTTCTCTGGGAACTTTCAATTGCTGCATCCAGTAAGCCACAGCCTTGCCGCTGAGGTTCATATAGGTAGTCGGCTTAATGAGGTGCAGGGTTCGGCCCTTATGTTTGATTTCAGTGGTGTAGGCTTGCTTGTTGAAGGTGAAGCTGGCAGACTCTGCCTGAGCAAGCCGATCCAACACCAGGAAGCCAATGTTGTGCCGTGTGAGCTCGTATTCAGGCCCGATGTTGCCCAGTCCTGCTATTAGGTATTTCATTGCGTTAATCGTTTGTCTACTGCCTCCAAAATAGAAAATCCCGCCTTAAGAGGCAGGATTTTCAGATTGATGGCATTAGAATATTTTTTATGCTTCTTCTTCTTCCTCTTCTCCGTCAGCTCCTTTGCCTTTAAGCGCTCTAGGAACTTCCACTGATGCGATAGAAACAAGGGGGCTATTCAAGATGTTGTATTTAGCTTCTCCAAGCTCTCCCACCTTCACTGTTTTGCCAAGTTCCAGTTTGCTGATGTCTACCTCAATGAATTCCGGCATTTCAGAAGGAAGTGCCTTCACAGTAAGTTTACGCATCTTAGAAACCAACTTACCACCTTTTTGAACTCCGGGAGCTACACCCAGGAACTTAACAGGAATATCAAGTTTTACCGGTGAGTTTTCATTCAATTCAAGGAAGTCAGCATGCAGAATCATCTCGTTTACCGGATGGAACTGAATGTCTTGCAAGATCGCTTTGAACTCTTGTCCTTCAATATTCAGATGAACAAAAGCAGCATTTGGCGTGTAAACAAGGTCTCTGAAAAGAATCATAGGCGCATGAAAATGCACCTGGCTTTTCCCTCCATAGATAACACATGGAACACTGCCCGCAGCCCTAAGGTCTTTGGACTCCTTTTTACCGAGATTTGCTCTTTTAAACCCTATAATCTCTACTGTTTTCATAATGATGTATATTAATTATTTATAAATAGCGAACTAATGGAGCCGTGGCTGTGAATGTTATTGATAGCCTTGGCGAAAAGGTCTGAAACGGTAAGTACCTTTATTTTTGATGATTGCTGCTTAAGGGGCAGGGTGTCTGTGACAACAAGTTCTTCGAGCACCGAGCTGTTGATATTGGCGTAAGCATTACCCGACAGTACCGGATGCGTACATATTGCTCTTACAGTTCTTGCTCCCTTCTCCTTGATAAGCTGCGCTGCCCTGCAAAGTGTGCCGCCGGTGTCAATAAGGTCATCGATAAGCACCACATCTCTGTCGGTTACATCTCCAATTACCTGCATGGAGGCAATTTCGTTGGCACGCTTGCGGTGTTTGTCGCAGATAACCATATCGGCTGAGAAATGCTTAGCGAACGTCCGTGTTCTTGCTACGCCTCCAACATCAGGAGAGGCAAACGTCAGCGCATCAAGATTGAGTGATTGAAGGTACGGAACGAAAATAGCCGTTCCATCAAGGTGATCAACAGGGATATCAAAAAAGCCCTGAATCTGTCCCGCATGCAAGTCCATAGCCATCAGGCGGTCAGCACCTGCCGATTGCATTACATTGGCTACCAGTTTTGCTGCAATGGAAACTCTTGGCCTGTCTTTTCTGTCCTGGCGTGCGTAACCAAAGTAGGGCACCACGATTGTAACGTACTTGGCACTGGCCCTTCTTGCCGCATCTATCATGAGCAAAAGCTCCATAAGGTTGTCGGCGGGTGGACAGGTAGATTGAATCAGGAAAACGTCGCAGCCTCTGATGGACTCGTTGAAGCTGTAGGAAAGTTCGCCATCACTGAAGCGCTGCGAAGAATAGTTCCCAAGAGGTTTGCCATAAGCCTCAGCAATTTTCTTCGCCAGGTCTAACGATCCCGTTCCAGGAAAAATCTTTACAGATGATTCAATTGGTTCCATCAAAATAGAGCACTCCAGAAAGTAAGAATCCCGGCTTTCACCGGGACTTTTGAAAGTTGACCGACAAGGATTCGAACCTTGACAAACAGAACCAAAATCTGTTGTGCTACCGTTACACCATCGGTCAATCCGATTTTGGAGGTACAAAAGTAGAAACTATCTTTTGGTTTACAATAGCAGGTAATAAAAATATTACACGAAAGTCAGTAACACTTTCTCTTTTTCGCCTGAATGCGCCCAGCACAAGACCAGGCTGAACGGACGGGCAGCTCTGCCCTGCATTGTCATTCTACCTGCCACTCTCTCTAACATCGGGTAGTGAGCATCCATATTACCTGGTAACATGTATCGCTCACTCTCTCAAATGTTGCCGCCGAAGTACTTACTTTTTGGTATTTTCTACTCTCTAATGAGTTGAAATTGATTTAGTTACAAGAATAATGTACCTTACAGTAAGGTTAGCCAACTCAAGAGCATTTTTTTACCATCAAAACAATACTAATCATGAGAAGAATTTCACAATTATTCTTAATGGTTCTGTTTGTATCATGCCTTCTGTCTTGTAACAAGAATGAGGATCCAACAGAGCCATTGGCTGACAAGGGGGTGCTTAAGCTCAGCCTTGCACTAGCCATTGACGAATTCCCTACTTCGGGTAGGGTAGCAGAAGTAGTAGATTTGGGCGATTACGTCGTCACTATTTTCGACGCTACTGACGACACTGAGGTGATAGTTTTCGATCCCTGGTCGAGCGCACCGGAAGAGATTGAGCTGGAGACAGGTGAGTATTACATCGAAGCACACTCCAATAATCTGGTGGACGCAGCGTTCAACAATCCTTATTATTTTGGAAGATCCGACAATTTCACAATTGATAAGGAAGAGATCAAGGAAATCCCCCTTACTGTGACGTTGGCTAATTACAAGGTGTCAGTGGTTTATTCAGACGACATCAAAATGGATTTTGACACCTACGGAATGGTTGTTACCTATAACAACACCGGGGAGCAGCTTGACTATGGCGACTCCGAGGAGCTGGAAGGCTACTTCAGAGCCAACAACCCTATTTTCATCGAAATTTCGATGACTTATTTCAAGGTGTTTGATGGAACGACGATTGATAGAACACTTACAGCAACTATTGATAATCCACAACCAAGAACACACTACAGAATTAATGCAGATGCCCACCTCGACGACGGTAAAATCGTTATCAATATCAATATCGACGACGGTGTCGATGTAGTCGATATTACTCCTGCTGAAGTAGAGGTGCTGAATGGACCCGCCACCCCTGAAACGATTGGGGCCAGTTTTGAGCAGTCCTTTGAGGATGAGCGTGGATTTCCTTTTGGGGAACTAGTTTGGACGTTTTCAGACATAGCGCTCGCAAATAATAACGCAATTTACTGGAGCCCGGTCATAGGTGGCATCAAGGCATCGATGGATGGGGATGGATATGATGACCTTGTGTTAAATGAGACGCTTGACTTTGTCGAGGCCGAATCGAACAGGGGCAACGGGGTACTTGTTTGGCAGGGATTAACCCAGATACCGTTGTTCAATGGATCTTTTCAGCCGAATGAAACACGAATGGAAATGTCGATTTTTGACGGCGATGGAGTGACGCCGAGAGGCGTGGTTGACCCGGCAACCCTGGGTATGCCTGCCAGCATAGGAGGCATGGTTCCAATTGTCAATAGTGGCGATAGTTTTGTTGTAAAATTCAAGCTGCTATCGAAATCAGGGGCGAACTGGGTGCCCTATCTTGATACCTTTGATGCTGCGTCAACACCGCCAGATGCTGGTGGTACGGCCTACAGCTCCTTCGAGGGAGGCTTCTTCTGGGAATAGCGAATGCTAACGATGAGATAAATGAAACGAGGTCGGGAGGCCTCGTTTTTTATTTGTCTATTCTGGTAAGAATATCATTCATCATGTCAATCTGAACTTTTTGAATTTCAATGAGCTCTTGCTGCTGATGAAGAATCAGGTGATCGATTTTTTCGTGCAGCATTCTGATTTCCAGTTCCGACTTCAGGTTGATCATATAATCTTTTTTGGCCCTTTCTCTGTCTTTCTGCTCCTGCCTGTTTTGACTCATCATGATCACTGGTGCCTGCATGGCCGCAAGGCAGGAGAGGATAAGGTTAAGCAGGATGAACGGATACGGATCAAACCCTTTGTTGGAGAGCCAGTAAAAATTGAAAACGATCCAGATAAATAGAAATATGCCAAACGATATGATGAAGGTCCATGAGCCCCCGAAACTCGCCACATGATCTGCTATCCGCTGGCCAAAAGTGCTTTGAACCGCATCATCTTCCACTTTATCGGTAATGGTGGTTTGGTCTTTCAGCGTCTCCAAAACATTGCTTTCAAGATCAGAAAGCTCGTCGAGCTCGGTAAGCAGGCAATTGGATATGTATTTCTCCCGGTAAAAATTGAGCTCCTGTAATGCCAGAAAAGAGTCATCGGAGAATTTTGGATGATCAGACCTGATTAAGTCCAGGATTTTTTTTCGGATGGAATTTCCAGCTACTCTGTCGCTGATGGGAAACTCCTTACCTGAAGTATCGCTGATGAATGTCGACATGGTTTTTAGGCTATATTTGGACATAAAGTTACTCAAATGAGTGGCCAAATAAGCAGTTTCACATAGTGCAAAGGCATGCCAGGCAGAATTGAGCAGGGTGCTTTGGGAAGACATCACGGGAGAGTCATTAAAATGCCCGTTTAGCAAGTTTGTTTTGATTAAAACTTAATATGGGCCTATCTTCCGGCTTGATTTTTTTATTGGAACACAAAAAACAATAGATGGCGGCCAGGGGAGGATTTTCTAATAAACTTGGATTCATTGCAGCCGCAGCTGGTTCAGCTGTTGGCTTGGGTAATATATGGCAGTTCCCCTATGTCACCGGGCAAAACGGGGGCGCAGCTTTTTTGCTGGTATATATTGGATGGATTTTTCTCATCGGCTTGCCGATAATGGTGGGGGAGATCGCCGTCGGGAGAAAGGCACAATCGAACCCTTACGGGGCGTACAAAAAGCTGGGCGGTAAGTCATGGGCCTACGTGGGCCTGTTTGGGATCATATGCGGCGTGATGATCCTGTCTTTTTACAACGTAGTGGCAGGCTGGGCATTTGGGTACTTCCTCGAACTAAGCTTCGGGAACCTGTTGAATGAGCAAGACTACAGTGGTTTCTTTTCGGCCTACGTGGCCGACTTCAGAGACAATTTGTTCTTCAGCATCGCCTTTATGGTGATCACAGCTTATATCGTTTACAGAGGGGTGCAGAAGGGGATAGAGGGCACTTCCAAAGTGCTGATGCCCACGCTGTTTCTGATTCTCATTTTTATTATCATTTACGGACTTACACTACCCAATGCCATGGATGGTGTTAGCTTCTATTTGCTTCCTGACTTTAGTCTGATCAATGGCCGAACGATTTACACCGCTTTGGGGCAGGCTTTCTTCTCTCTCAGCCTGGGAATGGGAGCACTGATCACGTACGGATCCTACATCAGCAGGAATGACAACATTGTTAATTCTGCAATTCTTGTGACCATTGCCGATACAGCAGTCGCTTTTCTGGCTGGCCTGATGATATTTCCCTTGGTGTTTTCGCAAGGACAGTCGCCTGCTGAAGGCCCCGGGCTTGTGTTTGTAGCACTGCTTGGAGTTTTTCAGACAATGGGGCCACTTATCGGCAAAATTGTTGGTGGCGGGTTCTTTCTGCTGCTTTGTTTTGCAGCGTTGACCTCTACCATATCTCTTTTGGAAGTGCCGGTCGCCTTTCTGGTGGACGAGAAGAAATGGTCAAGGAAAAAGGCGGTTTCTGTGATGGCGCTATTGATATTTCTTATTGGCCTGCCAAGTATGCTCGGGTTTGGCGCTGTAGGAGCTTTCACTGAATTCGTCAGCTATGAGGGTGGGGTTAAATCCTTTATGGACGTGGTGCAGGATCTCTTTTTTGTCATCAGCCTGCCACTTGGTGGGTTCCTTTTGAGTGTTTTCATATCCTCCAAATGGAAAACTGCCGGACTTAGCGAAGAAATAAGCCATGGAAACCCTTCTTACAGGGGATCGTTCATTGAAAAGTTCTTCAACCTGATGATAGTCTACGTTTGTCCCGTCGTATTGGGCGCTATGTTTCTATTGACTGTTCTTCAGAAGTTTTTTGGAGTGGAACTGATTTGACGGTATAGCAAGATTTATGCTTCACTCAGGAGCTGGACGACTTCATCTTCCAGTGGAGACAGGTGTCTGCGAATAATATTCCAAATGATTCTATCGTCAATGTTGTCGTATGAATGAACCAGTCTATTACGAAGGCTTATTATTTGTTTTGCGTTATTCAGTGGAGGAGAATCATCCGAGTTTTTGATGAAAAGATTAACAGCCTCTCCAATTATGCCGAGCTGACGTTCTACAGCACTTTTAACCATATAGCTGGTGCCGTATTCGTCAAAGGAATTTATATTTTCTGTGAAGGAATATACCAGCCGAATTGAACTTAGGATATCAGACAGATACTTCCGCTCTTTGTCCGTCATAAATCAACTTCTTGGTGGCTTCGATACTTTTTCTGAGGTAGGGATTTTTTATTGATTCATCTGTCAATAGGTCCACTTTTTTACCGAAAAAGTTTTCAATTTCATCCCAAAATGACATCAAAGCTTCCCCGTACTCCATCGGATCTGTGATATTCATTTTTATAACGAGATCAATATCGCTTTTGTCTTTATCAAACTGATCTGTTACCGAAGAACCAAATGCATATAGTTTATCCACCTTGTATTTGACACAAAGTTTGATAAACCCCTCCTGATTTCGTTTTATCAGTTGTAAGATGTGCATCTAGTAAATATAGGGAAAAATTACCTAGTCCTTTACAATCATCTCTTCCACCCACTTCCTCGCATTTACAAAGGCCTCTATCCATGGCGTTACCTCATCTGATTTTCGTCCGTCGGGATAGTAGCCCCAGTTCCAAGGAAACATCGACCTTTCCAGGTGAGGCATGATGGCCGCATGGCGCCCGTTGTGGCTTACCACGCAGGCCGTGTCGAACTGCGACCCGTTGGGGTTGGCCGGGTAAGAAGAGTAAGCAAACTTAGCAGCAATATTGATCTTTTCCGGCTCTGCAAATACAAACTGGCCTTCACCGTGCGCTGACCAGATGCCCAGTCTGCTGCCTGCCAGTGAGCCAAACATCACGGAGTTGTTGTCAAGAATTTCAACATCTGTAAAGGTGCACTCAAACTTGCCTGAAGTGTTGTGATGCATCTTTGGGTGGTCGTTCAGCTCAGGGTAGATCAGCCCGAGCTCCATGGCCAGCTGACAACCATTACACACGCCCAGGCTGAGCGTGTCTTCTCTTGCGTAAAAATTATCCAGCGCTTTTTTAGCCTTGTCATTGTAAAGGAAGGAACCCGCCCAGCCTTTTGCCGAGCCCAGCACATCCGAGTTGGAGAAGCCGCCCACAAACACGATCAAGTTGACTTCTGACAAATCTTCCCTGCCGCTGATAAGGTCAGTCATGTGTACGTCCTTCACATCGAAGCCCGCCAGCCACATGCAGTAGGCCATTTCACGGTCACTGTTGTTGCCTTGCTCTCTGATGATGGCCGCTTTTATGCCGGTTGTCTTTGGTCTGGTAAATGAAAGGCCATAATCAGCAAGTTTGCCGCTGAATTGTGCAGGGAGGTTAATTTTCAATGGCTGCTTGCCGAGGTTATCATATCGGGTATCAGCAAAGCCCTCTTTGGTTTGTTTTTTATCCAAAAGCCAGGAGGTTTCTGCCCACTCTTTGCGCATTTGGGCTACGTCAAACGTCCAGCTATCACTTCCCAGTTTAATTTCTACGCTGGACTTTGAGGTCACTTCTCCAATAACGCTGCAGCTAATGCCAGTTTCAGTGAAAATGGTTTCAAGCCTTGCTGCATCGGTTGTTTGAACCACTAGTCCTGGATTTTCACTGAAAAGCACTTTAATCGCATCAGGCTCATTCAAGCCATCCAAATTCACTTTCATACCCACCGAGGCCGAAGGGAAGCACATTTCTAAAAGCATGGTGACAAGCCCACCAGACGAGACATCGTGGCCGGCAATGATAAGCCCTTCGCTGATGAGCAACTGCATCAGGCTAAATACTTTAACAAAATAGTCGGCCTCAGCGGCGTCTGGAGTGGAGTCACCCAGCTTGTTCAATACCTGCCCGAGTGTGCTGCCGCCCAGTTCGAAACCTTTGCTGCCAAGGTTGAGGTAGAGCAATTTGCTGCCGTCAACGACTTTGGCTACCGGTTCAATTGTCTTCCTGATATCAGTTACCTGCCCTACAGCGGAAATAATGACAGTGCCGGGAGAGTAAACCGTTTTGCCTGGGTACTTCTGCGTCATCGACAGGGAGTCTTTACCTGTCGGGATGTTTACGCCCAGTGCACAGGCGTAATCACTAACTGCCTGCACGGCATTGTACAGCCTGGCGTTTTCGCCCTTATTTTTTGCAGGCCACATCCAGTTGGCGCTGAGCGAAACGCCCTTGATGCCCCCTTCCAGTGGAGCCCAAACCAGGTTGGTCAAGCTTTCAGCAATGGCCAGCCTGGAGCCAGCCTTTTCGTCGATGAGCGCTGGCACCGGGGCATGGCCGATGGAGGTACCAACTCCCTTGTTGCTGCCAAAGTCGAGTGCCATGATGCCGAGGTTGTTGAGAGGAATTTGCAGCTCTCCACAGGTCTGCTGCTTGGCCACCTTGCCGGTAACGCAGCGGTCTACTTTGTTGGTAAGCCAGTCTTTGGAAGCCACTGCTTCCATTTTCAATATCTTCAGCAGGTATTCTTCCACCTTAGTTGCGGAAGTTTGAATTGGCTGGAAGCTGGATTTCTCTTCCTTGTCTTCCAGAATGGTCTTAGGAGATGAGCCGAAAAGATGAGTCAGCTCAAAATCCACAGGCTTCTTACCTTCTTTGTTCGTGAAGGTCAATTTGTGGTCGCCGCTTGCTTCACCCACAACGTACATGGGCGAACGCTCTCTGTCAGCCACCTTGCGCAGGTAGTCGAGATGCTTTTCATGAAGTGCAAGGCCCATGCGCTCCTGCGACTCGTTACTGATAATTTCTTTGTCAGAAAGGGTGGGGTCACCCACAGGAAACTTGCTGATCTCAAACTTTCCTCCGGTTTCCTCTACCAGCTCTGACAAACAGTTGAGATGCCCGCCCGCTCCATGGTCGTGCACCGATGAAATGGGGTTTTCGTCGAGCTCGGCAAGGGCTCTGATGGTGTTGGCTACCCGCTTCTGCATTTCGGGGTTGGAGCGCTGCACAGCATTTAGCTCAATGGAATTGCCAAATTCGCCAGTGGCCACAGACGACACGGCACCGCCACCCATGCCAATGCGATAATTGTCGCCGCCCAGCACCACAATCTTATCTCCTTTTTCTACACTCTTCTTTTGACTCTGATCCCTGATCCCAAATCCAACGCCACCCGCCTGCATAATCACTTTGTCGAAGCCATGAGCCTTGCCATTCTCTTCGTGCTCGAAGGTCAGGAGGCTTCCGGTGATAAGTGGCTGCCCGAACTTATTACCATAGTCGCTTGCACCGTTGGAAGCCTTGATGAGTATTTGAGAAGGCGTTTGATAAAGCCACGGTCTCTCAGGGCTGTGGTTTTCCCAGGGCCGGTTGCTCGACAGCCTGGAGTAGGAGGTCATGTATACAGCCGTTCCTGCCAGTGGGAAGCTTCCCTGGCCGCCCGCCATCCTGTCTCTGATTTCTCCTCCGCTGCCGGTAGCGGCACCGTTAAATGGCTCCACGGTGGTGGGGAAGTTGTGAGTTTCTGCTTTGAGAGAAAGCACGCTCTTTCTGGTTTTGGCCTCAAAGTAGTCAGGCTGATCCTGCCGGGTAGGGGCAAACTGCTCGATACTGGGCCCTTCAATAAAGGCCACGTTGTCTTTGTAGGCGGAAACAAGAAAGCCGGGATTGGCTTTCGATGTCTTTTTGATTAGCTGAAAAAGTGTATCTGGTTTCTCCTTGCCATCGATGATAAAAGTGCCATTGAATATCTTGTGGCGGCAGTGCTCCGAATTCACCTGAGAGAAGCCAAACACTTCGCTGTCGGTAAGTTTGCGCCCCAGCGACTTGCTCACTGATTCCAGGTAGTCGATTTCTTCCTGGCTGAGTGCAAGCCCCTCTTTCTCGCTGTAAGCCTTAATATTGTCGATCTCTACAATAGCATCGGGCACATGGGAGATGGTGAAAACATCCTGATCAATTATCTGGTACACTGCTTTCAGCATCGGGTCAAATTCACCCGGATAGGCTTCTTTTCTAACAAACTCCTCAATCCTCACCACCCCACTGATGCCCATGTTCTGGGTGATCTCCACGGCATTGGTGCTCCATGGCGTAATCATCTCTTTCCGTGGCCCAATGAATGGCCCCTCAACTGACGGACCGTCCACAAACTTCCCGCCACTGAAAAGCCAGGTAAGCTTTTCTCTTGTCAGGCCGTTGGCAGAGGTCGCAACTTGAAGGATATAAAATGTACTAGCGTCTTTCTGGAAAAAGAGAATCATGAGGTCGCTTGGGTATGGGATTTTTGAAGCCCAAAGTTAAAACAAAAAGAAATAGTCGACTTCTAAAAAAGGTAATTTTAGAAGGCCTGGTACAGAGAAATTGAATTTAGCCGTTGGGAATGATCGTCTCCGGGATCCGTTGCCTTATCCAGAGTGTGGACGGACGTTTTCTAAGAGCGATTCGTGAAATTTCTTTAGGAGGGAATTGTGGCCGGTTTTGATCAATACAAAGTCTGATGAGCCGCACTTTTTTTCAAAAGCATGAAGTTTGCCATAGGGGATAACCGTATCATATTTTCCAGCCACCATCGTTACTTGTATGTTATTTTGGTTGACAGTTTGAAGCACCTTGTCTATGTTTTGAGTAAAATGCCTGAAGCCCACCCAGGCGTGGTAAATGCTGTTACCGTTGTTGTGATCAGCCACCTGCGAGATAGCAAACTTTGCCAACCGCCCAGACACCAACCTGGTGCGGCTAAAAAAGGAGATCAGGCGGATAAGAAGAGCAGGGTGGTCGTTTAGATAATGAAAGATGGCCCTCATTACCCAGGTGCCAGTCGCAACTTTGTACCAGGGGTTAAGGTAGATGCCGTCTGGTGCAGCTAAAATGATTCTTTGCACCCGCTGAGGAAACAACATGGCCGTAGTTAACGCCAGTTTACCCCCGAGACTGTATCCCATCACACTGAACTTATCTATTTGTTCCGCTTTCAGGATATCCAGAAGCAAATCGTGCCACGATTCCGTTGGCACTGGGAGCTCATCGACCGGCCATCGGCTTTTTCCATGGAAGAAGAGATCAATGGAGATGATCGTATAGTTTATTCCTAATGAGGTTTCGAACAATTGGAAGGCCAGCTCAGTTTGTCCAAAGCCATGAAATGCCAAAAGGAATTTCGTGCCTGTCCCATATTTTTTATAGTTAAGATATTTTGCCGGAGCCTGCTTCATGATGACGAAACCAAATTTAATACTTTTTTACCTGCAAACGTTTGAAAGTTTAGTCAGTAGCATTTATGCCGCCGCCAATCCTCCGTGGTTTTGCAATAGTGGCAAAGAAATGGCCCAACAGCCTCAAATAAAGACTTTTAGGGACTATTATTATCGGTAAGTTAATTTTCACTTTTTTCTAAACCTTTTCAAAAACTAGCCGTTACTTTGACAACGGAAACTTTGAGTAATGTGAAAGTTTCCAAAGTTTAGAAGAATATTTTGGAAGTAAGAGACAATATAATAGAGCAAGCTGACCAGCTTATTTGCCGTTTGGGCGTTAGAAGTGTGACGATGGACGATCTGTCCCGTCACATGGGTATCTCTAAAAAAACGATCTATCAATTCTTTAAGGATAAAGACGAGGTAGTGACGTTGGCGGTTGGCCACCATTGTGAAAAAGAGTACCGTGAATTTGTGAAAATGCACCAGGAGTCGTCCAACTCCATCGATGAGCTATTTAAGATTTCGCAGTTCATGAGAACGAATGTAGAGACCATTCATCCTTCGGTGCTGCACGACATCCAGAAGTATCACCCCAAAGCCTGGACACTTTTTGAGGAGTACAAGGAACGAGTCTTCACTCAGAATATCGTGGATTGTTTGAAGCGGGGAAAAGCCGAAGGCAGTTTCAGAGAGGACATCGATGAAAATATACTGGCTGTGCTGCGCATGAAGCAGGTAGAAATGGCCTTCGATGCCCACACTTATCCAAGAGGTAAATATGAATTTAAGGAAGTCTGCGAACAAATATTCTATCACTTTATACAAGGGATTTTAACGGATCAGGGAAGGAAACTTTATGACACAATTTTTAACAAGCAATCATATGAATCTCAAAAGTAGTTGGAAGATTTTTTTGGTGGCAATGCTTCTGGTGGCTGGCCAACTCAGCGCTCAGGACAACGGCGGCACGGTAGCTTCCGACGGACCACTTTCACTTGAGCAATGTATCGACTACGCACTTGCCAATTCTATCAGTGCGCAGAATGCTACGCTTGACGAGCAAATAGCAGTGGCCAAAGTAAAGGAGACGGTGGGTATAGGGTTGCCGCAGATTTCTGGTAGCGCTTCTGTTAACCACAACCAGAAGCTACAGCGATTCTTCTCACAATATTATCCAGGGAGCCCATTTGGTCCTACCGAGCAAGATGCTATCCAGTATGGGGTAAATCAAGGTGACGTATTTGCTGCACCCAACTTTTTTCAACTGAGGAGCAGTGGTGACGTTAGTGCAACTATTAATCAGATTATTTTCAACGGATCCTACATCGTGGGACTTCAGGCGTCGAATACGTACAAAGAGCTCTCACAGAAAACTACCGAACAAACACGAGAAACGATTGTGGAACAAGTGACAAAGGCTTACTATTCGGTGCTCATCAACAATGAGCGCATGCAACTTTTTGATGCCAATATTGCCAGGGTCGACAGCCTTCTTAGGAACACAAGGGCACTCAATATCAGTGGGTTTGCAGAGAAAATTGATGTTGATCGTATTCAGGTTAGCTTCAATAACCTGGTGACCGAGCGGGACAAGTTCAGCAACTTGAATGCACTGGGACTTGCCTTGTTGAAATTTCAGATGAATTATCCTATGGATCAGCCTATCGAGGTAGCTGGCACTATTCAGGACATTCAACTCGATCCAATTGAGAAGCTTGATGGCAGTGACTGGGATTACAAAAACAGACCTGACTATAAAGTATTACAAGTAAATAAGCGTTTGCAGGAGCTTACTATTAAAAACCTTTACGCCGAGGCCTTACCATCTTTAAATGCCTTTGCCACGCTTGGCTATGGAACTCAATCAAACGGAATTGGGGGCGTGTTCAAAACAAACTCAGGTTTCGAGGAAAATGATGACTTTGGCCCGGATAAATGGTATGACTACTCTCAATTTGGTCTACGCCTGAACGTGCCCATTTTTGGTGGTTTGCAGCGCACCTACAAGATTCAGCAGGAGAAGCTCACACTACAAAAGCTGGACAACGGCTTTAAGTCATTGGAAAACCTGATCGACCTGGAAATTCAGCAGTCTTATCTGAATTTTGACAATGCGCAAAAGTCGCTTGCCTCGCAGGAGGAGAACATGGAACTGGCGGAAAGCATTGCCAGGGTAACCAAAATCAAATACGAGCAGGGAGTCGGCTCTAACCTGGAGGTAATCGACGCAGAAAACAGCCTTAGAAATGCGCAGACTAACTACTATAGTGCACTTTACGATGCCATTGTGGCCAAGGTCGATCTCGACAAGGCAAAAGGACTATTAATTAAGGAATAAGGAGAACCGAACTATGAAAACATATACATCATCCATGAAAAGTTTACAGTTGCTGGCACTAGTTGCCGTTCTTTTCGCAGGCGTTTCATGCGGAGAGGCCCCTTCAGATATTGAAGAAAAAAAATCCGAACTCAGTGAATACAATAACGAGCTTCGGGAGCTGAAAGCTAAGATTACTACGCTCGAAAAGGAAATAGCGCAAATGGATCCCGAGTTTGGTAAGGAGAATACCAACGCCATTCTTGTGGCTACTATGCCGGTTCCTACCAAAGACTTTTTTCATATGACTGAGGTAAGGGGATGGGTAGCCTCTCACAAAAATGTGATGATGAGTGCTGAAACAATGGGTAAAGTACAGGCAATTCATGTAACCGAAGGCCAAAAGGTGAACAAAGGCCAGGTACTGCTTACCCTTGACGCCGACATTGTTCGCAACAATATCAGTGAGGTGCAGACCAGCCTCGAACTAGCCAAAACTCTTTTTGAGAGACAGTCGAAGCTTTGGGAGCAAAAGATAGGTACGGAGGTGCAGTACCTGGAAGCAAAAAATCGTAAGGAGTCGCTTGAAGACAGGTTGGCCACGCTGAACTCTCAGCTAGCTCAGTCAGTCATAAGGGCGCCGTTTAGCGGAAGAGTGGATGAAATTCCGGCCACACTCGGTTCCATCGCTTCTCCGGGCATGCCTTTGGTGCGTGTGCTTAGCGAAGACGATATGTATATCAAGACTGATATCTCAGAAGTTTTCATTGGGAAGTTTACGGCAGGAGATCCAGTGGAGGTGTACTTTCCCGTTCAGGACAAAACGGTAACTGCCAGGGTACTTTCGGTTGGTCAGGTGATCAACAGCGAGAACAGAACTTTCACAGTAGAAGTGAGCTTACCAAAGCTGGACTTCACTGTAAGGCCTAATCAGGTGACAGTGCTTCAACTGATTGACTACAAGAGCAGCAAAGCATTGGTTATACCCACCAAGATCATCCTGAGAGACGACAAAGGAACCTTTGTTTACACAGTCGCTGATCAGGATGGCAGCCTTGTGGCTACCAAAATCCATATTGAAACAGGGCTTACCTTCAAAAGTGAAACTGAGGTGATAAAGGGACTTCAGGGAACTGAGAAGTTAATTGAAAAAGGATACAGGGATGTAGCCGAGGGAGTTAGTGTGACGTTGGCAGCTGCCAGCAAGTAATTTATCTCAAAAACCGAATCCATATGGCTAACGATACAAATACCAACGATAATCTTCCGGAGGAAAACAGGTTTTCTGAAGAGAACGAAGAAGTGGTGGACAAAGAGTTTAAGCTCACCTCAGCTTCTCTTAAGAACCGAACCACGGTTTTTTTCCTGACTTTTTTGCTGATAGTGATGGGTGTGAGTTCTTATATCTCGCTTCCAAAAGACAGCTATCCGGAAATTGAGCAGCCGATAGTTTACATAGGTACTGCACATCCGGGCAATGCCCCGCTTGACATAGAGAACCTGATAACAAGGCCGATAGAGAAAGAGATCAATACCATCTCTGAAGTTGATAATATCAAATCGACTTCGGTGCAGGACTACTCCACCATCATTGTTGAGTTCAGTGCCGAAACGGCCATTGAAGACGCTCTGACGAAGGTGAAGGATGCCGTGGACAGGGCCAAGCCCGAGCTGCCAAGCGACTTGCAAACTGATCCAAACATCTTCGAACTCAACCTGTCGGAGTTTCCCATCATGAACATCAACCTCTCGGGGAATTATACCCTGGAGGAGCTGGAAGACTATGCGGAAATTCTTGAGGACGAGATTGAAAAAGTAAGTGAGGTAAGCAAAGTAGAAATCAGGGGTATTGACGAGAAAGAGGTCAGAATCAATGTCGACCCCTACAAGATGGAGGCTGTGAAGGTCAACTTCTCCGACATTGAGAATGCGATTTCCGCTGAGAACGTTTCTTTGTCTGGTGGAAATATTCTTGAGGACGGCATCAGAAGAACCATTAGAGTGGTGGGTGAGTTTGAGGAGGCCAGTGAAATGGAAGACATCATTGTCAAAAATGAAAACGCCAATATTGTCTACCTCAAAGACATAGCAACCATTGAGTTCGGTTTCAAGGAAAAGCAAAGCTTCGCCAGAATGAATGGCAAGCCTGTGGTTTCTGTGGATGTGATCAAAAGAAGCGGTGAAAACCTGCTGATTACCACAGAGAAGATAAATGCGATCCTCGACAAAACGATGGATACGCTGCCTGCTGATCTTGAAATCGCAATTACCAATGACCAGTCGGAAATGACCCGTGAAATGGTGAGCAACCTGGAGAACAATATCATCTCAGGGGTGATTCTGGTGGTTTTGGTACTTCTCTTCTTTTTAGGAACGAGAAACGCCTTGTTTGTAGGTGTGGCCATTCCGTTGTCGATGTTCATTTCCTTTATCGTGCTGTCGGCCTTTAGTATCACTATCAACATGATGGTACTGTTCTCGCTGATCATGGCATTGGGTATGCTGGTGGACAATGGTATCGTGGTGGTGGAGAACGTTTACCGTTTGATGGAACTGGGCATGAAGCCGCTTGAAGCTACCCGTCGGGGAGTGGGAGAGGTGGCCTGGCCTATTATTTCCTCCACGGCTACCACACTTGCAGCCTTTCTTCCTTTGGCCTTCTGGCCAGGCCTGATGGGGCAGTTTATGCGTTACTTACCCATCACCCTGATTGTTACGCTTAGCTCTTCACTTTTTGTGGCTTTGGTGATCAACCCGGTAATGATTGCTGCCTTTATGAAGGTAGACAACAGACAAGCATTCAACTATAAAAGGATATGGATATTTGCAGGTGTGAGCATAGGCATTGGCGCTTTGCTGCTACTGGCAAAAGCGAATGTGCTGGGTAACCTGGCTTTGCTTCTGGGGATGCTTATTCTCTTAAATGTCTATGTGCTGGTTCCACTGTCCAGAAAGTTTCAGGATACTTTTCTGCCTTTCATAGAAGGGCTGTACTCCCGAACGCTACAGTTTGCTTTGCGAGGCTGGAACCCAACGCTCTTTTTCTTTGGTACTGTATTTCTTTTGTTCTTTTCACTAGCCATGATGGGGGTGTTTACTCCCAATGTCATCTTCTTCCCGGTGAATGAACCAAAGTACGTCAATGTGTTCATTGAGCAGCCCTCAGGAACCGATATCAATGTGACCAACTCATTTACAGAGGAGGTGGAGAAGAAGGTGATGAAGGTGATAGAGCCTTATCAGTTCATGGTAGAGTCGGTGGTGACCAAGGTAGGTCAAGACACAGCTGACCCCAACGACCCTTCAGCGGTGGGCCAGGCTGAAACGCCAAACAAAGCCAGGATCACTGTCAATTTTGTGGAGTTTAAGTACCGCAAGAGAGAAGGTTCGGATGAATGGGTAATGACCAGTGACATCATGAACGAGATACGTGAGGCAGTTCAGGGCTATCCTGGTGTGGCGCTGACGGTTGATAAGGACGCAGCTGGCCCACCAGTAGGTAAGCCAATTGCCATTGAAGTTACCGGACAAGACTTTAACCGACTGATAGAAATTACTGAAGACATGAAAACCTTCATTAATGAATCAGGCATAGAAGGTATCGAAAGGCTTAAAACCGACCTTGAAACAGGCAAGCCGGAACTTATTGTAGATATCGACAGAGAAAAGGCCCGCAGATTTGGCCTGTCAACTTATTCGATAGCCAACGAAGTGCGTACATCGTTGTTTGGTAAGGAGATATCCAAATTCAAGCAGGGAGAAGATGACTATGAAGTGCAGTTGAGACTTGACGAAAAGTATCGGTACGATATCGATGCATTGATGAACAAGAGTGTGGTTTTTCGTGACCAAACCAACGGACGAATTGTTTCTGTACCGATTTCTGCCGTCGCCAAAGCTGAGTTGAGCACAACGTACGGTTCGGTACGCAGGAAGGATTTGCAAAGAGTCGTAACCATAAGCTCCAACGTGCTGGGAGGAGCCAATCCAACAGAAATCAACGATCAAATCAAAGAGCTGCTCGTGAACTTTGATATGCCTCAAGGCTACTCCTTCAAGTTCGGTGGCGAGCAGGAGAAGCAGGCAGAGGAAATGGCCTTCCTGAGCAGTGCCTTGCTGCTGGCGGTATTCCTGATCTTCCTGATCATTGTGGCGCAGTTCAATAAAATGACTGCTCCCTTGATCATCATGACTTCAGTGCTTTTCAGTACAATTGGGGTGTTCCTTGGTTTGGTAATTTTCCAAATGGACTTCGTGGTCATCATGACAATGGTTGGAATCATTTCTCTCGCCGGTATCGTGGTGAACAACGCCATCGTACTTATCGACTTCATTGAGCTCACCAGAAGCAGAATGAGGAAAGAGCTGGGTGTGGAAAGGCTCACTATCGAGCAAGTGGATGAGGCCATTGTGGTCGCAGGAAAAACGAGGCTTCGTCCGGTACTGTTAACAGCCATCACTACTGTGCTTGGCCTTGTGCCTTTGGCTATAGGATTGAACATTGACTTTATAGGTTTCTTCAGAGAGTACAACCCAGACTTTTTCATGGGCGGAGACAATGTAATCTTCTGGGGACCCATGTCGTGGACCATCGTATTCGGTCTTACGTTCGCCACCTTCCTTACGCTGGTGATTGTGCCTGTGATGTACTGGTTCTTTGCCAGAGTGAACAGGAGATTCGGATTAAGCTAAAATAATTGAGCCCCTTTAAAGTATTCACCGGACTTTAAACGTCTATTTAAAGGTGAACTTAAAGGGGCTCTTTTTCTTTCTTATGAAAGAGGTTCCGAGCTGGCCATATTAATTCCATCCCTAAATGAACAGGATCGTGTTTGCATTCTTTTTACTCCTTCTTTTACTGGCTATCGATTGGTATGTTTTTCAAGCCGTCAGGCTGGCAACTGCCGACGTGTCCCTCACTACACGGAAAGTTGTTTATTGGATTTTCTGGGGCGTCACCACCTTGTCTGTATTTGGCATACTTGTAGTGAACTTCGCCGACTTATCAGCAGTGAAAGGTCTTCGCACCTTCATTGTGCTCGGCATCTTCATTAACGTGATGTCAAAACTATTCGCTCTTATTTTCTTGTTGGTAGGAGATATTATCAGAGGGTTTCAATGGCTTGCCAATTTTATATTTTCAAGCCCAGAGCCTATCAATCCTAATGGAAGGGCCATTCCCAGGTCTGAGTTCATTTCGAAGGTAGCACTTATTGCAGGAGCTGTTCCGGCATTGACGATGAGTTATGGTATTTTGAGCGGCGCTCACGACTATCGGATTAGACGTAAAACCATCTTCTTTCCTAACCTGCCCAAAGAATTCGACGGGATACAGATAGGGCAGCTTTCCGACATCCACTCTGGCAGCTTTTTCAACAAGACAGCAGTAAAAGGCGGTGTGGAAATGCTGCTGGGCGAAAAACCAGATATTATCTTTTTCACCGGCGATTTAGTGAATAATGAGGCTGAGGAGGTGAAAGAATACATTTCCATTTTTGATAAAGTAAAGGCGCCTCTGGGAGTTTACTCCACTCTCGGCAATCATGACTACGGAGACTACAAAAACTGGGCATCAGAGGCTGCTAAGCAAGCAAACTTAGAAGACCTTAAAGCGGCCCACAAAGAGTTGGGCTGGCACCTGATGATGAATGAGAATCTTCCTGTGAAGGTGGACGGCGAGCAAATAGGCATACTTGGTATCGAAAACTGGGGAGCCGGCAGGTTTGCCAAGTATGGCAAAATGGATTTAGCTCATCAGGGGACAGAGGAATACCCGTTTAAAATTCTGCTCTCGCATGACCCCAGCCACTGGGACGCACAGGTAAGGCCCAACTATGGCGATGTAGACCTGATGCTTTCAGGCCATACACACGGCTTTCAGTTTGGTGTAGAAATTGGCGGATTCAAGTGGAGCCCTTCTCAGTATGTTTACAAGCAGTGGGCAGGCTTGTATCAGGAGGAAAACCAGTACCTTTATGTCAATCGGGGCTTTGGGTATTTGGGGTATCCCGGCAGAATTGGCATTCTTCCTGAGATTACTATTCTGGAATTAAAAAGAGCCTGATCGACATCGGTCGAACCAGGCCCTGATTTTTGGGTTGTTGTCCGTCAAAACGGCAATGTCATAAATATTTGAAGCACGGAATTCTTTGAGTTTGGAGTTGCTTCGGCCACATTGGAGCCGCTCTCACCAATCTCCTGCAGGCCATAGTTATACCTAACTCCCAAAGACCCACCGGTAAAGTTGAAGCCGACTCCTCCAAACATGCCGTAGTCGACTGTATTGAAATTGTCCCGATCAAGTTCGTCCACCACTTCCTTATCTCCGTTTGAGTCGATTCGTTTAACTTTTGCTGACGTAAGCAACGACACATACGGGCCCGCTTCGATATAAAAATTACCGACAGGGCTTATTTTTAATGCTACAGGTACATCTACATAACTCAGATTGAAACGGTATTTACCGTTGCCTATGCCAAGAAATGTATTGTCGTAAATTACTTCAGCCCCTTTCAATGAGTAAAGTATTTCTGGCTGTATGGCCAACACATCTGTTAACTGTGCTTTGTAGTAGACACCTGCATTGAACCCGATTTTCATATTTTCATCGTCCACGTCGTTGACGTAGAGATTTGAAAAGTTGAGTCCTCCTTTAAGACCGGCCTCCTGAGCAAGGGCTCCGCTGGTAATGAACATCATTAGTAAACTGGTTGCTAAAATGGTATTTTTCATATTATTTTTATGATTTTTACTATATACTAACGAAGTGGAGACCAGATTGTTGCGTTGAGCCGACTAGCCATCTGGTGGTCAGCGACTTAACATATCGTAGAGATTGGTGGCGTTGAAGCTATTAATCGCTGTGCATTGCGAGGTGCAATGGTGATTGTTTTTCACAAAAAAAGCCCTGAAGTGTCGTTCAACTTCAGGGCTTTGAAACTGGCAGTTATGCCAGAAATTTACTCATATTTCAGGTTGTTTGCCGGGTTGGAGTTGGCTGCCCTTAACGCATGATAGCCAGTTGTCAACACAGTAATAACCAGGATGATCAACAACACGACGACAAACAACAACAGGTTAATGTCAACGTGATATTCGAAAGTTTTGAGCCAGTCATTCATGAAATAGTAGCCGAGCCCGAACGCAGGCACAGCACCTATGAGTACCAGCCACACAAAATCTTTCACAAGCAGAGTTACAAGGCCGCCAGTGTTGGCGCCCAGCACTTTTCTGATGCTTATCTCTTTGGTGCGCTGCTCGGCAATGAAGGAGGCTAAGCCGAGCAAGCCAAGACAAGCTATAAAGATCATCATCAGCGAAAACCCGAGAAACAGTTTGCCACGAAGTTGATCCGTTTCATACTGCTCCATAAACTCCTCATCAAGGAACGTAGCATCGAAGGGAATGCCTGGATACACCTCGTTCCAGCTGGCTTCTATGGCGGCAAGCGAAGCCTGCAGGTCTTCCGATGTTTTGATAAGCACACTCGAATTGTTGAGGCCAGGAATGAACATCAAGGCTTCAATGGGGTTGTAAAGAGACTGCTGATGGAAATCCCTGACCACACCCACCACTCGGTGAAACACGGTGCTGTCACGGTCAAACTGGAACTTCTTGCCTATAGGTTCTTCCCAGCCCATTCTGGCCACCATGGCTTCGTTTACCATCACTGAGGTGGCTGTGTCGCTTGGGTATTGAGAAGAGATATTTCGCCCTTTCTCAAAAGGAATGCTGAGTGTGGGGAAAAAGTCATAGTCGACTACGTAGGCATCGATGCCATAATTTTCCATTACTCCCTCGTTGGTCTCGACACTCATCACATTTTTGCCATAGCCATTCCCTGGCGAGGTACTCGAGGAAGCCACGGACTTGATATTAGGGTTCTGCATCAGGGAATTTCGGAAAACAGGATACTTTTCACGGCTGGCCTGGTTGTCCAGCACCACACGAACCACCTGGTCTTTGTCGAAGCCCAAATCCTTGCTGCGCAGGTACTGCATTTGATCGTAGATGATGAAGGTACCTATCAGCATGAAGATGGAGATGGCGAACTGGATACCAACCAGCACACGTCGCAGCCATTGATTGCCGCCTCTGCTAGCTCCCTTGCCCTTTAGCACTGCTGCTGGTTTAAAGCTCGACAGGTAAAAGGCTGGGTAACTTCCACTGACAAACCCAGTCAGCACCAGAATGCACAGAACCACCAGGATGAGCTGTGGCTGCAGTAGGTCTAAAAGAGATAAGTTGGTGTCGAGGGATCCGTTGAAAAGGGGTACAGCGATCGCCAAAACTATTAAGCTGATAACTAAGGAGATAACTGTAAGCACTACCGATTCGGTGATAAACTGCCCAATCAACATGCCCCTTTGAGCACCCATTACCTTTCTGATCCCTACTTCCAATGCTCTGCGCATGGAGCGTGCGGTCGACAGGTTCATATAGTTGATGCTGGCAATAACGATCAGGAACAAGGCAACGGCGGCAAAAATGTAGATGTATTTGATGTTGCCAAGTGATTCAGGTTCACCTTCAAAAGTGGAATAAAGGTGAATGTCTTTGATGGCAATCATTTCATACCGGATCACGATGTCAAACTGATCGAAGATCACCGCTACGTATTTATCAATAATGTCATTAAGCTTGGTTTCCACTACTTTCGGGTCAGCACCCTCTCTTAACAAAGCGTAAGTGTAGATGCCAAAGCCGCCCCAGTTTTGGGAGTTATTTCTATCAGAAGTGCTGGCCGACATCATCGCATTGGGTCTGATGTGAGATGTTTTAGGCAGGTCTTCATACACACCAGTTATTTCGAAGGAATTCTGGTCTGTTTTCAGGATTTGCCCAACCGGGTTTTCGCCTTTGAAAATTTTGTCCGCCATGGTTTTGCTGATGACCATGGAGCTTGGATTCTGTAGCGCTGTGGAGGGGTTGCCGGAAATAAGGTCAAAGGAAAAAACATCAAACACTGTGCTGTCTACCTGAAAGACGTCTTCTTCAAAATAGTTGATATTGTCTTTGATAAACTTGGTGCGGCCGTTGCCAATAAAGCGGACGTACTGCTCTACCTCTTCAAATTCAGCCTTCAACGTTCGGCCAAGAGGGAGCTGGGTCACTGCCCAGCGGAACGCATTGTCAGGTTCCTTGATGTCCGACGAAATGCGGTAAATCCTGTCCGCTTTTGCGTGATGTTTGTCGTAGCTAAGTTCTTGCGACAGATAGAGAATGATTAGTAAGCTGGAAACAATTCCGATTGTTAAACCGAGAATATTAAGCGCAGCATAGGTAGGCTGGCGCATCAGGTGCCTGATGCTCACCATTAGGTAACTTTTTAACATGATTAGTCCTTTTGAGTTTGAGTCTTGTAAATATTACGAAATTCTTCGTAAAAGGATGTTAAAAAAAGTTAAAGTCCTGGGCAGAAGGATTTAAGTAGTCAGCGGGAGATATTTTGAAGTGAGTGAAACCGAAAGGAAAGGCCTATGTCAATTTTTTCACGGCCTTGATTACGTAGTCAATTTCTTGTTCGGTATTATAGAGTGAAATTCCCATACGGGTAACTCCACCTTTTTCCAGAAGGCCCAGCACTTCAATGGCCCGCACGGCATAAAAATGGCCGTCCCAGGCGCAAATGTTTTCCGCAGCAAGCTGCTTGCAGACCTCTTCGGCCGTTTTTCCTTTGACTGTAAACGACACGGTGGGAGTTCTTTTTTCAGATGAAAAATCCTGCCCTACAACCGTCATGCCCTTGATGGCCTTTAGTTCTGTGTAAAGTTTTGATGCCAGGGCGAACTCATGTTGACTTACTTTGGCGTAAGCATCATCCAGCTTCTCTCTCAGGCTATTGCCTGATCCCATTGAAGCGATAAAATCAACAGCGGCGGAAACACCAGCCATGGCCGCATGATTGAGCGTTCCTGTTTCAATGGAATAGGGGGCTATCTGGTCGGTGGTTCTTAGCCTGTCGGTTGGCAGCCTGTCGAGCAGGCCTGGCTTTGCATACAATATACCCACATGAGGCCCATAGAATTTGTAGGCCGAACAAATGAGGAAGTCGCAGCCAATGGCTTGCACATCGATGCTGAAGTGCGGCGCATAGTGAACTGCATCCAGCAGGAGCCAGGCCCCCACCTTGTAGGTCATTTGCCTCACCAGTGCAAAATCGTTGACAGTGCCTATGGCGTTGCTCGACATGCCCATGCAAACCAGCCGGGTATTTTCATTGAGCTTCTGCTCAAAATCAGCATAGTCCAGTGTGCCGGTGGGTAAAAGCTTCACCTCCCGCACTTTGACACCAAAATCTCTCAGGGTAAGCCACGGGCCCCGGTTGGCCTCGTGGTCAAGTTGTGTGATCAATACTTCATCGCCAGGCTTCAGCAGCCTGCTCATTGCCCGGGCCAGCGAATAATTGATAGTGGTCATGTTCTGACCAAGAGAGATGCACTCCGGGCCAGGAGCCCCCAGCAGGGTTGCCATCTTTGCCCGGGCGTCCGCCATTACTTTATCGGTTTCCCGTGTGGTGACAAAGGCACCGTGGGTGTTGGCGTTGGACCGGCGATAGTAGGTTGAAATAGCTCTGATGACCCTCTCAGGTACTTGGGTGCCGCCTGGGCCATCCAGAAAGATGAGGGGTTTCTTGTTGTGCAGACGCCGTAAGGCAGGAAACTGGTGATGTACGGACTGAGGATCGAACACAGACTTTTTAGCCATGGGAGTGTGGAGTTTAAGAAGTCTAAGATGAGAAAAAACACGATATGGAGTATTGCTTTTTTGAAGGGCGGGCTGAATTTTTCCTCGCCATTCCGACTTTTTATTACTTAATAAATAATTAGAAACCACGTAAATTAGTGTACTTTCAAATTGTTCTGTATTTTGCCATGGTGTAGATTTGTCAAAACCTATATTTTAGTGGTCTATGAAAAAAGCGTGGATTGACTTTTTAAATTCTTTTAAGCCTACCTATTCGGTAACCGTACGTTTGTATCACGTAATTCCGAATTTTCCGGAAGTACAATCTTTTCAAGATCGGGAGGAGTTTGGTAAGGGGCAGTACCAGAAAGCGAAGCTGTACTATGACAGGGTTGTCAGAAAAAATATTGAGCACAAAGTGATGCCTGTAGAGGTGAGACTTATCAAGGGCAAAAAGACCGTGATGGAGTCCAGAAACTTCGGACCTGTGGATACGGTCAAGAACCTAAACGTTCCAGTTTAGAAGAGTGATGTTTTTAATGTGAAACCCGAAGCTGTCTTTTGACAGCTTTTGTGTTTTGTAGCCTACTTCAACTTTGGCAGTGACAGTCTGAATTTTACTGCCAGTAGCCGGATTACAACGATTACGCCAATGGAAATCAGCAGGTTGACATTGCGATCAATTTCAAACAGCCTTAGCGATAAGTAGCAAATAGCGCCGGCCAGGCAGGCTGTAGCATAAATCTCTTTCCTGAAAATCACCGGCAGTTCGTTGGTCAGTGTGTCCCGGATCACCCCGCCCATGATAGCAGTAAACATGCCCATAATGGCTGCTATTTCTGGCCTTACACCAACAGAGAGGGCCTTTTCAACTCCCAAAATTGTAAAGAAGGCTATGCCCACAGTGTCGAACAGCATGAAGGTTCGTTTTAGCCTGGAAACAAAGCCGTACAGAATAAAGGTAACGATGACACCAAGAATGATGGCGTAGAGGAAATTAATGTCACCAATCCATACCAGGGGATAGCTACCAAGCAGCACGTCCCTCAAGGTACCTCCTCCAATGGCTGTTAGAAAGCCAGTGAAGGCCGCAGCAAACCAGTCGGCTTCTTTGCCCTGTAGCGCCAGGGCGCCGGAAATGGCAAAAAAGAATGTGCCGATAAGTTCGAGGGCGTATTGAAGATCCATAATCGTATAACTGACGCCTCAAAATTAGGGAAAGAGAACAACAAATGCGGGCCGGAAACTCGATTTAAGGCCAATCGAATTTTGTTAAATCTCCGTAAATAAAATTGTATTTCAGCTGGCTCTTAAGCTTCTCGTTGCTGACGATTTTAAAGGAGGTGACGTCAGACGCAGCAAATTGAGGAAGAACTATCCCCAAAACCTCAGAAGCCTTTGTATAGAAATCCCTTTTTGGCGGGTGAGTATCACTGCAGCAGTTAAATGTGTCGCCGCTCGCTTGCCCTTCGATCATTTTGTGAATGATGTTAACGCAATCGTCCCGGTGGATCAGGTTGACCAACTCTTCACCATTTGCCAGCCCTTTTTTTCCGGCGAAGAACCTGGCCGGCTGGCGGTCGTGGCCAATCAGGCCGGCCATACGCAGAATGATCACCTCCTTGCCATCTAGTTTTCTCAGCCGGTCTTCAGCGTCGAGCAAAACCTTCCCGGCTTCAGAATCAGGCAGAAGCTGCATTTCTTCTGAGACAACTTCGTTGGTATTTGGATAGACAGACGTTGAGCTGATGTAAATGATTTTGCCAACAAGCGACTTAGCTACACTGTCCAAAAGGATACCGAATGAATTTCGGAACTGCTCAGCTCCGCCTTTTCTAACGCCCGGGGGGTAGTTGACAATCAGAATGTCCGATGTAAGAAAGTCCGATAGCTGGGAATAGTCTCCGCCGTCGGACAACTGAATCAGGAACGGTTCGATGCCGGTCTTTTTCAGTAAGGCAAGTTTTTCAGGGGAGGTGGTAGACCCTTTGATCTTAAATCCATTTTGAAGCAGGTGCCTTGCCAGTGGCAAGCCGAGCCAGCCACAACCTAAAACGCTAACTGACTTCTTTGAGGTGCTGTTTTCCATGCGACACGATATTAAGAAAAAGCTGTCTCAATCTGTCCCTTAAATCAGTTTTATACCAACGGAGGGCTTTATCGAAAAACAATCGGGTGGTTTTTGGTGCTTTGTTTTAGCTTTGTGAGCATTCATCATAATCAATTATTAGTGTCTACGCCGTTTCGCCTTCTGTTTTGTGTGTTTTGGAGTATCCTTATGATTTCCTCCTCTCTGTTGATCATGATCATTACATTCGATAGAAAAATACCGGTTGTGATGGCACGGACCTGGTGGTCGCCTGGGATTTTGTGGGCATGTGGAGTTACGCTGAAAGTGGAAGGAACTGCGCACGTCAATGACAAAGACTCGTATGTGTTTGTCAGCAATCATCTGTCATATCTTGATATTGCTGTTTTGTTCAGGGCAGTACCCGTTAATCTTTACTTTGTTGCCAAGCAGGAGCTGAAAAAAGTGCCATTTCTTGGGTGGTACATGATGGGCACAGGGATGATATTCGTTGACAGGAGCAACAGAGAAAAGGCTATTGAAAGTTTAAAAAAGGCTGGCCAACTTATTAAAGGAGGCAAAAATGTACTGATGTTTCCGGAGGGAACCAGAAGTCGCAATGGAGAAGTCGGCATTTTCAAAAAGGGGCCATTTCTCCTGGCATCTCAAGCTGGAGTGCATGTGGTTCCAGTGGCTATTAGTGGGTCGGAAAAAGTGTGGAAAGCCGGCAGGTTTGCTATAAAACCTCATAAAGTAGATGTCCATATCGGCCTGCCTGTTAAGCATGATGGCAAAACGGATATCAACACATTTATTGGAAAAGCCAGGGAGCAGGTGATAGAGTTGAAGGCCATGCCAGCCGAGGCTTAGTGGTTTTTGCTGCATGTAAAATCACTGACCCTTTCTGTTAAGATCGACATCGGCATAAAAGCCCAGGTCTTTGTTTCTCACCTGTTTCGTCCAAAAGGCAATTTGCCCCGTGTGGTAGGAGTAGTGCTCTACGGCATGAATAACATTGCCAACCCCTGAAAACTCGTAGGCTTGCACAGGCCGAACTCTAAGGAGTTCCTCGTCAGAGATAGTTTGGATCACTTCAATGGCTTGAGCAACGGTGCTTTCAAGCTTCAACTGGAGCTCTTTTTTGCTGTAGCCGCCCTTTGCGTCAAACTCTTCATCTCTCACTCTACGGTCTTCTTTGCCCCCCAATGATGAAATAATGTACTGGGTAATATTTCCACAGAGATGAAGAATAAGGTTACCCATGCTGTTGGATGAGGCGTTAGGGCGCTGCCATATTTCCACCTCAGATAGTTGATCAAGGCATTTGGCTATTTTTTGCGTGTTTTCCTGCAAGCGCATGATGGCATGCTGTTTAACTTCAACAGCGAGTAGGGAAGGTGTCATTTTATATCAATAATCGAAAATATCGTTCACGTCAATTGTCAGTCCGGGAACGGCGGTGGAAGTCACGCTTTCGTCGTCTGTAAACTTTAAAGATTGGCTGTATTTCCCATCACTACGCAGCACGAAAACTTCTACGACTTTTTCACCCGGATAAACCACCCAGTACTCTTTTACACCATTTTCTTCATATAGGCTAAACTTATCTTTGAGGTCTTTCGAAGAAGTGGATGGGGAGAGAATCTCTACCATAATATCAGGTGCGCCACTGCAGCCTTTGTCATCTAGTTTGGAGGGATCGCACACCACACAAATGTCTGGCTGAACCACGGAGAAAATCCGATTATCGGGATCTGATGGTTTTTGTGGCAGCCGCACATCGAAGGGGGCAGCGTAGGCCTTGCATTTCTTTTTTCTTAAAAAGCTCCAAAGAATGCCATGGAGGTTTCCGCTAATGTCCTGATGTGCCCGGTTTGGGGCTGGCGACATATGGAAAACCTTTCCTTTGATCAACTCCACCCTCTCCTCGAAACTCCACCGAAGGTAGTGGGCGTAGCTATAGGTAGCTTCCGGCTCAAGCAACATGATGTCGTTGATGTCGGTCTCCGGTGTTTGGTAGGGCTTTGCCATTAGATAAAGATAAATAATTGAACGGAGGCTGCAATGAATTCTCGTTAGTTTGGCAGCCCCGGCTCAACCATAATCACCTCTTCTCTCTCCACAATTACGGCTCCAGGATGAGCGCCTTTTGGTTTTCTCACCCATTTTTTTGGCGTGAAAATTACAGGGCAAAGTGTGTCTGTTTTCCTTTTAGAATAGTAGGCAGCCAGAGCCGCCGCCTGCTCGATAACCGGCTTTGGGAAGTTTTGTCCTGCTCTCCATTTCAATACTACATGCGAGCCAGGCACATCTTTGGCATGCAGCCAAAGGTCGTTTTTTGTAGCGTACTTCAGGGTCAACTCGTCGTTGTTTTTGGCGTTGGTGCCCACCCACGCCTCGTACAGCCCAATCTGGAACACTTTAAAAGGGCGGTTTATGGCAGCTTGTTTCGATTCTTTCGCTAGTCCGTGTTGCTGAATATACTGCCTGATGAGTTTCAGGTCGGTCATGTCTTCCAGATGCAGCAGATGTTCTGCAACAGTTTCCTCCAGCGCTTCCTTAGCAGCAATGGCCTCCTCTAGTTTCTCTATTTCAATCTTTTGGTTTTTGGCTTTCCGGTAAAAAATCTCTGCATTTTTCTGCGGGGTCAAAGCCCTCTTAAGCTTGATGCTAACTGGCTGGCCGGTATAAAAATTATCAAGCACCACTTCCTCCAGTCCTTCTTTTACCTGGTAAAGGTTGGCCATAAGCACATCGGCCAGTTGGGAGTAGCTTTTTCCTTCTTTCAGGTCAATCAATTTAGCTTTTGACTGTTTCAGGTAGCTTTCTGTTTGCTTCAGCTCTTTTCTCAGGCGTTGCAGCAGCGGGTGAAGCTCGGTTTTTAGGTAAAACTCCCTGCTGACCTTTTGCGCATAAACCGTAGTTGCCTCAATAGCCGAGTCAGTTTCCATGAGCACTTCCCCTGCTCTGAAAAGCAGCAGCTGCACCTTTTCCTGCCAGCGGCAGATGTAAAACGTGGGACTTTCAAAAGCACCTAGCATCTGTGTTATCAGTGCCCATTTTCTTTCTATCGTTGTGTCATCGTAGCCCAGCCCGTTTAGAAATGCTGTGGTTTCCTTACCCAAAATGGGAACAAATTGTCTAAGCTCACCTTCCACTTCGTCAAAGTGCTCTCTTGTCAATGCAAGTGTTGACACAAGCTGTTCTTGTGTGAGCCCTTCATCATCCAAAAGCTGGCTCCTGAAAAGCCTCTGGTTACCGTTTTTGTCGGTGCCGATGATGTTTGATCTGCTGCCATGCATTTTGAAGAGGAAGCTAAAGCCATTGTTAAACGCCATGACAAACGAGCGATCGCAGGGGGTGATGCTGACCATTTCCAATTGGCCACCAATGGCTTCTTCAAACAGATCGACATTGTTTTTTCTGCCCCTGGCAAAGTTTTCAGGGAATGAAATGAAAGTGAGCTGGGGAATGAGGGAGACCCTGATAAACTTTTCTTCCTCGTTTCTGTAAAAGTGAAAAATGAGCTCATCTTTTTGCTGGCTGAAGCATGCGCCTAATGTGAAGCCACGCCAGGTGGCATCCAGCTCCTCGCACAGCGGTTTCAGAAAGAAATAGTTGAGATGCATAGTAAGAGCAAACCTTGCAGCAGGGAATTAAAGCGTTAGCTGCTGACCGTCGTAAGCAAGATAGATGTTTTCAGGCAATTGAGCAGAGACATCCCTATGCGAGCCCAGCTTGTGGGAGATGTGTGTGAAGTAGGTTTGGTCGGCTTTTAGCTCCTGCGCCAGAGAAATGGCTTCGTCCAGCGTGAAGTGGGAAATGTGGGGCGTTTTCTGCAAGGCATTAAGCACCAGTACCTTGCTTCCTTTTATTTTCTTCTTTTCCTCGTCCGAAATGTAGTTGGCATCAGTTATGTATGTGAAATCGCCAATTCTGAAACCAAACACCGGCAGCTTGAAGTGCATAACATTAATAGGCGTTATCGTTGTATTGCCTATGGTGAATGGCTTCCCGTCAAGAAGCTTTACGTCCACCAATGGAACGCCGGGATACTTGTGGTCAGCAAAAATATAGGAGAACTCTCTCTTGAGCTGTGTGATAACCGCTGTGCTGGCATACACCGGCATGTCCATTTGCTGTAGAAAGTTAAAACTCCTGATATCGTCCAGTCCGGCAGTGTGGTCTTTGTGCTCATGAGTGAAGATGACAGCATCGAGTCTTTTGATTCGCTCACGGAGCATCTGCTGTCTGAAGTCGGGGCCGGTGTCTATCACCAGACTGAGACCATCAACCTCAATATGAACAGAGGAGCGGAGTCGTTTATCGTGAAAGTCAACCGACTGGCATACTTCACAATCGCAGGCAATGACGGGCACTCCCTGCGAGGTGCCGGTTCCGAGGAAGGTCAGCTTCAAATCTCCAGCTTGGTTTGGGTGAGCTCCAGAAGAAGCGATCTGTTTTTTTCGCTGAGGCCTTTTGGGTCGATTTCTATAGACTTTAATATCTCGAGCAAGGCATTGATTTTGCCGTCAAGAGGGAAATACTTATTGACAATGGCAATTTTGGTGTCTCTTAAAATGCAGTAGCCGGAATGGAAACTGCCTTTTTCATAGCGGAGAATATAGTCCGACTCAGCGAAAATATCTTCTAATTTGTTGAGGAAATGTTTGCTGTATTTTACCTGCATATCAACTGGTATACTTCCTTACTTTTTCAACAAGCTGGTCAAAATTCAAAGGCTTGGGAATGAAGTCATTGATTCCATTAGCAAGAAATTCCTCCATGGTGTAATTCCGGGCGTTGCCGGTTATGGCAACAATAGGTATATTTTTTTTAGCCTCATCACTTAGGTTTCTCACCTTTTTTGTGCACTCGATACCGTCCATCACAGGCATGTTAATGTCCATTAGGATAAGATCAAAAGACTCTTCATTGAGTTTTTGAAGCACTTGCTCCCCATTCTTTACCGAAGTGATTTGAAAATTTTGAAGCGTGAGAATCTTCTTGGTAAGGTTCTGAATAACTGAGCTATCTTCAGCGACTAGAATTTTTTTCATAATTATGATGAGGTTGAACTCGCACCCACAAATAACTTGTAATTTTCTTTAAATTCATCAAAGCTAGCATCTATTTGAGCTAATTTCTTTTCTACTTCTTCGTAAATGCTACGCTTTAGTTCCTGTTCAAGCTGAGTTACATACCAGGCAAAACGCTCTATGCCCAGGGTTCCGGAGTTACCCTTTAGCGTGTGCAGTTCCGACCTCAGTACCTCGTAATTGCTCACTCTCAGAGCGTCTTTGCAGTTTGCAAGACTCTCCTGAGCCTCCTTTAAGAAGTCGTTGAGCACCGACTCAACCATTTCGGCTCCGCCATACTTGCTGAGTTCGTCCAGCACCAGCGTGTTTACAATTTTAAGGTCGTCAGGTACCTCGGCCATTTTTTGGACTACAATTTCGCTTGGCTTATTGTTCTCTATCCAATCCACCACTTTTTGGATGATGGTTTTGGCCTGGATCGGTTTGGAAATATAGTCGTCCAAACCACTATCGAGGAATTTCTTCCTGTCTTCTTCCATCGAATAGGCGGTCATGGCGATAATTGGGGGCTGATGGTCGAGGTTGAGGAGTTTAATCTCCCGGGTGACCTGCACACCGTCTTTTTTGGGCATTTGTATGTCCATAAAAACCACGTTGTACTGGTGCTGCTGGATCATTTCAATAGCGTCGTCGCCGTTTTCTGCAAAGTCTACCCTGCATCCCGCCTTAATAAGGATATGCCCTGCTACCTTCCTGTTGACGTCATTGTCGTCCACCAGAAGTATATATGGGATTTTCTTGCTGAACACTTTCTGAATGGCCTCGTCGGTAAGGGGAAGATTCCTTTCCTCGGGTTGCTCTATTATTTCTGCTTCGAAGGTAAACCAAAAGGTACTGCCAAGGCCGGGCGTAGAATAAACGCCTATTTCACCGCCCATCGATTTGGTCAGCTCTTTAGATATTGCCAGTCCGAGGCCTGTGCCGCCAAACTTTTTGGTCATAGAGTTGTCAACCTGGCTGAACGAGTCGAAGAGCTTCTTCAGGTCTTCTTTGCTTATCCCAATGCCCGAATCTTTGATCTTCACCTTCAAAATCAGGGTGTCCCCCTTTCTCTTGTGCTCGTTAAGGCTGATGTAAATTTTGCCTCGCCCTTTGGAGAACTTGATGGCATTGGAGGTGAGATTCGAAAGAACTTGCAACACCCTGGTTTCGTCAAGGAGGAAGTACTCGGGTAAGCTTTTCGCTACCGTGTATTGAAGGCTAGTTTCGTTGATTGACGCCTGCTGGCTGAATAGGTTATAAAGCTTGTCCAGCGTTCCCCGGAGGTTTACGGGCCTTTTTCTAATCTCCATTTTGCCCGCCTCAATTTTTGACAAATCGAGAATGTCGTTGAGAATGGTGAGGAGGGTTTCGGAAGACTTTTTAATTGTTCTGAGGTACTCGGACTGCTCCTGATTGAGTTGTGTACTGCCTATCAGATCCAGCATGCCAATGATCCCGTTCATAGGCGTCCTAATCTCATGGCTCATGTTGGCCAGGAAACGCTCTTTGATCTTGAGTGACCTTTCTGCCAGCTCTTTTGCTTTGCGAAGCTCTTCATTGGTGCGGATCAGCGTGGTGATGTCTCTGGCGACACCTTCAATTTCAAGCGGGTAGTTTCTGCGATATACCAGGCGGATGTTGCAGAGGCATTGCAAATCCTTTCCATCTTTTGTGTACAAGGTCGCCTCGAAGTTTCTTAGCCTTCTGTTCTTTCGCAGCTTGCTGAATACACTGTGGATGGAGTCGGACGAGCTGAAGAGTTCGTCGATGTTTTTTCCTATTACCTCCTTAGATGTGTAGCCTAAAAGTTCTATGACCGACGGGCTGATCATCGTGATCTTTCCCTTGGCATCGCAACGGAAATAAATGTCCTGAAAGGATTCGAAGATATTCCTGAATTTCTCTTCGCTTTCCTGTAGTGCCACTTCCGAAAGCTTCTTCTCAGTAATGTCGTTGGCGATAACTGAAATCTCTTCAATAGAGCCGTCGGGAAGGAAGATTGGGTTGAGGAATACATCTCTCCATATTTTGTTGCCCTTGAGGTCAGTAACATGGCTTTGGAAGTTGACGATTTCGCCACTAAAAGCACGGTCGTACTTGGTTTTCCAAAACTCGCCGAGGCTTGGAACCAGAAAGTCGAAGCCGCTCTGACCACCCAGAGAGGGGGTAATGCCGTAGTAGCGCTGCAGCGCATCAGCGTAGTTTTGGTTGAAGGAAGTGAAGCAGTAGTTCCTGTCGATGGACCAGATTTGGTGAGTGGTAGACTCAAAAATTGCTTTTAGCCTGGCGCTTTGGCTAATGATTTTCGCTTCGTTCGACTTGCGTTCGAGCGCAAGAGACACCTGGCTGGAGATGAAATCCAGCAGTTCAAGGTCTTTGTGGTTATAGGCTGTTCGGTCTTTGTAAGAATGAAACGAAATAACACCCGCCGGTTTACCATCGACATTGACCTGCACTCCCAGCCATATCAGCGGAAGCTTGGCATGAAGAGGCAACTTTTTATTATCTGCAATGCGCCGAATACCGTCTTCGTAAATGATCAGTGGCTTGCTTCTCTCAAATGTGAATTCAGCCAGCAGTTTGGTAATGCTTTTTAGCTGCTTGACTTCCGACGGCTCTTCTAACTCGGTGATGAGGTAAGGGAACTGGATTTTCCCTGTTTTTTCATCTTTGAGACTGATGGCAAAATTCTGAATCTTCAGTATTTTGTTAAGCTCCTCAAATACGTTGCGGTACAGCGCATCCAGATTGCTACTGGTGGTCGTCAGGTTGGCAATTTTGTAGTAGAGGCTTTGCGCTTTTTCGGCACGTATCCTTTCTGTAATGTCGTAAAAGATACCTCTAAACTCTGTCGGGCTGCCATCCTGAATAGTGCAGTTGACTCGCCCGGAAACGTAGATATTCTTACCAAACTTACTGATAAAAACAGTTTCAAACTTCTCGATTCGCTCCCCACGTCCAATCTGGTTCAGGTTCTCGACTGTACTGCTTTGGTAGTCTTTCGGTATCAAATCAGTAAGCCTCAGCTGGCTTATTTCTTCGTCATTGTATCCGAGTTTGGTTTTCCAGGCCTCATTCACAAACCTGAACTCTCCTTCCGATGTGAAAATTTGAATAAGGTCGCTCGAATTGTCGAAGAGTTCTTTCAGCTGGGCGTTGGTCTTTTCTAACTCTTGTCGAACCTTCCGTCGTTCTGTAATATTTTCTCCAACGATGGTGATACCAATTACCTGGCCCTTGGCATTCTTAAGTATAATGGAGCTAAACCGTATAATGAGAATTTCGTCTCCATCCAGCGTAATTACGCCAGTCAGTGCCTCGGTGTAGTCCTCTCTCTCTACCAGTGTTCGGAAACTTTTTTTGGTTACGTTGTCGCCGCCGTAGGGCTGAAACACCTCAAACAGACTCTTGCCCATGAGGTCCCCGGCGGGTTTTCGGGTGGCTTTCAAAAATGCTTCGTTGCAAAATGTAATAATGCCCTCGCTGTTGGTGGTAAGCGAAAGAATTTTAGACTGGTTGAGCGATTTTTGAAGCTTTTTTTCGCTCTCCAACAAAGCTTTTTCACGGCTTTCAGCTTCTTCTGCCAGCTTCCTCTCGGTAATGTCTATGGTGGCGGAGATATAGCCGGAGAACTTACCCAGGCTACTGACTCTCGGAATGCCGGTATCCAGCACCCATCTGTATTTCTTGTCGTAGCGGCGCAGCCTGTAGGTAACCTCATATTTTTTACGACGCTTAAAAGCCAGGTCCATGGTAACCAGCACGTCATTCAGGTCTTCTTCGTGAATGTTGGCAATCCATCCATTGTTTTGCTCCTCTTCTACTTCTTTGCCAGTAAACTTGAGCCATTGCTTGCTGAAGTAGTAGAAGAAGTTGTTGGAATTGGTCATTCGCAACAGCACAGGAGCATTGTCGGCCAGAGATTGGAACGTCTTTTCCGATTCCAGAAAATACACATCGGCGTCATCGTCCTTGTTCTCCAGCTTGATTGTGCAAAGCAGGTGGTTGTTTTTCTCTTCGGTTAGTGCCGATAGCTTTATTTTAGAAAAGAAGACCTTCTCAGAAGAGTTTTTAATTTCTCCAACAAACTTTTGGGGGAGGCCAAGCAGCGCCAGTTTTATTTTTTGTTGGAACTTGTCTGCTGAGGCACTGCCATCGGCTTGAAAATTCGGGCAAAATTCAAAAATTGACTTTCCAACAATTTCTTTGCTACCAACCTTGAAAACCTCAAGAGCTTTTTCATTGCAGTTGACAATGACGTCATTGTTTAGCAACAGGCTGATGTCGTTGCTGTCTTCTATGGACGTTTTAAACCGTGATTGTGCTATCCGAAGCTCAGCATTAAGCCTTTCGATCTCCTTCCGTAATTCTTCCGTAGTTTTGTTGTCAAGGCTGATCATGCATCAAAGGTAGTCTGCCAAACAGGCGACGTATTGCCTAAAGTTAATAAAATTGCAAAAAGATAAGTAAACGAGCCTGATTTAAGGATGCCAATAATGAGTCGGAGTGATAAAAAGCTGATTGTAATAGTGGGGCCAACTGCCGTTGGAAAGACCGACCTGGCTTTCGACCTGGCCAAAAAGCTCCCGACTGAGATCGTTTCGGCCGACTCCAGGCAGTTTTACCGGGAGCTGGAGATTGGCACTGCAAAACCCGAGCCTTTTATGCTTGAACAGGTGAAGCATCATTTTGTTAATAGCCTGTCGATTACCGAGGACTACACAGCCGGGCAGTTCGAAAGAGATGCGCTAGCCGTGCTGGCTGATGTTTTCAAAGAGAGAGGCGTAGCCATCATGGTGGGTGGATCGGGCCTTTATGTGCAGGCGGTGTGCGATGGCATGGATGAAATGCCTGTTATCAAAGAAGGTGTGCGTGAGAAGTGGAATGCGAATGTGGCAGAAAACGGTCTTTCGGAAGTGAGAAAATACGTTGAAGAGCACGACCCTGAGTTTTTTCAAGAGGTTGATAAAAACAACCCTGTGAGGCTTGTGAGAGCGGCTGAGGTAATTGAATCGACCGGGAAAACGTTCTCTTCTTTCAGGATGCGGCAGGGTAAAAGTGAGCGGCCGTTTTCTACTATCAAAATAGGTCTTACGGCTGACCGCCAGCAATTGTACGACCGTATCGACCTGCGCATGGATCAAATGATCGCCAACGGCCTTTTTGAAGAGGCTGAGTTTTTTTTTGGCAACAGGCATCTTCAGTCGCTGCAAACGCTGGGTTATCAGGAGGTGTTCGGCTACCTGGAAGGCAACTACGACAAAACAGAGGCTGTTCGGCTGCTCAAACGGAACTCACGAAGGTACGCAAAAAGACAACTGACCTGGTTTAGAAAAGATGCAGAGGTTCAGTGGTTTGACCGATTGGCAACCGCTGAAGTTTATAAGATGCTTCGTGAGAATGGCCTCAACGTTTAGAACTTACTCAGCTTCATTAGCACAGCCACAATCCGGTAGGGGAAGCTGGAAATCAGCTTGTTATAACGAAACATCTGTGCTCTCAGGCTTCTAAGCTCCTTTGAATCTTCTGAAGCCAGTTGCTGGTCAATCACCTGCAGGCTCCCGGAAAGCCCGAATTCACTGGCCGAGGTGAGTATCTTTTTTTTCTCAGAGCGAAGAAACTGGTTGACCACCATGCCCCAAAGCATGAGAAAGAGAGAAAGGGCCAGGAAGATGGGTAAAAAGCCCATGACAATTAGATGCTAAGGATTTCGACGAGCCGAATCAAATCCTGATCGAGCGGCTTCGACTTTGAAATGGCGATTTTTAAGTTGGTGTATACCACTTCTTTGTCGATAATACCTACCATTACATTTTTTTCCCCATTCAAAAGACCTTCTACTGCAGCCAGCCCTAGTCTGGAAGCAAGAATCCTGTCAAAAGCGGTGGGGTTGCCGCCTCGCTGGATGTGACCCAGCGTGGAAACCCGTATATCCGCTTTTGGCAAATGCGGTGCTACTTTGGCGGCAATTTCGTGTGCATTGCCTTCCTCACCTCCTTCAGCCACTACCACAATGGAGGAGGTCTTCTGCGCATCTTTGCCTTTTTGAAGGGCATTAATCACTTCGTTGATGGTAGTAGAAGTTTCAGGCACCATCACCAACTCGGCACCGCCGCCGATGCCTGACTGGATAGCAATATAGCCTGAGTGCCGCCCCATTACTTCGATAAAAAAGACCCTGTCGTGCGACATGGCCGTATCTCTTATTTTGTCGATGGCTTCGAGCGCAGTGTTTACCGCTGTATCAAAGCCAATAGTATAGTCAGAACCAAATAGGTCGTTGTCAATTGTGCCTGGCGCACCCACCACCGGAATGCCATACTCCTCAAAGAAGATATTAGCACCGGTAAAGGTTCCGTCTCCACCAATGGCAATCAGGCCTTCTATTCCTCTTGACGAAAGCTGCTCATAGGCCTTCTTGCGACCTTCCTTGGTCATGAAATCTTTACTTCTGGCCGATTTGAGTATCGTGCCGCCCCTTTGAACGATGTTGCTAACGGAATAAGACTTCATTTTGTAGATGTCCCCCTCAATCATTCCATTATAACCATACTTGATTCCGTAGATCTCAAGTTCATGATAAAGAGCACTTCTAACAACAGACCTTATACAAGCATTCATGCCAGGTGCATCACCACCCGAAGTAAATACAGCTATTTTCTTCATTAAAAAACCATTTGTTTGCGCTTAGCTCGCCAACCTTGTGAAAAGCAGAGACTTCTAACATTCTAAGGTAGGCACAAAAAGATAAATTTCTAACGCTTTTCGCTAATGCGTGGCAAATCTACTATTAATCTTGAAATGGCCAATGGTCTCTTTTTGTATGTTTGCTTATTCTTAGCCTAGCCGGGATGAAAAAACTGAAAGTATTGATAGTTACTTACTATTGGCCCCCGAGTGCAGGAGGGGGTGTTCAGAGATGGCTGAAACTTTCCAGTCACCTCCCGGAATTTGGTGTTGAGCCTATCATTTTCACTCCGGAAAATCCGGCATTCAGCCTCAAAGATGACACGCTGATGAGGGAAGTAGCTGACAATCTGGAGGTTTGGAAGTTTCCGATTTGGGAGCCACTAAAATATTTCGGTAAGGACGGACAGCCCAGGCAGGGGCAAGTGCTTGAGAAAAAGAAGAAAGGCTTTCTTGATACATTCCTTATTTGGGCCAGAGCTACCTTTTTCATTCCCGACCCCAGAGTCTTTTGGGTCAGACCGTCGGTTCGCTTTCTGGCTCCAATGATTAAGAGCAATAACATTGACCTGATTATCACCACGGGGCCTCCGCACAGCATGCATTTGATTGGCATGAAGCTCCAAAAAAAGACGGGAGTAAAGTGGGTAGCTGATTTCAGAGATCCCTGGTCACAATGGGACATTCTCGACAAGCTTGGGGTGAAAGGGTGGGCTCGTAAACGTCACAGTTTTCTCGAACAAAAGGTTATCAAAAACTGTGATTTGCTCATAACGGTTAGTAATGCCTGGGCGGCCGATTTTAGCCGATTGGGTGCCACTAAAACGTTTGTGCTAACGAATGGGTACGACGAGCATGCTATGGAAAGTGAAAAGCCTACGGTGCCAGGTGGAAAATTTAGGCTTGCACATATTGGCATGCTCAATGAAATGAGAAACCCTCTGGTGTTATGGGAGGTGCTTTCGGAGCTGTGCGTCGAAAACAGGGAATTTGCTACTAGTTTGGAAATTTACCTGGCAGGTATTCTTAGTGATCAGGTGATTGCATCTATCGAGGCTTTTCCTGAGCTGAAGGGTAAGCTCGCTGTTGATGGCTACCTGTCTCATGGCAGTGCAAGAAGGGCGATGAAAACCAGCACGGTTCAATTGCTGGTAATGAATGATTCCGGCAATGCAAAAGGACACATACCCGGAAAGTTTTTTGAATACTTGGAGGCGAAGCGACCGATTTTGGCTATCGGTGATTCTGCCGGAGATGTTGCCAAAATCATTGAGGATACGGGGGCAGGTGCATGCCTTGGATTCAACGACAAGGTTGGAGTTAGGCGAGCGTTAGAGAAACAGTTTGCTGATTTCAAAGCTGACCAACCATTCGCACCTAAGCACTTTGATAAATACGCCAGAAGGAGCCTCGCTATGAAGCTCTCAAACAGGTTGTTCGAAATTTTTATTGATAACAAGCGCTGACGCAGGTTTTAGCCTGACTACATATTATGAATACAATCCCACATTTTGATATAAGCCGACAACATCAGAAGCTGAGACCCGCTCTTGACGAGGCTTATGACAGGGTGCTGAGCAAAAGCTGGTTTGTTCTTGGTGAGGAGGTCAAGGCCTTTGAGAAGGAGTTTGGAGAGTATTTGGGCGTGAAGCACTGCATTGGCTGCGGCAATGGCACCGACGCCCTGGAGCTGGCATTGAAGGCTGCGGGTATAAAGGCCGGAGACGAAGTAATTGTTCCTGCCAATACCTGGGTTTCCCTTGCAGAGTCGGTCATCAATGTGGGGGCTTCGCCTGTCTTCGCTGACGCCCTTCCCGGAGAATACACCATCGATCCGGCATCAGTTCAAAGGTGCATTTCGAAGACAACAAGAGCCATTATTGTCGTGCATCAGTATGGGCAGCCAGCGCACGTGAATGAATTATTGGAAATACGAGACGCACATAAGCTGGTATTGATCGAAGACTGTGCCCATGCGCATGGAGCTGTTTATCAGGAAAAAAATGTAGGCACCATTGGAGACTTTGGCTGCTTTAGCTTTTACCCCACCAAGAACCTGGGCTGCCTGGGCGATGGGGGCGCAGTTGTTACCAACGACGACGAATATGCGGCTACAGTTCGGTTGGTGGGCAATCATGGACAGCCCGCACGGGATGTACATAAAGTGGCAGGCAGAAACAGTCGGCTGCACGAGCTTCAGGCAGCTTTTCTGAGATCGAAGCTTCCTTTGCTCGATCAGTGGAATACAAGAAGAAGATCCATCGCCACCTACTATATGTATGGTCTCGACAGGTCGATGTACCGATTGCCCCAGGTGGGAGATCCAGACTATGCTGTTTTTCATCAATATGTAATTCAAACAGATGACAGGGAAAACCTGATCCGACACTTAGATCGTGGCGGCGTTGGTGTCGCTATTCACTATCCAGCCCCTATTAACGAACTTTCCCCATACCGGTCGTTCAGAACAGACCCTGAGGGGCTGTCAGTTTGTTCGTCTGAAAAGAGCAGCATTCTTTCCCTTCCTATGTTTCCCGAGCTAACAGATGATGAAGTGCAAAGGGTGATCCATACACTAAATAATTTCAGGGGCTAGACAATTGCCTGCTTTGCTCTACTTTATATTGCATGAGGTAGCGGATTTGGGAGGCTCTCGTCTTGGCCTCTTCCGCCTTTGGTCCTTCGAAGAGGTCGTCCACAGTGGCTGTCCATAGTTCCAGCCATCGGTCGAAGTGTTCTTTTTTCAACTGCTCTTTCTTGTCCAGTTGGATATGCACCGACATCGGATTGCCTTTGTATGACATTATTCCCAGGAGGGTAGTCTCCCAAAACTTATACATGGTGGGCATGTGCCTGGCAAAATCGAGTGCAGCGATGTCTGTGAAAATGTAACCTATCGTACCGTCGATTCTGACTTTGCTGTAGAACTGGTCTACCAGTTTTTCGATGTCTGCTCTGGATGCAATATCCTGCTTCATTACTTGCCGCTTTTTCAAATACTGATGCAAGTATAAAGAGCAGAGAATTTCCTTTTTATGATTATCATCATATGTATAAAAAAAAGAAGCCCACACCTGTTGGCCCCCGAAGGGCAGGCATGGACTCCAAACTAATAAACCAGATCGATAGCCGTCGTTGGTCAGCTAACGATTTCTTCAACGAGGATTTTACTTCGAAGCAAAATTCCTCATATATGTATTACACGCTGTTTCGCTTCCAATAAACATGATCGAGTACTCTTTCATTACCAACCAGGTATTGTCGTCCTTTGAGAATTTCAGAGTAAGCTGATCCTTTGATTTTGACACCTGAGCGAGCACTTTTGAAAACCAGTTCATGATATTTTTTTGTTTGGTTATTCAATTATACGGAGGAAAAGAGAGCGAGAAATTTTGTTTCGACGAATAGGAAGTAGGTGTCGATAGAGCCGGGATATGAGACGACGTAGTAAAAATTGGTACTATTGAAATTATTTTTTGTGTTTTCCAAATACGTAGTTCCATAAAACTAAATCTGCATGCCTGTTTAGGGATCAGGCCGGGGCTAAGTTCAAAGCCTACATTGGTTAAAAACCACCTGGTTTAGAGTTACAATTATGAAGATGTCACTTTCGAGCGAAATTTCGCATGTAAATACTGCATTGCATTTCGTCTCCCATGAACAGGATTGAGTGCTCCTTCATCACAAGCCATACATTGTCATCCTTTGAATACTTCAGCCTAAGTTCACTCTTCGGCTTTAATATTTTAGCAAGAATTGTAGGTAGCCACGACATATCATTTAGTAGTTGATTTGCCTATTAATACGGTATGCAAAAAAGAAGTAAGTGATGTTTCGATGAAGTGGAATTTGACATCGACAGACCCATGCGGCAACACGATCGAGCAGAAAAAGAAGGATCAAGCGGAAAATCTGGAGGATCACCCTTTACACCCAATATCCCGAGTGGTCATAAAATAAGCAAAAGGTCCAAGCCTATCCGACTGGAGAAGCCCGGCCGGGCGAGACGCATTGAGCCAGTTTTGCTTTTTTATTTAACCACAAACGAAACATTCAATCCCCGGAAATACAGATTGATCCAAAAAGAGTTGCTCAAGCTGAAGGGCAACATATGAAGGAGAAACGAAAAGAAAAAAAGCCATACCTGTTGGTCCCCGAAGGGCAGGTATGGGCTTCAAACTAATAAACCAGATCGATAGCCGTCGTTGGTCAGCTAACGATTTCTTCAACGAGGATTTTACTTCGAAGCAAAATTCCTCATATATGTATTACACGCTGTTTCGCTTCCAATAAACATGATGGAGTACTCTTTCATTACCAACCAGGTATTGTCGTCCTTTGAGAATTTCATCACCAGTTGGTTATTAGATTTTTTTGAGAAAAGTTTCGTTAGCCAGGTCATAGGATAAATTGTTCGTTTTGATCGTTTATACCCCTCCAGAATGCCTGGTAACCGTTGTTTCGATGAACACTGCCAGAGAGGCGACGGACCAGAGGTAATTGAAGATGTGTCCTTTTTGGCCCCCCCTGTTGATAGTCTGGTGTCGAAAGATGGGTGTAATATTTGTGTTTCAATTTTCAATCGTATATATTTAAGAAAATTAAATATATAACAATGTCATCATCTGAGTTTATAAAAGGCACGCTGAAGACCATTATTCTGAAGCTCCTTGCCGAAAACAAGCAAATGTATGGGTATGAGATCAGCCAGAAAGTGGAAGAGCTTTCTGCAAGCGAGATCAAACTGACCTATGGTGCTCTTTACCCCGTTCTTTACAAGCTGGAGAATGAGGGGTTGCTGGTTGCCGAAACCGAGGTGGTGGACGGACGTGCCAGAAAGTACTATTCGCTTACGCCACAGGGAGTGGAGTTGGCAAAGGTAAAAGTGTCGGAATTGCAAAAATTTACCGAGACCCTGAAAAATATCCTGCTGCCGGCACCGAACATAAGCCTGGAGATATGGGGAGCTTGAGCAAAGAACAGCTACAGGCCATCAGAGATTACCTTGCCCGCCAGGGTATGACCTACAAGCCCCTGCAGGATGAGATGCTTGATCATGTTAGCTGCGATATAGAAAAGCTGATAGCATCCGGGCAGTCTTTTGATGCTGCCTGGCTGGCGATCACTAAGGAACTACCTCCAAAACAAATTCAAACTATACAATTAGAAACCATGGAAACAATGAACAAAAGAGAATCGCTCTCGAAGTGGCTTGCCTACCTTTCTTTTTTCCTGCTTTTTGCAGGATCGGTATTTAAGCTGATGAAGTTTCCCGGTGCCGGGCAAATGCTCATCGGATCTTTTATAGCCATTGCGCTTGCGTTGATCAGCGGATCTACGTTCGGAATGATAGCCAATAAAGAAAAGAGGGGAGGGTGGCTGCTTGTAGCAATCCTGTTGGGAGTGCTGCTGTTTCTGGCGTCATTTACTTTTCAAATCCTGCACCTGCCAGGAGCTATTGAGCTGAGGACAATGGCGGTGTTGGCGCTGTGTTTATCTTACTCCATTTCTTTTTTCTACCTGAGAGGCAACGAAAACTATCTGCTGACCTGGCTTCACGAAAGGTATACGCCAGCTATTGAAAGATTTATTTTCATATTATTTGCAGCAGTGTTTGTGTTGAGAATGCCTTCGCTGACGTTGGGGTACGAAGATTTTGTGTCTCGAATATTGCTGGTTATTACCATTGCTTCTGCCGGGCTTCATTTCCATGCCATAAGCTGGCAATATCTGAAGGCTGAGGAAAAACCAGGCGTAATTTTTTCGCTTGGGTTGTCGTTTAGCCTGGTTGTTTTTATGCTACCGGCCCTGGTTGATTTCCTTGATATAAACGCAAGAGGGGTGCTAACTGTATTGTTCTGGCCAGTAGCTGGATTTATTGCGACCTACATAGGAGTGAAGGATGGCAAACAAAAGGCTATCTCCCTGGCCGCCACCGGATTTATTACGGCTGTCTCTTCCGTATGGGCCTTGGCTGCTACAGGCTTCTTGGTCACAGCGGCCAACGGTTGGGTATTCAATGGGTTTGTGTTGGCAGCTCTTCTATCTTTATTGGTCTTTTTCAGGCAGAACCGATTTTTCAGGATGTACATGCTCATTGTGGTTAGCCACTACCTTTTTGTGTACCCGTGGGAGCTTGGGCTTTGGTAAAATTTGTAGATGCTGGTTTTGATTCGTCAGTCTCAAAGCCAGCATCTACTTTTTAAAAGGAATGGGCTTGCTGAGGTAGTACGCCGGATAAGCACTTGTCAACAGAGTATCTACCACCTCCGGAAAGGAGCAGTGCAGTACTTATTGCCACCCACAGGATGAAGAACTCAATCCCTTCTCCAGGCTGATTTCCATACCAGTTCATAAAAAAACCATGTTGCAAGTGAGAGGTCGTAACAATTCCTATCGCAAGCAAAATGTAGGAGGCTGCCAAAATTCTCGTAGCAAAACCGGCCAGCAGAACAATGGAGCCTAGTGCTTCTAATAGGATCACCAGGAAGCCGAGCACCCAAGGCATGCCAACAATTTCGGTGAAGAAGATCATCGTTCCATCAAAGCCATAACCCTCAAACCAGCCAAAAAGCTTTTGAGCACCATGAGGAAAAATGACAAGACCAAGTAGCACTCTCAAAACGAAAGGCTCCCATGTATCGGGGGTTTTAAAAATTTTATTGATCATGATTTCTTCCTTTTCAAACCCCGTAGTAGAATTTCTCAAGTACGATTTGGCCGTTCCGCCATTCCTGCACAGATATCTGGGTGTAGTTTCTGGTTCCCCAGTCTTTGTGGGTGTAGTCGTAGTGCCATTCTACCATGGTCACGCTTTCACCAACAGCAACCTTGAGCGGTTTCGCCCCTCTAAACTCTGTGATTGCTGCGAAAAACTCTTCTTCCCGCCTTCTGTTGGCGGCCTTGCCCACAGTGGGCTTCGTTTCGTTTTCCTGCATCACTACATCTTCATGGTAGTACCTTTCAAAGGCTTCCATGGCCTTGCCCTGAAGAACAAGGTCGTTCAGGTCACTGATCTTTTCTAATAATGTTGACATATTACTTTGTGTTTTGTGAGGCACAAAGTTCCGACCTGAGATACTGCGGGAGAATAAACCAGATTAAAAAGGAAGGTTCAACTAGATTAACATCTATTGCTCATGGATAAGCTGACTTCTGATTTTGCTGAGAAACTCCTTAGTGATACCAAGGTAAGAGGCGATCATATATTGAGGCACACGTTGCTCTATTAGAGGATATTTTTTTCTAAAAGCCAGGTATCTCTCCTTAGCAGGAACGCTCATACTTTGCACTATCCTATCTTGCGAAGCCACAAAGGCGTTTTGAATAATAATCCGGAAGAATCGTTCGAGTGATGGGATTTTTTGGTAAAGCTCCTCAAGCTTCTCATGATGGATTTGGATCAGCTCAGTAGTCTCCAAACAAAGTACGTTGTAGTCGGCAGGCTTTTGCTTGATAAAGCTACCCAAATCGGCCACCCACCAGTTTTCTATTGCGAACATGGCAATATGCTCGTGTCCGTCCGGATCTACGTAAAAGGACTTCAGACAGCCTGATAACACAAAGCTCTCAAATTGGCAAATGTCGCCTTGTTGTACGACGTACTGTCCTTTTAGATACCGCCTCTGATTGATATTGGCCAGCAGCAAATGCTGCTCTTCTACGGTAAGAGCTATATACCTGGCGATATAATCAAGTAGAGGTTTGGGGTTCACTTTCTCTGATAGTTAAGTCAGTAGTTGGTAAACGTAATTTCCTGGTTCTGGGGTTAGCTCTTTTTCAAACCACGGATTCTTCTTTTGCTATATCCGTTTTCTGACTGTGAGTTACTGCCTAAACCTACCCCAAACCACCTTTACCAACTCATTCACATCGGGTGAAATTCTAAAAAGAAGGACGGCCCCGCCAAATAAGAACGTGATCATTGTAGACCGGACGAGAATATCCAAAAATACATTTGAAAAAGCAGGAAGATAAATGCCGGCCAAAAGCACCAGTCCAGAAATGACCAGCATCCCCACATTTTTCCAGGTAAAAGGCTGCACGCCAATTTTCACCCAGACAAAAATCATTTTCACCAGGTTGTAGAGAAACAGAGAGATGGCGGAAGCCCAGGCGGCACCGTCGATGCCATAAAGTGGGATGAGCCACTGGTTGAGCATGACGGCAAGCACTGCCAGTATCACCAGCGAAAGCACGTTGAAACGGAAGTATTTCGACATCACAATGATCTCCCCGTTCAAGCTAAAGGTCATGTCCAGCAGTTTGCCCAAACCGATGATGTTCACCACGGTAACCCCCTGGATAAAGGCTTCGTTGTTGGGTACCAGCGCAAAGATGGAATTGAGGTTGGCTGCAATGCCAATGTAGAGCAATGACCCAGCGATCATCTGGTTGATGGACACCTTTTTGTACAAACTGTCTATCTCCACCATGTCGTGCTTGTCGAAAGCCCGGGAAATTAGGGGTGTCGTTATCTGCGTCAGTGCCCGGCGGGGCATTTCAATCACCACAGCGATGTAAAAGGCAGTGGTATAGATGCCATTCCAGCTCAGGCCTATCATTCCGCTGATCATGATCTGATCAATATTCAAGATGATGAAAGAACCGCCGGCACCCAGCAACGCATACATGCTGTAGACCATCATTTCTTTCAGTTGTGGCCTTTCGAATGCAGAAAAAGAGAATTTGAGTGACAGCTGCTTGCGGTAAGCAAGATAGCCGAGCAGGTAAAGCAACGATACACCGTAGACCAAAATCATGGTGTAAACCATGACAGGGAAAGTGATGATATTCACAGCATAGAGCAGCACGGTGATACTTGTCCCAACCCTCACAAGCACTTCTTTGGCAAAGTTGGCCGCCACAATTTTTAAGAGCGCCCGGGAATATCCTTCGGCTACAGCCTGAAACGACATAACTAGCAGCACAGCCAAAATTACCCACTGGTAGTTGTTGACCAACCCAGACTCCTTAGCAAAATAGGCCGTGATGGGTTCCCTGAAGATATTGTAAAGTACAAGTGTGATCAGGTAGCCGACCGTTACCCCAATGAAGCCAAAGGCCAGCAGTTCGCCAGGGCCGTTTTTCTTTTTTTCGAACGCCGGATAGAAACGAACGGTGCATTGGGCGAGGCCAAGCTGAGCCAGCGGTAACAGGAGAAAGGCGGCACTTGGAATAAGCCGAACCAGGCCAATTTCTTCAGGTGTCAGAAATTTTGGAAAAAGGATAAGCACATTGACATAGCCAATCACCACGCCCACATAGGTAAGCACGGTTGTGATAAAGCTCTGCCGGATGACTACGCCCATGGTTATGGTTTAAACCAGATAACGGTATCGGTCAGGCCAGTGGTAGTGAAAACACATGGCCAGTCTTTTACAGCCTTATAAACTGGCTTGTACCAGTCTCTTTCTGCATTGTCCAGCACTAACAGGCCACCCGACTTCAGTTTGTGAATGCCAATCAGAGCGCACTCGGTGCGGGCACGACCGTCAACAAGCAGGAAGTCAATCGAATTATCGTCGAAAGTAAGCAGCTCGCTTACGTAGTTGACGAATCCTTTTTTCGTCTTTAGCCCTTCGGGAAAGTAACTCATCATTGATGCCGGAAATGGCTTTTCTTTTCCATCAGGCTCTACCAGCCTGTAATCCACGTTGTTGATATTTCTCTCTTTCATCCAGGCTTGCACTTTCTCATACCAGCCTTTGTGGTGTTCAATACTAGTGAGTTGACCGAGGTGCTGCGCAAAAAAAGCCGTGCTTTTCCCACTGCCAAATTCAACACCTTTCATGTCTTTGGTCAGCAACTCCCTGAAAATGACAATGGAAGCTGGAGATGTCCAGGCTGTCATGCGGTTGAACTGCTTAAAAGTCCAGTAGTAGGTCTTGAGTACCGGTCGAAGGATTCTGTAAGACAAGTAGGTGAAGTTGGCACCTTTGGCCGCTTCTGCAGGCACCTTGATGTTCCGCTTGACGAAGAAAAAATTGGCTGCAAGTTCTTTTGCCTGCTCGTACCTGGCTTGCGATGTTTGCATTGTTTGTATTTTGCGGCTCGAAGTTATCAAATTATCCAGAACAAACCGGAATGGCCCCACTCAGAATAGGCATGTTACTCGATCAGGATTTTCCGCCCGACTCCCGGGTGGAGAATGAAGCGGTAAGTCTGATTGAAGCTGGTTTCGACGTATTCCTTTTCTCGTTAGCGTACAAAAAGGAAGCAGGCGAGGAGGTTTGGAATGGTATAAGGGTCAAAAGATACGCAGCAGGTAAATGGATATATAAGTCTTCGGCGCTGGCCTATGATTTTCCTTTTTTTCATAGGAAAGTGAAGCCGATGATTGTTCACTTCATTGAGAAGAACAACATACAAGCGTTGCATGTACATGACATGGTGCTGGCGAGAGCTGCTTTTCAGGCAAACGAAAAATTCGGTCTTCCATTGACTCTTGACCTTCACGAGAACAGACCGGTGATTATGCAGTTTTACCCTCATTTGAAGAAGTTTCCGGGCAAATACCTGATCAATTTATCCAGGTGGGAAAAGGCACAAAACGAGCTTCTGAGAAAAGCCGACAAGGTGGTATTGGTGACAGAAGAAGCACGGGACGAAGCAGTTCGTTCTGCCGGTATAGAGCCTGGAAAAGTGGTGGTGGTGCCCAACACGATTCACCCGGACATCTTTTTGAACTATTTCATAGACGCTGGGATTGCCGCTCGCTTTAAGGATACTTTCAACATTGTATATGTGGGCGATACCGGCTTGAGGCGTGGAACCATGGAGCTTATTGAGGCGCTGCCTTTGGTCTTGAAGACAATTAAGAATGCACATTTGATTGTCGTCGGCAAGAGCACTGAAGATGTGCAGTTGCGGCATCGGGCCAGCGAACTCGGTGTTTCAGAATTTGTAAGTTTTGAAGGCTGGCAGGACGTATCTCTTTTCCCCTCTTACATAAGTGTCGCTTCGGTTTGTGTGTCACCCATCCACCGCAATTTGCACCACGACACCACATTCGCCAATAAGATTTTTCAGTACATGGCGATGGGTAAACCTCTCGTAGTAAGTGATTGCCCACCCCAAGTCAGGGTGGTTGAGGAAGCTCAGTGCGGATTGGTTCATGAGGGAGGGAATGCTGAGGATTTGGCCAGGCAGATAATTGCTATTTCCAAAGACCCGTCCCAAGCTATGAGAATGGGCGAGAATGGTAAAGACGCAGTGCTTGAGAAGTACAATTGGCCCAAAACCAGTGCTGGGCTTATTGATTACTACCAAGGTCTCAGAAACAAATAGCCCAACGAGAAGGATGCCACAAAGACACGAAGGGCACGAAGATACTTCAAAGTTTATGTAGGCAAGACCTTTCTAAATTTGTCAATCTCCCCCTCTTCATTGTAAAAATGCACCGCCGCTCGCAGGTAATTTGGCCTGTAGGTAGTGATGATTTTTTCATCAGTCAGCTTTTGATGCAGTGACTTGTCGCATTCGAACGACACAATGCCTGACCAGCTTTTCTCGTCCCTGGGGGCCATGGGAGTAAAGCCACCCTCAGTAATAGCGGAGTGCAGCTTTGCAGAAAGCACTTTCAGTTCTTCGTAGATGTTTTGCCACCCGATGGCTTTCAGTTCTTTCAATGCCTGGCCCTGCATCAGTATCAGAAGTGGCTTGGGGTGCCCGGCTTCGAGGCTTTGCGGCGGGTGTTTGAGGTTTTCAGCCGGGATCGGATCCTTTAGGAAATCGGTCATACTCCCCGGGCCAAGTGCTCCCTGCTGTAGCCTTTTTGTCGAGTTCTTGTTAATGTAGATCATGCCAGCTCCATAGCCAGAGGTAAGCCACTTGTAGGAACTCGCCGCCAGTACGTCGATGTGTATTTTCTGCAAATCGATAGGGATCACACCCAGGCTTTGTATGGCATCCACGATAAGGAATGCTCCATGTTTTTGGCATATGGCCGATATTGCCTCAAGGTCGACCCGGTAGCCGTTAGTGTATTGCACATGGCTGATCACCAGTACCTTGGGCTTGCCAGAAAGCGCTTTTTCAATGGCTTTCAAATCAATGTGGCTTTTCATGTCCCAGTCAATCCAGTGAATTTTCCGGTTGTGGTGAATCCATGGTAGCGTCACCGAAGGAAAATCGTGCTTCACTAAAACCAGTTCCAGATCAGGTGGCAGCATTTGCTGCACCCAGGAAATACCGTACGACGTATCCCACGTAAGGCCTATTTCTTCGCTTGAGGCATTCAGAAGTTCCGCAAACAGTTTCCTTGTTTCTTCCATCTCACCCATCCACAGCGGAAGCTTTTGGCTGGCATACTGTGCGAATTCTGTAAGGTAGTCGGTTCCCTTTTGGAGCGTTGCCTGACTCATGGCACCGGCATTAGCCGTATTCAGGTAGGTGCAGTTGTGAAGAAGGGGATATTGAGAGCGAATGCCTTTTTTGTCTGCGATCATTTCTTTCAGGTAAAAAACCAAAGTTTAATGGCCAATGCAATTACGGTAATCACGAGGAAGATGCGAATCACTTTGTCGCCTTTCTCCACTGACCATCGGCTGGCAATCCATCCACCAGCACTGTTGCCAACTGCCAGTACGAGCCCCAGTGTCCAGTTTACCTTGTCTTCGATGATGAAAACCAATAGTGCCGATCCGGTATAGATCAATGCAGCAAATACTTTCACGAAGTTGGCTTTAACCAACGAAAATCCGTTGATGTGAGTGAGTGCGGCGATGGTAAGAAAACCAACGCCAGCCTGAATGAACCCCCCGTAGATGCCAATGAAAAAGAAAGCGATGACTCCCCATAATTGATGCATGAAATCCAGCTTTTCCCCATTCGACTTCTTTTTGAAAACAGAGTCGAAAATGATCGATAGCACCACGAGCACCATGATGATGGCCAGGATGCGGTTAAAAAGATCGGCATCAATCTCTACGGCGAACCACGCACCAATGGCACCACCTATCAGAGATGAGCCTGCCAACCACCAGGAATAGGGCCGGGCCGACACGCCCTTGCTCTGAAAGCCGGCTACCGAAAAGATGTTTTGCCCCATGATGGCTACCCGATTGGTAGCATTGGCAACCGAAGGTGGCAGCCCAAGGAAAATCAAAACTGGCAATGACAGCAATGATCCTCCGCCCGCCACGGTGTTGACAAAGCCAGCAATAAACCCGACTGCCACAATGAGCAAATATTCGTAATATTCCATGCGTCTTCGTTAGCTGCCGAAGTTAGAAGAAAAATGCATCAGAGGATATTTAATTTATGTGGCGGCGGTGGCGTCTGATAACTTTGTTACCTCCAATGGGTCGGCACATTCACTGAGTAGTTGTGCTTGATTTTTACCTAAAGTTGGGTGAATAAATTCCGGCGCAATCTCGGTCAATGGCGCAAGCGTAAACCTCCTGAAGGGAATTTGGGGGTGAGGCACAACCAGGTTATCTGTTTTGATAACTTCATTGCCAACGTACAAAATATCGATATCGATGACCCTTGGCCCCCATTTTTCTATCCGCTGTCGCCCCAGGTGCTTTTCAATTTCCAGCGCTTGATGCAAGACCTCCTCAGCCCGTAAGCTACTTTCAATCTCAATCACCTGGTTAAGAAAATCGGCCTGCTCAGTCTGGCCCCACGCCTGGGTAGCGTAAATCGACGAACTTCGAACCATCTGCCCTATTCGCTCGTTTATCATTCGGCCTGCCTCCAAAAGGGTAGCCAAACGATCGCCCTGGTTGGAACCAAGTAAAAGGAAAATGCCCATGGAGGTGAATAATTTTAGCGGTGCTCTTAACTTAGGTGAATCTTGTTAGATTTGCAAAGAACAAAAATAAATCAAAAACTGTCCCAATGGCCTTTCTTCGAAATTTGTTAGCCACTATCCTTGGCCTTTTTATCTTCAGTTTTCTGGGTATTTTGGTCATCATGGGTATTATAGGTGCGGTGTCAAGTAGCTCCGATGAAGTAGTTGAAGTGAAAGATAATTCAGTGCTCTACCTGCCTTTAGGTGGTATTTTAAGTGAACGCACTCCCGAAGATCCGCTACAGGAATTTTTCCCCAATAGTGGCCCCAGTTACATCGGCGTGCTTGATCTGTTGAAAGTCATAAAGAGTGCAAAAACAGACGATAAAATTAAAGGCATATACATTGAGCATGGCTACCTGTCGGGAGGCTTTGCCAGTCTGAAAGAGGTCAGAGATGCCCTTTTGGATTTCAAATCATCGGGAAAGTTTATCTACTCATACGGAAACTACATTTCAGAAGGCGACTACTATATCGGGTCAGTGGCTGACGAGCTCTACGTTAACCCGCAGGGGTCACTTGAATTTAATGGTTTCAGCGCCAATATTTCGTTTTTTAAGGGAACACTTGACAAGCTGGAAATTGAGCCGCTGGTGTTTAGGGTAGGGGAGTTCAAGTCGGCCATCGAGCCTTTTATTCGCAAGGACATGAGCCCTGAAAACGAACTTCAGATCAACTCCTTTTTAAACTCCGCTCACGATACTTTTCTTGCAGATATTGCCGAAGCAAGAAACATCCCCGCTGAGAAACTGAAAGAAATTTCGTCGCAAATGAAGGTGCGGCGAGTGGCTGATGCTGTTGACTACGGCCTGGCCACCAAAGTAGCTTACGAAGATGAAATGAAGACCCTGCTCAAGATAAAACTTGGAATAGAGGAGAGCGCTGATATTACATTCATTTCATGGAAGAAGTATAAAAAGTCAATTTCGCCGGAAGAAATTTCCAAGAACAGGATTGCAGTAATTGTGGCCGAAGGTGAGATTTTGATGGGAGAGGGTGAAGATGGCCAAATTGGAGCCGAGAAATTTGCCCGGGAAATAAGAAACGCCCGGGAAAGCGATAGAATAAAGGCCGTGGTGTTGCGCATTAATTCTCCTGGAGGAAGCCTTACCGGTTCCGATATTATTTGGAGGGAAATAATGCTTACCAAAGAAAAGAAACCTATCATTGCCTCCATGGGCGATTATGCAGCATCAGGTGGTTACTATCTTTCCATGCCGTGCGACACCATCGTGGCTCAGCCCAATACTATCACTGGTTCGATAGGCATTTTCGGCATGATGTTCAACATGGAGAAGTTTCTTGAAAACAAGCTGGGTATTACTTTCGATGTGGTAAAAACAGGCGAATATTCAGATATAATGACTGTGACAAGGTCTTTGAGTGATTTTGAGAAACAAATTATCCAGGACGGTGTGAACGAAGGCTATGAAACCTTTACCTCGAAGGCGGCAGAAGCGAGACACTTACCGATAGAAAAGCTGAAGGAGTTAGCCGGTGGAAGAGTTTGGACGGGCATTCAGGCCCATGAGCTTGGCCTGGTTGACCTGCTGGGAAGTTTTGACGACGCAGTCAAAATTGCTGCTGACAAGGCTGAGCTGGGCGACGATTACCTGCTAAGTTTTTACCCTAAGCAGAAAAACTTCTTTGAGGAGATGTTCTCAAGTGCTTCTGACGAATTGGAAGCCAGGTCTATCAAAAATAACTACGGTATGCTTGCCCCTTATGTGAAAGAAATTAGAGATTTGCAGCACTATGAGGGCATTCAGGCACGCATGCCCTATTCATTTGAAATTAAATAACCGAACCTACGCTATCAGGGAATGACTGAACTAAGAAACGACTGGACAAGAGGAGAAATAGAGGAGATTTACAATTCTCCCATGTTAGACTTGATTTACAGGGCGGCTACCGTCCACAGAGAATATAGCGACCCACAGGAGGTGCAGGTCTGTACTTTGCTGTCGGTGAAGACTGGAGGGTGCCCTGAAGATTGCTCTTATTGCCCGCAGGCTGCACGGTACCACACTGATGTGAAAGTGCAGAAGTTAATGGAAGTTGACGAGGTGCTTTCTAATGCGAAAGCTGCCAAGGAGAACGGAAGCACCAGGTTTTGTATGGGTGCTGCGTGGAGAGAGGTGAGAGATAACAAAGACTTTGACAAAGTGATCGAGATGGTCAAAGGTGTGAACCAAATGGGCATGGAAGTTTGCTGCACGCTAGGTATGATCACCGAGTCGCAGGCGAAGCGGCTGAAGGAAGCGGGCCTTTATGCTTACAACCACAATCTCGACACCAGCGAAGAAGCTTACGAAGATATTATTACTACAAGAACTTATAAGGACAGGCTGGATACATTGGAGAATGTTCGGACTGCAAAAATTTCTGTGTGCTCAGGCGGCATCATAGGTATGGGGGAATCTCACCTCGACAGGGTGGGGATGCTCCACACATTGTCGACGTTGCCGGAACATCCTGAGAGTGTACCTGTAAATGCGCTGGTGGCGGTAGAGGGAACACCTTTGGAAGACCAGGAGCGAGTGCCTGTTTGGGACATGATCCGAATGATAGCCACGGCAAGAATCATTATGCCTAAGGCCATGGTAAGGCTTTCAGCTGGCAGGGTGAACATGACCATGGAGGAACAAGCGCTTTGCTTCCTTGCTGGGGCTAACTCTATCTTCGCAGGAGATAAGCTACTTACTACTCCCAATCCGGAAGTGGACGCAGACAAGCAGATGTTTCAGGTGCTTAACCTGAAGCCCAGAGCGTCTTTCAAAGGGGCCGCTGCAGAGAAATATTCAATGGCGTAGCAGCCGCTACCGGGTAGCAGCAACACATTGATTTTCCTGCTACCCATCTTCTCTTTTTAACTTCCACCTGTTATGTGACCAAAGCCACAGATGTGGCGTTTCGATAATGGCTTCCTCAAGAATAGAAGCATACCGTTCTATTATTTCTTCGGCGGTTGCTTCATTTGGGTTTTCAATAACTTTTACGAATTCAAGCGTGTAGTGCCCTCTCGAAGTTTTCTTTATCAAAGGAAAGAAAACGGGGTAGTTGGTTTTTCGGGCAATCCTGTCGGCGCCTATCAAAAATGGTGTATCCTGATTGAGAAACTTTATCCAATGACGACTGCTGTTTTTCTTAGGTCTCTGATCTCCGATAATACACGTCAGCGAAAGCGCTCCCTGCGAGCCAAGCTCAACCACCGTTTTGTACCCTTTTTTAGATGGTACTGCCACCGCACCAAACCTTTCCCGGGCGTCCTTCATTAGAGCTTCGTAGTAAGCTGACTTTAGAGGTTGGTAGAAGGTAAGTACCTTGTGGGACAGCGACAATGGTATGGCTGCGAGCCACTCCCAGTTTCCGTAGTGGGCGGTGTACATAATCAGGCTTCTTCCTTGTTTGAAAAAGTCTTCGAAAACCTCTGCGTTCAGTACCTGAAATCGTCGCTTGATAGCTTTCTCGCTTATCGAGATGAACTTTCCAGACTCAAAAATCAAGTCGGTAAAATGCCTGTAAAACGCTTTTTCAATAGACTTGATTTCAGAAATGCCTTTTCCGGGGAACGAAGCCGTGAGGTTTTTTCTTACCGTCGTCGTTCTGTATCTAACCAGGTAGTAAAGCAAAAAAAAGGAAATATCTGACAGTATATAAACCAGCCAGAAGGGCAGGCGGGACAACAAAAGTACGGGTATGTATTTCAGGCTTTTCAATAGAGTGTCTCCGAGCTTTTTGTAAGTTGACTGGTTGAGGAGCAAATGCAGAAACAATATTTATCAGTAAAGAAGTTCTGGCAAACAAATTTTATTTATAGAGAGTTTTTCCTCCATGGCTTTCCGAATACTTTATACCAAAAAACGGAATCAATGGTTGCGCCAAAGGAAAAATAGCTCATGATGGAAGATTTAATAATATCAAAAGTTTGCAGGTTCACAAAAGTTTGCTGAAATTCATGTAGTTACGAATATTCTGCAAGAGGATTATCTAATATCAATACAATTAATTGCGAGACGTATGAAATCAATCTTACTATTTGCTGGCACAATTATCTTGTTTTCCCTGGGCTCCTGTGTTTCTCAAAAAGACTTTATCATTGAATCTGACTATAGCTATCTGGGAAGATTCAACAAGTACAAGACCTTCGACTTTGTGAATATCGACAAGCGTGACAGCTCCAGCCACAATCCTGATCTGGAAAAATGGATTATTAACAGAATGGAGTCACAAGGCTACAGCTACTCCAATAGAAAACCAGATATATACGTCAACTACAAAATTTACTTCTCTGACCTGAAATACCGTGGCTACAATCAGGAGGATCTTAATGCATATCTCAATAAGGAAGTATCGCTGGCTTCCAATGATGAATTTGAGGATGAGGTTTACCTGAGTGATTCAGAGCTGACAGAACTCGAAAATGCTGAGGCTGCTTCAAGAAAAAGGGAGTATGACGCAAGATACTATACCATGGACTCAGGCACATTGTTGATTATTCTTGTCGATAGAAGGAAGCACAGTGCCGTGTGGCAGGGATATGCCTCAGGTGTGTTTGCGTTGGGTGCCGACAATCTTGATCGCCAACTACGCAGAGCTGCGGGCGTTATTTTCGACAAATACAAAATAGTGGCCGACGGCTATCTCATTAACGACTAGACATTTCTGTAACATCGGTTCTATACTGAGCGTCTAATAAAAAGATGTGATTGATTGTGCAACCTTTACAATTAAATCACATCTTTGGTTTAAGGACAAACTCATTATATCATGAACAGACTAAGCAAATTTTTGCTGCTACTTGGTTTGACACTAGTGGTTCAGCAGGCTGTCGCTCAGCGGGTAAAGGAGGAAAGAAAGGTTTCTTCCTACGATGCCGTGAGCGTAAGCACAGGAATTGATGTTTATATTCGTCAGGGCAACCGCCAGGAAGTTACAGTGGAGGTGGATGAAGATGACCTCGACGATTTGATGACCGAGGTAAGGGGCGGTGAGCTCAAGATTTATTTTGAAAACAATAACAGTTTCTGGAATTGGAAAGACCGTGACGCCACAGTTTATGTAACCGTCACCGATATCAAGTCTATTAAAAGCTCAAGTGGTTCAGATGTGACCGGGGAAACAATCATTATCTCCGACTATTTGGAAGTAGAGTCTTCGTCGGGAGCTGACTTAAAACTTCAGGTAAGAGCCAGAACATTGAGGGCCGAGTCGAGCAGTGGCTCTGATATGGAGCTGTCTGGCGAGGCTGAATTTTTCGAAGGGCGCTCTTCTTCAGGCAGTGATTTGGATGCTATGGACTTAGTGGCTAAAAAAGCGAAAGTGAGAGCCTCCAGCGGCTCAGATTTAGCGATTACGGTCACCGACGACATTGAAGCCGATGCCAGCAGTGGCAGCGACATTTCCTATTCTGGCAGGCCGCAATATGTCAATATCGACGAGTCGTCGGGGGGAGATGTCCGCAGACGTAATTATTAAAACCAGACATTAACAATACAAAGAGAAAGGCTTCACCGAGGTGAAGCCTTTCTCTTTGCATCCAATAAAATGCTGTTTTGATACAGCGACTGGTGAATATATTTCAGTTGTTAGAACGTAAAAGGGACGTCTACCACCGTCTTGTCCCAGCCAAGGCTCATAGTAGCGCCATTTGCCCCGCTTTTGGCAAACACAATCGAGAAGTATTCAATCGTATCGGCTACTTTCTTTGATGGAACAGTTACACGCAATACATCTTTGTCTTCTTTGTAGCTGTAGGCTCCCCAATAGTCAAGAGCTGAGCTAAAAATGATCGTCCACTCAGATTCGCCTGGAATAGTGAAAAGTGAGTAGGTGCCGGCCTTCAATTTTTTGCCAGCCACTGTAGCGTCTTTGTAAAGCTTGATCTCAGTATTTTCATTGGCTCCTGTTCTCCATACTTTTCCATACGACTCAAGTTTTCCGAAAATCTCCCGGTCATTCTTTTTGGGTCGGCTATAAATCACCCGTGCGAGAGCCTCATCGCTTCCTTTTCGGTCGTGGGCAAAGTTGTCGGGATAATAAGCCATGTCCATTGAGCTTTTGTCCGGCCCCCTGAAATCCTGAGCCTGTGAAGAAAAGGCAATCAGAGAAATGAATGAAATCAGTAGTAATGTCTTTTTCATGTTGTTACTTTTTTTGTTGAAGGTCTGTGGTTTTCAGTTTTGGCTTTGTCGGTTGGTTTACCAATCGCTCATTTATAGAGGGTGAAAATGTTTCTGAAAATGTAATGACTGGCCTCTATTCGAAACTGGTCGGGGTCAAACTGACCGCTGCTGTCATCAGTATTGGTAATGGAAATACATGCTGTGCCCGAGCCTGGATGAATATAAAAAAAAGAATAAAATGCTTTTTGCGTGCCAGTGTGGCCGATTACCTGCATGTCGTTGAAGTCTTCAAGAAAAAAGGAGGAGGCAATAGACTCGTCAATACCATCGACGACGCCGATGGGCAGTTGTTTTTTCCACAGCTCCTCTAGCGTTGACCTTTTGAGTATTTCGAAACCATTGTGATAGCCAGTGAGGAAGCCCAGGTATTTCAGCATATCGCTGATAGGAGCATTGAGTCCACCATTGCTGGTGGTGATGCCTGTGTCGAAATCGAGCCCGTTGGCTACCGGCTGCCCGTTTATAAGGGTATAGTTGTTGGCCCGGTATTTCAGCAAATGGTAAGGTGTAACATCAAAGTAGCTACTGTGCATGCCGAGAGGTTTCAGCACGTTCTTGTCGATATACACCTCGTAGTCATCGCCAGTAATGATCTCTATAATTCTGCCAAGAAAGATAAGGGCGGGGTTGGAGTAGCTGTATTTGCTTCCTGGTTCAAACAAAATTTCTGTGTAGGGGAGCATGGCCACTATCTGGCTCCATTCGGTCGGCTCAAAAGGGTGCCAGTCTTTGTTCCCACCCCACAGCCAAGTGGGATCACGAAAGCCTGTGGAGTGGCTCAATACCATTTGAATAGTAATATCGTCCATGCTGCCGAAAGGATTGTGTACCATCCGAAGCTCTGGCAGGTATTTGGTTAGCGGATCACTGAGCTGTAGAAGTCCTCTGTCCCTCAACTGCATGATTCCGATGCTTGTAAATGTTTTGGTGATGGAGGCCCAATGGAAAATAGTATTTTCATCCACGTTTCGCTCACTTTTCAGGTCAGATTTGCCGACATAGCTGCTGCCAAATGCGTTTCCTTTTTCAACGAAAACCAAAGCACCACCTACCACATCGTTACTCTCCAGGGAGCTTCTAAAATAGCCGTCAGCGGCTTTCCATGCTTTATCAAAATCTTTGGGACTCTGACCAATAGCTGAGCCCAAGGTTACGAAAATACATAGCAGAACGAGTGTTATGTGGCTATAAACTAAATCAGACTTTAAGCTCATCCCGATTCTGTTTGAGTACTTCGATAATGAAGGCTATGTGCTCTTCCGGTGTAACACCAAATAATTCCATGCCTTTGTTTACTTCCTCCCTGTCAACAGTGGCGGCGAAGCTTTTTTGCTTGAGTTTTTTCATCACCGACTTCACCTCCAGCGACTCGATGCCATCGGGTCGCACCTGGCAGCAGGCCACGATAAATCCGGTGATTTCGTCGCAGGCTATCAGGCCTTTGTCGAGTAGCGTGTCGTAGGGTACTCCCCAGTGGGTGTAGTGCGCCGAAATGGCATGAGCAATTTTCGGTAGCCCTCTCTCACTAAGCAGGGCGACAATTCGGTTGGGGTGCTCTGAGGGCCAGGCTTCATAGTCGGCGTCATGCAGCAGACCCGCAATGGCCCATTCATCGGCATCCTCTCCCAATTTGGTGGCGTAGGCTTCCATCACCAGCTCTACGGTGCGGGCATGCCTGCGGAGGCTGTCTCCCTTTGTCATTTCAAATAGCAGTGCTCTGGCGTCTTCTCTTGTCATAGTGGGTAAAGAAAAAGCACCCTAAGGTGCTTTTAAAAGTTTATAAGAACTATCAACTATGTTAATCAATCTCACTGATAAATAGAAGCTATTTTATAAGAGTAACTCCTCCCCGTTGCTCGAAGGTTTCGTTGGTAGCGTCAAGGTTACTCTTGTATCTCATCACATAGGCATAGGTGCCAACCGGCAGCGGTGCCCCATTGAAATAGCCGTTCCACCTGAAGTCAATGCTGTCACTTTGATAAACCAGCACGCCCCATCGGTTGTAGATGAAAATAGTGAAATCAGTTACGTACGGATTCGGGAAAACATAGAATGCCTCATTTTGCGGAAGCCCCCGGCCATCAGGAGAAAAGGCATTTGGTGCAAAAATTCTTGGGCGACAATCGTCTGTTACTACTACCCGGGCAGTTCGGCAGATGCTGCCATTAGAGAAGGTGACTTCGTAAGTGCCGGGCTCCGAGGCAGCATAAGTGGGCAATACAGAAATAATATCCAAGCTTGGAAGCTTCCTCCACTCATAGGTATTGAAAATCCCGGGATCAAGCACAACCGTGCCGTTTGCCGGGTCTTCTGAGCAGAATGTCAACGTGGCGGGCAGTGATATCTCAGAATCGAAAATAGGCACCACGCTCACGTTGAGTTCTGCTGATGCTTCGCAGCTGTTGTCTATTCCTCTTACGGTCACCTGATAAAGCCCGCCAAGTCCGGTGCTGATAGAAGCGGTGGTTTCCGGCAGAATAGTCCCGTCAGGCCCCGTCCATTCAAAGGTCACCTGGGCAGGGATATTTGACTGTGCTGTTAATATCACCTGTGTTTCGTTGTCGCAATCGGGTTCCTGAATGAGGGTGACTTCCAGTACGTTCTCCACTTGCACCGTGGTGTCAACAGTTACAAAACAGCCCGAGTTGCGGTTACGGATTGTCACGGCGTATGAGCCCGACTGGTTAACAATGGTGGTTTCGGTTGAGGCACCATTGCTCCAGCCAAAGATATAGTCAGCCGGATTCTCCCCACTTGTTAGGGCGGCTGTTAGCGTTAGTTCGCCATCACAAGGGTCGCCAGAAACGGTGATACTGCCCTCAGGGTCTTCACTAAGGAAGAACTGGATTTGTTCAGTTTGAGGACAAAGTGGATCGCCGGCTATCGTAGTGCCCGAACTGGCTACGGTGTATATGCCACTTTTAGACACGGTTGCTGTTGAGCTAGTTTCCGGAAGAGTTATTCCATCAGGGTCAGTCCAGGTGAAAGTAAAGCCCCCGTTGGATGGTGTCACCTCTATTGTGCCTGTGGTTCCACAGGCGGTCTGTATTGGCTCAAAGGTGAATTCGGCTGTTTCAGCCTGGTCTACTACTACCCCCTGCTGTGTTTGGAGGCAGCCGTCTACAATATTCGTCACTTCAACGGTGTATGTCCCAAAAGGAATATTAGCAGTCGTTGTGGTCGTAGGTGATGTAAATGAGGCAGCCAGAGCCTCAATGCCTGTAGCAAAATCAATTACCCGATAGTTATAAGAGCCGGGCGTATCGGTGGTTATAGTGATGCTTCCATCGTCACAACCATTGTTAGGTTCGGCAGATGTAATCAAGAACGAAGGACTACTGCTATTGATCCCTACTGCACCACGAGTAGTTGTGCAACCATTGACCGTGTTGCTTACTGTAACTCTATAGGATCCTGCCGGGAGGTTTGGGATACTGTCGGTAAACGGCCCGGTCAGTGGAACATTGTTAAAGATATTTGTTCCATTATTGCTGGTAATACTGTACGTGTAGCTACCTGTGCCAGCAACTTCAATTTTTAAAGCACCGTCGGCCACTGCGCAGCCAGATGCATCGAAAGGTGTAACTATTTGATCTGGCGCTTCCAGTATCGTATAAGTTATTCGGTTCGTCGTTTGGCAGCCGTTCACATCGAAAATGCTCACTGCATACTCGAAGTCGCCAGCCACTGATGTGTCAATATCCTGAAAGCGACCTGTATTGCCAGTGCCGGCACCATTGATGGCCCAGGTATAAGTGGCTCCCGGGTTTTGGGCATCCAACGGATCCAACTCTTCACCCGCACAAATGATCTGGTCAGGGCCAAAGTCCACAATCGGTCGCTGGTCGCCCACCAGGGTGGTCAGCGTATCCGAACGGCAGCCAGCAGCATTGGTGATGAATATTGTGATGGTACTTGGTTGCAGTACAGTAATCTCTCTGGTGGTTTCACCAGTTGACCAGGTGTATGTGAGCCCCGGATCGTCTTGAGGCCAGGCGGTAAGCACCACACCATTGTCGTCGCAAATGGCAACCGCACTAGGTACAATAGGCTGCTCCGGTGTAGGGTTGATTACTACCGTTTGAACCAGCGTTGTATCCAGACCACAGCGATTGGTGATATTCAAAGTGACATTGAATGTTCCTACTTGCTGGTATACGTGAGTTGTGTCCGGGCCAAGGGCCTGGGCACCATCACCAAAGTTCCAGGCAAACTCGTCAATATCGGATGTGCCGGTAGCAGTAAACCTGGTGGGTTGGCCTACGCAGCCACCATCCACCGCAATGGACGGATCCTGTGGTGGATTGAGGATGTTCTGAGCAAAGTTGGGAAGGCCCAGCCTGGAAATTCTGCCGTCCAGATCAAAGCCCTGGTCATTATAGCCTGCCTGCACTTGATCTCCATTAGAGTTTGAAATCGTGCCAAGGTTGCCGCTATTGTCTTTTGCCATGTAGATCACCTGATCGGGGCCAATTTGGAGGGAGCCATATCCCGTTCCTGAGGCTAACTGGAATTTACTTTGCTCGATAAACTGGACGACAGAGTCGTCAGAATAAGTAACGCTGGCGTTGAGAAGGCTATCCAGGTTATACTGGAACAGTTTGGAGTTAGCGCCGGTAGTGGTGACATACACTCTTGCACCGCCAGAGGAAAACTCAAGACCATAGGCTTCGCTAGGCGCAGGCTCTTCAAGGTCGATCAGCAATGGGGAAGTAAATGCTCCGTTGGCAGCGTCGAAGTTGACCAACTCGAGGAAGTTTTCAGCGCCTGGAATTACCGAGCCAATTATTGATCCGGTGGGCGACACTTTCATCGTGCCTCTGCCGTTAAGTTCTTCAGCGAATGAGAGCGTTTTCCCAATGGAGCTAATCCGGGCATTGCCAATGCCTGAGGTAGTTATTGGGTAGGCCCTGTAGTTGTTGTTGCCATACTCGTGCCCGAAAAGCCAGGTAACACCCCCTCCAACACCAGTTGCAGCCAGCTTCTCCGAGCTATTGGTGAACAGCGGCCTGTCTTTAATAATAACAGCTCCACGAGCCAAATCCTGCTTCATATCAACCACAGAAAAACGCATGTTGTAGGTACGGTCACCGTACACCTGGTCGGTGGTAATTATATAGAACAGTGTCTCGTTGTCGGGGATCGGCAAGATAATGGCGGACTGGGCCGAGGTGCTGTCGCCCCCAATCAGCATGCCGTTGAGCATTATTTCGTGGTCTTGGTTCCAGACAGTTCGTCCATTGGTATAGAAAAGGAGGTCGCCGTTTCGATCCGAAATTGAAGCACACCCCTCTGGCGAACTCATCAGGTTTTCGTCAGTTAGTGCTACTGGAGGAGCCTCATTGAAGTCGATACCTGCCTGTTCACCAAAATACCAAATATTGGCTTTTTGCTCGTCGTTACCATATACAGTTACTTCGAACGAAGCGAAAGCCGGGCAGCCGGTGGTAAGGTCGGTGACCTGTGCCCAATAAGTGCCCGCAGAATCTATCTCAATGAGCTGGGTTGTTTCTCCTGTCGACCAGAGGAAAGTATAATTTCCCTGCTGTCCACTAGGTAGTGCATTCCGTTGTAGTTGTTCGCCAGGGCAAATCGTTGTATCGGTAAGGTGGGTTAGTTCAAGCTGATTATCGATAATGTTCAACACCTGGGTCGTAGACTGACTTTGTCCGTTCAGAAAGGCTGTAAGAGTAACAGTGTAAGGCCCGGGGTTTTCATAAGTGTAAATGGGTGCATAGTCCTGAGATCCATTGCCATCTCCGTAGTCCCAGGTAACGAACTGGGGCGTGGGCTCCACGCTGGGAGAAAACATGGTGGGTGTGTTCTGACAGAAGCCGAAGATATTGAAGCTCATATTGAACACAATGGGCGCCGATGTGCTGGTGGCTGGGAATTGTCTTCCCAAAGCGTCGCCGAAATCAGGTATCTGAGCCTGGTAGGCTACGGAGTCGGGCAGGCTATCAGGCTGGTTGATCCGACCGATGGAAAATGGCCCGCTATTGGCTGCCTGGTACAAATGGTAGATTCGCTGATCCGGCCCTTTTTTTAACCCGAAGCTTCGGAAGTAACCTCCCACGATGCTGTTAGAAGTTTGGAGAGAGTCAAAATCGAACTGATTTAGCTGGCCGGTAAGTGCATTGTTGCCGCCATGCCTGGAGTAGTAAAGCTTGGTGCCGTCATTTGACCATTCTACGTCATAAATAGACTGCCCCGAACCATCGTTTACGCCAGTGTTGAGGATCTGGCGTTCAAATGTTAACGTGCCGAGATTAGAATCGAAACGAAGGATTTGAATGTTTCTGTTGCCTGTTTTCGGAGCTACAGCGATGATGATTGAATCCGGTGCGAAGGTGTGCACGCCAAAAGCTGCGGCCTCAGCGGTAGGATTTGAGGCATTGAAAAAATTGAAGGTGTTGATCGTGCCAAAGCCGGCGGTGGAGATTTCAAATACTACATAGTCGCCTGTGGTTCGGTTTTGAGACAGCAGCCAAAACCTTTGCCTGTTGGGGCCAGGAATGATCGCCATGGCTTCAGCCGGCGTGGTGAGGCCCGTGGCCTGATTCAACTGGCTGATATCACCAAGTGTAGGTGCAGCTGCCGAGGCGTTTCCTGTGAGGTTTTTATCGGCTACAGAAAACTGAATTTCATTCGCACCAGCACTGCCAGGGTTGGTGAAAATATAGAACTGGCTTGTTGTGCCAGGCACTGGGCAGGCTACTGCGGCTTGATTGAGCGATGGGTCGCCGCCTAATCCTGCGCCGCCGGGAGTGACTCTGTTCGAGCCGTCGTAGACATTGGCGCCGTCGGTATAGAACCATAAATCGCCTGTTATAGGATCCGAAATCGTTACTCCGCCACCAAGCCCGAACGGTGTAGCCTGGTCGTCGATAACGATAGGCTCAAAGTCACCTTTGTTGAAATCAAGAGCCTGAGAGGTGTTTCCAAAGCGCCAGTGCAGGTCTGTGAGGTCCTGCGCCAGCGTAATAAAATTCACCTGAAGTAAAATAAAGCAACTTAAAACTAATTTTCTCACACACCTATCGTTAATCATGTTGTTTTAGTTTTGCTAAGTAAAGTTAGAATGATCCATTGATTAATGGATGATTATTCCAGGTTAAACTGCAAGTTTGCAGTTGAAAAATAGAACGTTGGATAGGTGAGTTAGTATATGATAGTTGTCTGTAATGTGAAATTGTCATTCCATTTTAAGGTGTAATCATTGACCAGGCCGAAACGGCAACCTAATTTTTGCCAAATATATTGAATGCAGATTGAGATGATTAGTCATGCCTTATACCGTGTCTATTTCATAAATGATTTTAAATTTAATATTTTGCGGGAGATGTTAAACAGGAACATGGGTATTTTAAAGTCAATCAATTGGGCTATAGTCATACCCATTTGGTTTGTAGTCATCTCTTTATTTCCAAACAACGGACAAGCGCAAGACCCTCAGTTCTCGCAGTATTATGCTGCCCCGCTGTACCTCAACCCTGGATTGGCGGGCATTAACCAAAGAGGTAGGGCGGGCATTAACTACCGTAATCAGTGGCCCAGTATCAGCGCCGGTTTTGAGACTTATTCAGCCTTTTTCGATTACAATTTAGAGGACTACAACAGTAGCATTGGCGCAATCGTTACTACCGACAAAGAAGGGATTGAAGGGCTTAGGTCAACTTCGGTAGCACTTCAGTATGCCTATCAGGTGCGACTAAACTACAAGTGGACTTTTCGTCCGGCTATACAAGGATCATTTACTTCGAGGGATCTAAATTTCGATAATTTGACTTTCGGAGATCAGTTCGACGAAAACGGTTTGGTGCGGCCTGTAACGATGGAAAGTTTTCCCGCCAGTGCCAGCAACAGATACTTCGATCTAGGCCTCGGGGGTATTATCTTCGATGACCGGGTTTGGTTGGGTGCGTCGCTGTTCAATATCACCCGACCCGATCAGAGCTATCAAAACGATGGAGGAAGCATCCTGCAACGCAGATTCTCAGTGCATGGGGGATACAAATTTGATTTACCCGTGGGGCCATTTAAGCGTGGAAAAACGGACGGCGGGCAAGAAAGAAGTATTTCTCCCACATTCAACTATAAGAAGCAAGGGTTATACGACCAGCTGGATTTGGGAGCTTATGTAACGATTGAACCACTCATTACCGGCTTGTGGTACCGTGGCATCCCAATCAAACAGTTCAATGGCTTCCCTAATAATGAAGCGCTGATCGCCATGGTGGGCCTGATGCACAACAACTTCACTTTTGGATACAGTTTCGATTACACGCTCTCCAGGTTGGGCATTGGCAGTGGTGGTGCGCATGAAATCAGCATTATCTATTCGTTTAGCTGGAATGATCCCCGCAAGCCACCCCGAAGTGTAAGAGAACTGAGCTGCCCGATCCCATTTATTTTCTAAATGATATTTGATCTCTTACATTCGGACTGAAAAACGCAAAGACTTAGCAGGCGAAAGCCTGTTTATTCCAAACGATGAGTTCGGGTATTAACCTTTGACGTTTTCTGACTATTTGTTTTTATACGAGCTGTCACCATGGAAAAACAGACAATATTATGGATCCTTCTGGGGATCATTGTGCTTGATTTTATAGTAGAAGAAGTACTTTCTTACCTCAATAGAAAGAGCAGCTACAGGCCTTTGCCAAGTCAGTTTAAGGATATTTACGACGAAGAAAAATACCAGAAATCGCTGGCCTATCAGAGAGACAAAGAAAAGTTTTCGTCGATCACGACCGTCATTTCGTTTGTTGTTACGATCGCCTTATTACTAACAGGTGGGTTCGGCATGATTGACGGATGGTTGCGGGCCTACACAGGCAATGAGGTCACGCTGGCGCTTTCTTTTTTTGCTGTGCTTTACTTTGCTTCCGACCTGTTGACCTTACCCTTTCAGCTGTATAACGTTTTTATCATCGAGGAGAAGTACGGCTTTAATAAAACCACCCCGAAGACCTTCGTGCTCGACAAGTTAAAAGGATACTTGCTCACCATCATATTAGGTGGCTTGCTTGTAGGGATACTCATCGTTCTTATCCTCTTTTTAGGGAAGGACTTCTGGATATACTTCTGGGGGGTAATGGTGGTATTCATGCTTTTGGCAAACCTTTTCTACACATCAGTTATTGTGCCTCTGTTCAATAAGCTTACGCCGCTGGCCGATGGAACCCTTCGGGAGGCCATTACCAAATACAGCCAGGGAGTCAATTTTCCATTGACCAATATTTTCGTAATTGACGGCTCCAAAAGATCGTCTAAGGCCAACGCTTATTTTTCTGGTCTTGGCAAAAAGAAGAAAATCGTGCTTTTCGATACACTGTTGGAAAAGCATACGGAGGAGGAGTTGGTAGCCGTGCTGGCGCATGAGGTGGGGCACTACAAAAAGAAGCACATCATCGGTTCGCTGGTGCTTGGGGTGTTGCAAACTGGTGTCATGCTTTATCTTTTGTCTCTGCTGATTTTTAATTCGCAGGTCAGCTTTGCCATGGGTGGGGACATCACTGCTATCCACTTGAATTTGCTCGCTTTCGGTATTTTGTACAGCCCGGTGTCCAGAATCCTTGGCATTCTCATGAACGTGCTAAGCAGGAAGAATGAGTTTGAAGCAGACGCTTATGCGGCCGAGACCTATGAAGCTCGGCCTTTGGCTACTGCGTTAAAAAAGCTATCGGTTGACAGCTTGAGTAACTTGTTTCCACATCCCTGGTATGTGTTTGTGCATTATTCGCACCCACCCATGCTGAAGCGGCTGGAGCGGCTGGAAAGCCGTTGATGAGATTTTTTGTACATCTTTCGAAAACAATGAAGGAAGGATCATTTAGCAACTTGTCTCAACTGGAGGGTGTGACGGAATATGGGTTAAATAGATTGGATTTTGGTCTTAAGCCAAAGTCCAGGGGTTTAACAAAGATAGTCCTTCTATTTTACCGAAATCGCCCTCATTTCTCGTGACTAGGGTCAGATCAAGTATGATACAAGTTGATGCTATAATCGCATCAGGCAGCTTTATTTTTGCCTTTTTCCTAATCGAAATAGTGAGGTCTATTATTTCTTCGTTTAGCCCGACAACCTGACAAGAGTCGATAAATTCGATAATCTCGATTGGTACAACTGAAAAGCCCAGAAGTTCAATTTTGTTGATAACCGAGATTTAAGGTTGGCTATCAATAACTTCACCAACTAAAACCTTGGGAGCGCCTGTTAGCCGGTTACCTGTGAAGTCAATTATTACATTAGTATCGATTAAATACTGCTTTTCCACTCGCTCCTGATTTGCTCTAGCTCTGTATCAATATCGCTAGCTTCCTTGCTGGAAATAGCTCCTGCGAGTCTTTCTGAAAGCTTTTTACCCTTAACCGTTTTCGGCTCTCTCACAATTCTCACAAGGCTAAGTGCTTCAAGATCCTCAATTAGTTTGAGAGCTTTGCTATTCTTCAATTCGATTGTAATTGTTTCCATTTTCTTATTTTTTGAATGAAGCAGTGCAACTCAAGGCATATTATTGCAAAATACACCTGTTTTCAGGTAATTCCGACTGGTTGCAGCCTAATGCAAAGAAAATAGTTGAATGATGACCCTTATCCTGGAACACCCTCCGAGCAAGCTTTTGGTTGTGGATATTAAGCATCCGGTCAATGCCACACCCCCACAATTCCTCCCATCACAGTGAAGGATACCACCTGGTACCCAGCGTTGATGGCCCAGAGGCGGAAGGACTTCCGTTCGAAAAGGTAAGTAACACCCATGCCAAGCGCCACCCAGCCGAAGCCTGCCAGAAAGCCTGCAATTAATCCGAAAGTAATGTCTGATTCGGCTCCGATGAAAGCAGCCAGGTTGAAGGCCATGATGAGCTCGAGCACAAAAGCAGTTCCGAAGATTTTGCCCTGCCCACTTTTCAGGTCATCATCTGTGAAGTTGTTTTCTTTCATCCATGATTTGGCAAAGAGGATGGGGGAGTACCAAACTCCCCCAACAAGGAAAGCGCTGAAAGCTGCCACGAAAATGGCCAGGTAGTTTAGTTGCGATAAATCAGTCATATTGGTAGGGTATTGAAAGTAAGTGTTGAAACAAGCTAAATCCTTAATTTTAAGGATGAAAACTGGATTTACTGAAGCCGAATCTCCCCATTCCGAAACAGGAAAATGAAGCACTCAAGCCACTTGTCCCGCATCGACGACCGGACTATCCGCTGGATAGGGATTCCTGCTTTCGGTATTTTTATACCCAACTTCACGGGTCTGTTTGGCGATCTTTGGGTGTCCGACTGGATGTACTGGTTTGGTTATATCTACTTCATTTTCATTTCGTGGAGCATCTGGCAGGGGAATCGCTGGTTGCTTTTCAAGCAACGTGAAAACATGGACTGGTTCAGTAGTCCTGTCAGAAAACTGATCATTCTTGTGGCAGCCAATGTGTTTTATACTGCGCCAGTGACCGTGGCGCTGATCGTTGGCTGGTACTGGTTTTCCGGGGTGGGCCCGGTTGATTGGGATGCTGTGCAGCTGGTGTCGCTGGCCAATGTGATCTGCGTTATTTTTGTTACGCATGCCTACGAAACAGTCTTTCTGATCAAGGAACGCCAGACCGATCTTTTGGCTTTTGAGCAGCTGGAGCGAGCCAGAGTGGAGGCTGAGCTCGAGATTTTGAAAAGCCAGATCGACCCGCATTTCATGTTCAACTCGCTCAATACACTCGCCTACTTGATAGAAAACGATAGGGACAGGGCACTACAGTTCAATGAGAGCTTGTCGGATGTGTACAGGTATATCCTTATGAACAAACAGAAGGAACTGGTAACTCTTGAAGAGGAGATTGCTTTCGCTAACAGCTATTTCACATTGGTAAGGATCAGGTTTGGCGACGGAGTGCATTTTGATGTGGACATTGCTGATGAGTCCAACAAATTGATGGCACCTATCAGCCTGCAGCTACTTTTGGAGAATGCGGTAAAGCATAACGAATTTAGCGAAAAAGAGCCGTTGGTCATTCGCCTTCGTCTTAATAATGGTTGGGTGGAAGTGGCCAACAACCTGCAAGCCAAACACCTCAAAGGTACTTCCAGAATCGGGCTGCGAAATCTTACAGAACGTTACAGACTGCTAACCGGCAAGGAGGTGCTTGTTGAGGCAACAGAGAAGGAGTTTAAAGTGAAATTGCCCTATCTTGAAGTATGAAGGTCGCTATCATAGAAGACGAAGTGCCTGCCAGGCAGCAACTTATTTCTCTTCTGAAAAAGTTGCGTGACGACATAGTCGTTGTCAATGAATCGACAAGTGTGAAAGAGGCAGTTGCCTTTCTTCAGGAGACACCTGTGGTTGACCTGTTGTTCATGGACATACAGCTAAACGATGGCCTTTCTTTTGAAATTTTTAAGAAAGTGGCGGTGACCTGTCCAGTAATTTTCACTACTGCATTTGATCAATATATGCTCGACGCATTCAGGCAGAATGGTATTGACTACCTGCTGAAGCCACTAAAAAAAGCTGATTTGCAGCAGGCATTTGCAAAGCTGGAGAAGCTGAAAAGTCATTTTTCTTCTGACCTGATTGATGCGCTACGGTCAGTTCAGGAAGGGCAGAGCGAATTCAGAAAGAGGCTTGTGGCAAAAAAGGGGGTGAGCTTTAAATCGGTGCCTGTGGAGGATATTCAATACTTTTTTTCTGAGCACAAAGTAAGCTTTCTTGTGAATAGAGAAGGAGAGAAGTTGATACTGGACAAGCCGCTGGCAGATATTGAAGCCGACCTCGACCCGGCCACCTTTTTCCGAATTAACCGGAAGTACATAGCGGCTATTTCAGCCATCGAGAGTTACCGGAGTTTTGAAAAAGGAAAGCTCAGTGTGGTACTTATTCCCAGCCCAAAAGAAGAGGTAGTGGTGAGCCAGGAAAAGGCCAGCTTTTTTAAAGCCTGGATGGAAAAATGATCTTTTACCGCCCTACAAAAAATCGATTTCCGCTCTGAAAGGGAATTTCATCAGGTAAGTTGTGGCGTCTCCCACAGTCATCTCCTCATTGATGATGTTGTGCAAGGCCTCCGTGATCGGGCACCGTACTTTGTAGAATTCCGAAAGGCTTTTGACGATTTCAATGGTTCGCACTCCTTCGGCAGTCTCTTCCATGCTTTCGATGATGTCTTTGATTTTCTCACCCTTTGCCAGCCTTGTGCCAACGGTAAAATTGCGGCTGTGCTGGCTCGAGCAGGTGGCGATGAGGTCGCCGACACCGGCTAGTCCGATAAAGGCTTTTGTGTTCCCGCCCAGTGCCTGACCGATATAGATCATTTCTACCATGCCCCGGCTAATGAGCAGGGCTTTGGCGTTTTCGCCCAGGCCGAGCCCGTGGATAACACCAGCGCCAATAGCAATGATATTTTTAAGTACACCACACAACTCAACACCGATGAGGTCACTGTTACCATAAATGAGAAAACGCTCATTTTTCAGCAATTGCTGGCCGGCATTGATCACCTCGTCAAAGTGGCTGGCGACCACTGAAGCTGCAGGCTGCCGGGCTGCCATTTCACCGGCGAGGTTAGGGCCAGCGAGGCAGCCAACTCTCACGACGGAGCTTTCCTCCATAATCACTTCGCTCATGGTCTTTACATAATCCCGGCTAAGCGGTCTGTTGGCATTAAGCTGCTTGTTGTCAGGAAGGCTCACATCGAAGCCCTTTGTGCCGTGGATGAGGATATGGTAGGGGCGTAGATAGGGCGACATGCGGCGGATGAGCTCCCGCAGGTTGGCGGAAGGCACAACCGGGAAAATGACATTACACGACTTGGCAACAAGCTCCAGGTCGTTGGTCACTGTGATCCTTTCGTGAAGGGCCTGTCCGGAACTTTCCCTCTTGTCGTTAATATTTTTGGCCCTTTCCGGCGTGCGTGCATAAAGTATTACGTCGGTCTTTTCCGCCAGCATATTGGCTATCACAGTTCCGAAACTGCCGGCGCCCAATACGCCCACCGGATCTTTAGATGAACTTTTCGAGGTCATATCCATCCATCCGGTTATAGTAGTAAAAAAGCCTGTTCATGTCCTGCGTTGTCACATTTCCCTTTTTGTTCTTCAAAATGGGTCTCAGGGCATGGTACATGCCGCAGTTGTCAATTCCGTATTTGATCACGTCATCAACGGGGCCGTCAAGGTGACTGGCGAAATTGATTTTCCCCATTTCTTTCATGCGGAATATTTCCTCTCTAAGCTTGCCGAAAGTCTCTCTGAACTCGGCGTAGTCAATTTCCGTGTCCTCATCTGGCAGGCGGAGCAGATTATAAAGATCAAGCGCAGGGTTTCTCCTTTTGATCATTTCAAAAGCTGTGAAAGCTACCAGGTGGCTGCTAAATACCCGGTTGTATTTGTGATACTCTTCTACAATCCTTTTGGCAAGAATACGGGTATATTCCTGCTCCCGCTGTGCGTCGAAAGTGATTAGGCCATCAGTGGTGAAGTAGTCCTTTATTTCCATCGGGTTTCCCTGCTTGTCGAGGCTGTTGCCGTGGTTGTCCACATAGTTGCCAAACACATCCATGGCCCTGCCAATACTTACAGAGATGTCGGAGCCTCTGGTGAAAAACTTCAGCAGAAACTTGATGATTTTGTAAGACGTGGAGTACTCATCATTTTCCACATAGTATCGCTCCTGACCCTTTCTTTCAAGATAGTCGTTGATAAGGCTGGGCGCTTCAAGAACGAAATGATAGTTGAGCACTACCGGCACGATGAAAATCTTTTTGGCCTTCTCTTCGTCTTCTTCAAAATGCTCCCGCTGTGCAGCCACTGTTGTGCTCAGCAAACCAAGCTTAAGTTGGGTTTCAATAGCCCCCGATCTTGATCTGGTGCCGCCAGGGAAGAACAAGCTGTGGCAGCCATATTTTAAAGCTTCCTGCGAATAAGTCTTGAGTGTTTCCAGGTAGATTAAATTTTTCTTCCTTCTGTCTACTTTGTAAGCGCCAAGGCTATTCATAAAGTAAGCGAAGATCCTGATATTGAATAAGTTGAGTCCGGCACCGTAGATGAATGGCGGCAAGCCCATGTGCTGAATTACCCAGCCAATGAGTATTGAATCGAGGTTGCTAAAGTGCGTGGGCACCATAACGATGGTGCCTCTTCGGGCCAGTCGGCGGAGCTGCTCTACTTGCCCCACCACGTGGATTTTGTCATCGAGGTCAAGCTGTTTGCTCCAAAGGGACTTAATGCCTTTTACCCGGGTAGCATTGAGCAGGCGAGCAAATCCAAAGGTGATGACGGTACGGGCAAACTTGTAGTGAGAATTTTTGAAATTACCTGAGATCTCGTTGGCGTAACGCTTGATAATCTCCCGAAGGATGGCCTCCTCAGTTTCTTTCTTTTTTGCCTCATCATCGTGAGGCATTTCAATGAGCCTTTTCTGTATCTGGTTCCAAAAGTCTTTTTCGTCTTTCGGATCAACTTTCCACGGGTTCTGCTTCATGCGCAGCCTTTCCCGGTAAACAGTTGACTCCAGCTCTTCTTTCAGCGACCGTCCTGACGTGAGAGTGATCAGGTTTTTCAGGCTCTCATTGGTAACAGTTTCAATGAAAGCTTTCTTGTTTTTGTTCAGCTGCACAATAGGCCAGTAACGGGTCCTCGGCAGGACTGGCTTATATCTCTTCTTTTCTCCTTTTATTTTTTCCGTCTCAGCTTCCATTCACAATCAGGCTTCTTGGGGGGCCAATATACTAATTTAAAGACATCACACAGAAAGTGTTTGTGACAATGTATCAGATTCCTTATGTGCTATCGGAACGCTCAATGAAAGCGTCAGTGGGAACTGGCCCATCAACTTTTGCCCGGTAGTGCTTAACACCATCGTACTCGAAATGAAGCTCCATTGATAGTTTCATCAAGTCTACTACGTCACAATCGGCCTGGTTTGATGACATGTCTGGCAGAACGAGGTATAGGCTTCGGCTGTCACTTGGCGGGTCTTTTAGCAGATAGACAGGAAAGACGTGGGATACACCAAGCGCCATCCTTGGTATGAGATGATTATAGAAGCTAATGAATGCAGGCATCGCTTCGCCAATGCCGGGCAACATGATGTCGTAACGAATTTTATCTTCTTTAAGAGTGAGCACTTTTACTCCCACCAGCCCGTAATACATCAAACCCATGCCGCCAATGCCCAGCACAAGCAAAAGTGCTGCCCACTTGTTCCACGAAAAAAGCGTAATGAATGCAATACAGCTCAAAAGTCCGCCGCCAATAAGTGGCCCTAGCAGTTGCCTGTGATTGATTTCCAGCCGCATGATGGGTGTAAGAGCATACTTTTTGGATTTTCCCTTCCTGACAACCTCCAGGTAGGAAGCAAACAGGTTAAGATGATTTTTCTGGTCATCAGGATCAGCCAGTGGGCATGAGGCAATGGGTCTGCTCATGGCAGCTTGATGGAGGTGATGCGGTCGCCCACTTCAATTTTGTTGACCACGTCCATCCCTTTGGTTACTCGTCCGAAAATGGTATATACGCCGTCGAGGTGTGGGGTGGGAGAGTGCGTGATAAACCACTGTGAGCCCTCGGTGTCTTTGCCTGCGCTTGCCATGCCTACGTAGCCAGTGCCGTACTTTTGAGTCGAAAACTCCGACCTGATCACTCCATCCGAACTGCCGTAGCCATCGCCTCTTGGGCAGCCTGCCTGAATCACGAAGTTTGGTACCACCCGATGAAAAGTGAGGTTCTCGTAGAAACCACTGCGGGCCAGGCTGACGAAATTCTCGACAGAGCCAGGCGCCTCTTCCACCAGCAGTTCGATTTCTATAGCGCCCCTCGATGTTTCTATTGTGGCTTTTGTTCCCTTGCTAATTTCGCTCACCACATCCCAGGCGATTGGGTTCTGGTAAAGCTGCCCTGGGCTAATGCCTTCTCGCCCTTCATAGGCACTAATGGCGCTTTCCAGCGCCTGATAGGGTTCCAGATCCTCCGGAAGGTGCAGGCTGTCGAGTCCCTGGTACATAAACTGGATATTGCCCAGATAAGGTTGGAGCTTTGTTCTGAGCCTCGTTAGTGTTGAAGCAGCTACCGTCACCTTCCCTGCATCCCCCGAAAGAATGGCCTGCCTGAAATAGCCAATCAGCTCCGGTTGCTTGAAAACAGGGAACTGGGCAGACTGGTTTATCGTACTCAGCGCTTCCATAGCGCTTGTGCGAACAAACGGGTGGGGATCATTCAGCCGGTCGCCAAGAAAGACGCTGGCGTTGGGATAGTTTCCCAGCGCCTGTAAAACAAACCCTTTGTCGTATGGGTTGCTCACACCGCTATACATTTCCGACAGCTCTCTATAGGCATTGTAGCCATACAAGTTGCTTTCCAGCAGAGTGCCTAAAACAATGGCCCGGGTTCTGGGTATCACAATCTGATCGTTAATATCCCAGATCCATCGTTCCACTTCCCGGCCTTGCCATGAACTTATCACTTCACCAGCACTGACTGAGGTTTGATAATCTGTGCCTCTAAGTATTCCGAGGAGCGTCGATTCCACGATAGGAAAATGCTCCTGCTTAAGCCCCCTGATGAGGTTTACCCTGACCAGGGAGTTGCTCTCACTGTTGAGCTGGCTGTCGATAAAAAAAGCGATCGAATCATTGTTGGATTTTGCTAATGCCCTTGCGGCAGCCATTCTTACGGATGGAAGCGAGTCGTTGGCGGCACTGTTCTTCAGCATGCTTTCAAAATGTGCTATGCTTATCCCCCGCATTCTCGCAAAATAGTTGGCAGCAGCCAGCCTTGCCTGTTCAGGCAGGGAGTCGGCCAGGAGGACGCTGGCGGCCACAGTCAGCACCGAGTCACTAATACCCCCAACGCCAGCACGATAAATGCCCCAGGCCTTCCCAGCAACAGTGAGATCGTCGTTCGCTTCATAGTCAGCCAAAAAATGCATGTAATCGGTGCTGAGGCATTTGCCCAGTGCTTCCAAAAGATAGTACCTGACCAGGGGCTCCGTTTCGAGCGGCAGCCTGTTGGCCAGCGCCGACTGTGCACTTTTTCTTTTCATCTGGCCGATGGCAAAGGCTGCTGCTTTTCTCACTTCAATTTTGGGGTCTGACAAAAGCGGAAACAGGTAGGGAAGCCCAACAGTGTCTTGAGTAGAGGCGAACGCCATTGCCGCTTCTTCACGGTACACACTCTGCTGATGGGTGAGATAGGGAATCAAAGCCTCCGACTGCCTTCTGTCTTTAAAGTCGTATAGCTTCACCAGTTCCTGGTCAGCAAACTTATTGGGGAAGGTTTTGATGCGTTCTGATTCATTTTCAGAACATGACGTAAGAAAAACGATGGCAATAAAGAGCAGTGGAAAGTGGTTTTTCATGGGCTGGGTTTGATCCTTACGGCAAAAATAGTTGACCCTGGCCCATAAACACGCAGTAGCCACCGACTTTTACCTGAGTGATAGCTATTTCGGATCTTTCTATTTCGAGATACAGCTTACTGGGCCTGCCCATTTCGTAACCCTGCTCGCTGATGATCTTTGTTTTTTTTCCGGTATTCCTAAGCTTATGCTGTACCAGGTAGCAGCCCAGTGGCCCATTGGCCGAGCCTGTAGCTGGGTCTTCCACAATGCCAGCTTCAGGGGCAAACATGCGACCGTGCACGTGCGACTCGATATCATCTCCTCCCATGGCGAAGGGATAGATCCAGCCTGGGTCGTATTTTTCTACCACCTTTTCCCAAACATCTGTCCTGAACTTGATTTTTCTCACTGCTTCCAGCGATTTCAAAGGTGTGATCAGATAGGGCACGCCGCATGAAATAGTTTGTGGGAAATAATTCGGCAGGAAGTCACTTTCCCGGAGCGATAAAAGTTCTGCAAGGAGTGGGATATCGTGCAGTGTTTCTCCAAAAGTGGGGAGCGGCTGCGTCATCACAAGCATTTCAGGGGCGCCGTTCTGAATATCAATATCCACCCGGATCGTGCCCACCTTCTCTTCAAGAAACACGGTGAGGATTTTGTCCTCTGGTTTGTAGTCAATGTCTCTTGCGATAACGAAGGCAGTGCCCAGCGTAGGGTGCCCAGCGAACGGCAACTCCTGACCCGGGGTAAATATGCGCACCCGGGCATTGTGGTCTTCATTTTCAGGAGAGTAGATGAAAGTGGTTTCTGAAAGATTAAACTCTCTGGCAATCTGAGCCATTTCTTCTTCTCTAACGAGGTCGCCTTTGGATACTACCGCCAGCTGATTGCCGCCAAATGGCGACTGCGTAAATACATCTACAAGGAAATAAGGTATTCGACGCATAGGTATTGTTTTTTTTAAGGGCTACGGAAGAAAATATCACCTAACCTCGAAGTTTTTGCTGAATTGATCAAATCAAACTTTCCGGGTGGCAAATAAAAGGTGAATTTTGTTGCCCTGGCTGAAACTATAGCCTTTATCAGAGGGTTTACCGCCGGGTAGTACTTTTGCAAAGCAGGTTTAACCTGTTATTATTGTGCCGCAAACATATGAAGCTTCAACTAGAAGATATCCAGGCGCCTATTGCGCAAGAAATGACTGAATTCGAGAAGAAATTCCGACACTCCATGAAGAGTAATGTCATGTTGCTGGATAAAATAATGACCTATATAGTGAAGCGGAAGGGCAAGCAGATGCGGCCTATGTTTGTGTTTCTCAGCGCAGGCGTTTACGGCCCAATCACCGACGCCACTTACCGGGGCGCTTCTCTGATTGAACTGCTTCACACCGCTACGCTGGTGCACGACGATGTAGTGGACGATGCCAATTACCGGAGAGGTTTCTTTTCTATCAATGCGCTCTGGAAAAACAAAATTGCAGTGTTGGTGGGTGATTTTTTGCTGTCGAGGGGGCTTTTACTCTCGGTTGACAATGGTGATTTCGACTTATTGAAAATCGTTTCCGAAGCAGTGAAGGAAATGAGTGAAGGCGAGTTGCTGCAAATGGAGAAGGCCAGAAAGCTGGATATCTCAGAAGAAGTTTACTATGATATCATCAGGCAAAAGACTGCCAGTTTAATCACCAGCTGCTGTAAAGTGGGCGTAGCTTCCGTCGGGGCCGATAAGGCTTCTATTGACCGAATGGGCATGTTCGGGGAAAAAATTGGTTTGGCTTTTCAGATCAAGGACGACCTTTTTGACTATGGTGCTGACGAAATTGGTAAGCCGCTAGGTATTGACATCAAAGAAAAGAAGCTGACCCTGCCACTGATTTATGCTTTGCGTGAGGCCAGTCCCGCCGATAGAAAGCGCATCCTCAGCATTATCCGGCACGACAGCGATAAGCCCAAAAAGCGAACGGAAGTCATTGACTATGTGAAGCAATCTGGTGGGCTCGATTACGCCAGAGATGCCATGGAGCGCCACTATCAGGAGGCACTCGTTATTCTTGATGAGTTTAAGGACTCCGTTTATAAAACTTCGCTGAAGCAGTTGGTACAGTATACCATTGAGAGGACGAAGTAATACATCCGTACCTTGCTCATTGCTCTGGTAAAGAGCCCGTCTCCAGGTGGCCATCTTTCAAATTAATTCTTTAACTTTATTAAGCTGAATCAAAATCGAGACACATGGTTCATGAACTGAATACACAGTCATTAGGGAAATTCACAGAGGCGGAGTTTCAGAACTTTTGCATGGACAACCGACATTTGCGAATCGAGCGAGACGCAGAAGGAAATATTATTATTATGTCACCGACCTATAGCGAAACAGGTTTTTACAATTCCAATCTACTAATCGAATTTGGTGCATGGAACAAAAAGTCAAAAGCGGGTTATGTCTTTGACTCATCCACGGGATTTACCCTACCCAATTCAGCTGTTCGCTCTCCGGACGTTAGCCTTATTTTAAAAGACAAGTGGGAAGCGCTGGCAAAGGAGGAAAAAAAGAAGTTCGCTCACGTGTGTCCCGATTTTGTTATCGAGATTGTTTCTGCCTCTGACAACCTGAAGCAGGTTCAATCAAAAATGAACGAGTGGATCAGCCAGGGAGCTTCCCTCGGTTGGCTCATCGACTTTGACAATCAAAGGGTTTGGGTTTACTCAACCGGCGGCAATACAAGTGAGCATCCCTTTGATCAGCCGTTGGCAGGCACAGGGCCAATTGATGGCTTTACAGTGAATTTGCCTGAGATAATAAAAGGCTGATTGACGCTTCATTGCCTTCCTACCTATCCACCCCAAAATAAGCCATCATCAAAACAGCTCCAGCCGTTCCATCCATGGTCGGTTCGTTGGTGGAGTAGTCGCCAATGTCGTCGTGGTACACAACGAAAGGGTTCTGAAAAGCAGCGAATTCGTCGGGTTCTGAAAGCTCCACAGCCAGCATTTTATAGTAAATGCTGCCAAATAGCGGCCCGTCCACCAGCCCACCAGGCACTTCTTTTTTTGTCATCGCCCATACGCTGGTGTGCACATCCACTGGGTATTCTCCGCCCTCTGGCATGCCGGTGAACATGGTGGTGCCCCATGGGTTCCGACCAAAAAGCCAGTCTCGCTGCGCCACCAGATAGCCGTGGTATTGCAGGTCGCCTGTCATTTTCTCGTAAAGAATGATTTGGGCTGCAAGACTTGTCAGCAGGTTGTTGGAACACCAGATAAAGGGGATGCCGATGTTGTAAGGGTTGCGGGCGGCTTTCTTAAGTGTAAAGTCAATCCCCGCCCGGTAATAGCCGGCCAGTGTATCCTGGAAGGCTGGTTCCACCACCTCATAAAGGGCATAGTGCCCCAGGTTGATGAAAGGATAATATTGATAGTGAGCTGCCGTGTCGAGCACTGTCCATCCTTCGGTGCCAGCTAAACGAGCATACTTTTTTGCGTCTTCCAGGTAGGCCCTTTCGCCCGTGGTTTTATACAGCTCGGCCGCTCCCCACTCCATGTCGTCTGTCCAGGTTTGCTCGGTGTAGCGATAGGGAGCACCGTATGAATTACCCTGCTGAAAACCTTCCTTTGCTTTTCCCAGGGCATACAACGATTTGGCCGCTTCCAGACAATCGGAGGCAAATGATTCCTCTTTCAAGTCGTTCTTCCAAATACGGGCACCCAGTGCCAGAGCAGCGGCTGATCTTCCCGCAAGATTGGCCACCCCGGTTGCCTCACTTTTATACTTCATCAGGCCCTGAGGCTCTCCTGTTGCGAAATAGGCCACCCGATAGCTATTTGGCCCCCAGCCATAATCCGAAGGATCATTGTCGGGGATTTTCCAGCCTTTGTGGTCCCGGTCGTCGGCCACCTGGTGGATGAGTTGGTCAGGAACCGGATGCATTTTGAGGATCCAGTCGAGGCCCCATTTGGCTTCGTCGAGCACGTCGGCAAGCCCATTGCCACCGGTCTGACCAAGGGCGTTGGTGTCGTCAGCAAAGCGTTTCGGAAACAGCTCGTAGGCCAGTAGCATGTGGCCGGTGGCGTAGCTGCCTGTGATCAGGTACTTCAGCTGATCCCCGGCGTCGTGCCAGCCGCCGCTCACATCCACATAAGTGGAGTCTGGCATGGGGCCAAACATGCTGCGTCCGTCACGCTGGTGGCACACCATGTCGAGGAAGGGGTTGTAGCCGCAGCGCTGCTGACGCATGAAGGTGAGCAGGGGTTCGGTTTGCCCGCTGTAGGCCTTATCTGAAATGGTGAACTGGCGGGAGGCCGTTTTACTTTTCTGCCCTACCAGCTTGTAGGTACCTTCTTTGGTGATGGAGGTGAAGTCCAGTGCATAGTAATAGCTGAAAGTGCCCCAACCTTTGGCTTTTGACTTGATTGGTTTTACTACGGCCGAAGGTGAGCCAGTATTGGCATCCACTAATTGAAAAGTCTCCTTTACCGGCGAATTGGAAAAGACGATGGCCACTTTGCTTTCATTTGGTAAGTAGCCGATTTGGTTGATGCGAATATATGTTGGCTCTGCCTCTGGAGAGAAGCCTGAACCAGTTGGGAGCAGGGAGGAAAGAAGTAATTGAAGATAGATAATGGTCATATTGGGTGCATGGTAAAGTCAAACTTAGTTGGAATCTATTAAAATTTGCGGTTGCGCCATCTCATTAATAGACAGCAGGTCAACAAGTGATTTGAACTCATACCCTTTCGACCTCAAGTCGACAATCAGCTCCTCCAGCCTCATATAAAACTTGTCTGTTCTTTCCGGTGCAGTGCCAATGTGTGCAAGCAGCAAAAAGCCATTGAGACCTGCCGGGTCTTTTTGCTCATGGTCGAGGATGCTATCGTAGATGACGTTACTGCTTCGGTAGTTGGGCATGTCGGGTGTGGTGTAGTCCGCATTGGATCTGGTGCCGCTCGTGAAGTTGATGAGTTGGTGGCCCCATTGTCTCGTCCATTTGCTAATGCTGTCGTTGTACCATTCGTAGGGAGGCAGAAAATAAGGGGCGTCGGCTTTTTCGATGCCAAAGTGCTCCATTTCAGCATAGTTGCCCTCCAGGTCTTCCAAAAATTGCTCCTTTGTCACCAGCAGGCTATCACGATTTTCCCAGGTGCAGTAGAGCAGGTGACGGTTTGAGTGGGCACCCAGGTAGTGGCCCTGTTCCTTCAACTTCATGATAGCGCCTGCAAATGCCTCGTTTCTGTAGAAGTTACCGGTAAAGAAGAAGGCACCTTTCACATGCTGACGATCCAGTACGTCCAAAATGTGGCCAGCACCGTCGGCAAATTCGTCGCCGGTGAAAACCAGTGTTAACGTTTTTTGCGTGGTATCAGCACGAACAACTCCGCCCTGGATGCATGGGAAAGTCAGGCAGAGGTCTCCGCTGTCTTTTGCTTTCTGTCGCTCACTGCACCCAAAGATGAGCCAGAGCAGCAGGATGATGGCAATGAACAGGATGGACTTTTTGATCTTCGCTTTGTTTAATGCCTCGTCCGACATTTACGCTCATTAGACAGTTGGTGATTGTTTCAAATCTACATTTCTGCTTTCATAATGGAAAATATCCTTTTAGCTTGGAAGGAGATACATACCTACACCCTTATGACTACCAACAGACGCACCTTCGTAAAGCACACCACTTTTGGGTTGGGCGCTTTGACTATTCTCCCATCAGCAGTTTTAGCCGGACGCAGAAAGGCCGCTCCCAGTGATATTGTTAATGTCGGCCTGATTGGCTGTCGGGGCCAGGGCTACTGGATTCTTGAAAACCACATGAACAACGCCGATGCGCAGTGTGTGGCGCTTTGCGATGTGGATGCCAACGTGCTCAACGACAAGGCGGCTCAGGTAGAGAAGAAACAGGGCAAGAAGCCGAAGCTTTACGCCGACTACCGAGACCTGCTGGCAGATAAAGATATTGATGCTGTGATCATTGGCACACCTGATCACTGGCATTGCCTGCCTTTTGTAGAAGCGTTGCAAGTCGGCAAAGATGTGTATGTGGAAAAACCCCTCGCCAATAGTATTGGAGAAATAGAGATGATGACGGCTGCTGCCAAAAGATACAGCAAGCAGGTGGTGCAGGTTGGCCAGCAGCAGCGCAGTGGCACCCACTGGGCCGACATTATGGCCATGGTGCATAATGGAAAGCTGGGCAAACTTCGCAAGATCAAGGTGTGGGGTAATTTCGGGTATGGCATTGGTCAACTCATGGTGCCTGATGAGCCTGTGCCTGCTGGTGTTGACTTCAACTTTTGGCTAGGGCCGGCACCTGATCGCACATTCAACCCCACCCGATTTCATGGTTCATGGCGTATGTTCTGGGACTACGGTGGGGGCCTGATGACCGACTGGGGCGTGCATTTGCTCGATATGGCCCTTTGGGCTGGCAAGATCGACTACATGCCTGCCACGGTGAGTTCGGTTGGAGGCAATCTTTCCTTTGCCGATTACAACCACGAAACACCTGATACCCTTTCTGTTGTGTACCAAATGAAGGACTTTGTGCTGACCTGGGATCACACGGCGGGCATCCAGAGCGGGCCTTACAACAAGCCCTATGGCCTGGCTATTCAAGGCGACGATGCTACCATAGTTGCCAACAGAGAATTCTGGGAGCTAAAGCCGGAAAACAGAAACGGGAGCCCAACCATGGAGCCGATACTTTTTGAAAAGGGGAAAAATTACCACCCAGAGCATGTGCGCAATTTTCTCGACTGCATCAAAAGTCGTGGCACCACCAAATGCACGATTGAAATGGGCCGAATGGCGGGCATTTACGCCCATTTGGGTAACCTCTCGCTGCGTGGATCTGGCCCCGTTACCTACGATGAAACCAAGCGGCAGATTGTGAACAACAAAGCGGCCAATGCGCTGGTGTTTCCGAACTACAGGAAGCCGTGGGTGTTGCCGAAGGTTTAAGTTGGTTTTACTTCTTCCTCCCGAAAACCTGAATCACCGATGACTTTCCGTTGTGGTACTCACCTTCGTTGATTTCTCTTTCAGTTTGGTGTAACACTTCGAGATCCCACGAGGAACCGAGCATCGTTTCAAGCTCATTGAGCGTGTAGAGCATAGATATTTCCTTTGGTCCACCTGTGCCATAGCCGAACTGGTCGGTACTGTAAACTTCCATCAGCAGGAAGCCACTAGGTTTCAGGCCGCCATGGAGTTGACTCAGCACATGGGTTCTCACAGAAGGGGGGAAGTGACCAAAAATGCAGACGATCCCGTCCCATGCTTCGCTGCCAATCTGGTATTCGCCTAAGTCAACTTGCAGTGTTGCAACTGCCACCCCTTTTTCCTTAGCCAGCTCCATTGTGCGCTCCAAACCCACCGACGACAGATCGGTTGCCGTAACTTCGTAGCCCAGGCCAGCCAGGTATACGGCATTTCGGCCCTGTCCCTCTGCTAGACAAAGCACCTTGCCGGAGCCTTTCTCAGCTATTTGTTGTTTCAGGAAATCGTTGGGCTCTTTGCCGTAGGCAAATTCAGTTTTGGCGTACCTTTCGTTCCACATAATTTTTATTTTTTCGGGTAACCCTTCTATCAACCAGAAGTAGCCTTATTAAGTATTTTCTGAAGCGGTTAGTTCTTGGAGAAGCTCCCTTTCTTTAAAGAAATGCTGCGCCACTGATAATGGCCTGAATAAGTGTCTTCGTTTGGTGCGGTGCCCGCCGCTTCTGCTCAATATGTCTTTCAGGAACCGGATCACCTCTACGGTGTGCAATCCCTTGTTGATCATCACGCATTCGGCCATGGCTGATCGGGCAGCGTCGGTCGCTTCTGAACGGGTCGCAATACCAGTTTTGTTCAATGTTTCCAGCACCTGCGTGGCCCAAATGACCGGCACGTGAGCCGCCTCACAAATCCACAGAATTTCTTCCTGCAACTCACTCATCCGCTCAAACCCCACTTCCACTGCCAGGTCGCCCCTGGCAATCATTACCCCCATGGTGTTTCGGGTCATTCCCTGCAACAGCAGTTCAGGTAGGTTGACAAACGCTTCGGGGGTTTCTATTTTGATGATGATGTGAGGAGGACTTTCGCTTAGGTCTGTTAGACTGCTTTGAAGCACTTTCAAATCGTCTTTTGTTCGCACAAAGGAGTAACCTACCAAGTCGGCTTCCTGGCAAATGTAAGGCAATGCCTTTTTATCTTCTTTTGTTAGGCTCACAATCTCGAGCTGCGCATTCGGAAAGTTAATGCCCTTGCCGGCTTTCAAATGGGGCTTGGTGCCTGAAACTCTGTCAATTTCAAGGTGAGCCTCGTTGCCCTTTACTTTCACCACTGTTGTGCAGATAAGTCCATCATCAAAAAGCACTTTCTGCCCGGGTTTCAATTGTGCGATAATACCCCTTACGCTACAGCTCACGACCCGCTCTTTTTCGCCGACCTCGTACTCGGGCTCCACAAGTTTCAGTGTTTGTCCTTCCGCTATCTTCAACCGCTTTTTGTCCTTTCCTTTGCCAGGAAGTCCTGTACGCAATTTGGGCCCGGCAAGGTCCATATAAATCCGACAGCCTTTTCCCGTCTCAGCCATAGCCTGTTTTAAAGTAGAAACCAGCAAATCCCATGTTGCTTCATCATCATGGGCGCAATTGATTCTGGCTACGTCCATTCCCTGCTCCAAAAACTGAGACACCAACCCAACATCCCCAGCCATTCGAGCATCCAGCGTCACCATAATAAAAGGGATTTCGTTGCTGGGGCGCTGACCAAACAAGTGCATGGATTGCCTCTGCGCAATGGCCCGGGCGGCTGCCGGATCTATGTCACCCGGGTGACCATCGTAAGGTTTCCTATTCAGCCACTGAATGACCGAGCGAAGCTGGTGCAGGGTGTGGCTTTCAGAATTGGAAAGTGAAGAAAGCCCCAAATAATGAAGTTTGTCTTGCAAAGGCCGGAGATCCGCTTTCCGAAGGGTCAGGTAGTGAATAAGGTTCAGCGCTGAGGCTTTATTGGAGGGGTAAACTTGCTCAATCAGGTCGCTATAGACTCTTGCTTCATGTGCGAGTGCAGTTTCCAGCTGCTGAAGTTGAGCCAGTATTGTATCATCTACTTCGGGTATCATGGTTGTTTTTTTGTTCACCGAAGGTATCGTGCAAAAAAACCTCAAACCATGACAACCTCCGTCCCGTCAGTGTGACTTTTGTCAGCGATTTTCCAGCACGCTTTGAACAATCGCCTCAAAGTCTTCTTTGAAGACTTCGTAGTACTCTCCCGTGGCAGGTCCGTTGAAAAAGCCATAGGTTCTCACAGGCTTGTGATCTTTGTCCAAAATGATGAGGGTAGGATAGGCATTTACCCGGCTGAGGGTAGGAAACATCATGGAAGCAGAAGCTTTGTCCGCTTTGCCGCCGAAAGCTAATTTTGCATCTGACGTCATAAATGTTCGCCAGTTTTCCAGGCGTTCTCTGGCATAAGGCAGGTCGTCTCTGGTTTCAAAGCTCAGGCCTACCCATTCAAACCTGGCATCAGGATGGGCCTGGAGCCAATCATCGATAAAGTTTGACAAGTCCATGCTATTGGAGCACCAGGTGCCAAATATTTGCAAAAGGATGGGTTTGCCTTTCAGTGCGGGGTCATTGTGGGTAATTGTTCTCCCGTCCAGTCCTTTCAAAGAAAACTCAAATGGCTGGTCTTTTTTACTGTAGGCGACGTTGGTAAAATCAGGGATTTCGGCGGAGGCATCCTTTGTGGCAGACCAGCCCTCTTTATAATTTTTGCCATATAGCCAAAGTCCGACCAGCTTGCCGGGCCCCAGCAGGCTGGCCTGAAAGATGAAGTCGTGTGCACCGTCGAAAGTGCTGAGGTAGAGGTTTTTTCCTTTTACATTACCCTGCAAATAGCGGAAATCCCCGGTGGCAGTAAGGATGGTGCCCCATATGCGGTTGGCTTCCTGCTTAAAAAGCCCAATGGAAGTAATGCTGTCGTCCTCCGAGGTAAAATTGATGGCCCACCTGCCCGAAAAGTCGGTGACCGGCTCATCGCTGTCTGGAAAAAAGCGGTACTCAAGACCATAGTCAGCTTTGAAGGTTTCTTTGTAGTCTTCTGAGTAGTTTTTTACAAAGACCCCTTCCAGGTGGTCACCCTGAAAAGCAGCGACAATATAGGAATCGAAAAGGTTCATCGGAAGGTAAATGGAATCTTGCTTCACTTTGCTGTCTCTGATGAGCAGCCGCTCCTCAGCATTTAGCAAATACACCCTCCAAATATTATCCTCCAGCTTCATTTCAAAGTTGAAAGGCAGCTGCATACCCTGCATGTCGAGCGTACCCCTCCAAATGCCTTCCTGTGGCTGGGCATATGCCGCCAGGCAAGAAAAAAGCGCTATCATAAGTATGCTCAAAAACCTGTCTATCTTTGCCATTGTCTTATTTCTACTCATAACGTGCAAAGTACAGCAATCTTTTCCGACCTCAAAGTTATTGAGCTGGCCTCAGTGTTGGCAGGCCCTAGTGTAGGGCAGTTTTTTGCAGAATTGGGCGCCGAGGTGATTAAAATAGAAAATCCGGAAACTGGCGGCGACGTCACCCGCAGCTGGAAGCTGGCCTCTGAGGCTTCCGATTCGGATATGTCGGCGTACTTCATGTCTGTGAATGCTGGAAAGAAGTCGGTGCTGCTCAACTTGAAGAAGAGAGAAGACCTTGAAAGGCTTTATGACCTGGTGAAAACAGCCGACATTGTTATTGCAAGCTACAAACCGGGCGATGCGGAAAAGCTGGGGGTTAGCTATGTTGATTTGAAGGCGTTTAAGCCTGATCTTATTTATGGGCACATTACCGGCTTTGGTGCTGAAGAGAATAGGGTAGGCTACGACGCCATTGTGCAGGCGGAGAGCGGGTTTGTCTTCCTGAACGGGGAAAAGGACGGCAAGCCGCAAAAAATGCCCGTGGCGCTGACTGACGTACTGGCCGGCCATCATTTAAAGGAAGGCTTGCTGCTGGCTCTGATCAAAAGGATGCGAACTGGCGAAGGGAGTTATGTCACCGTGTCTTTAATAGAGGCCGCTATTTCCTCCCTGGTCAACCAGGCTACTAACTGGCTCGTAGCTGGGCAGGTGCCGCAGCGCATGGGCTCGGAGCATCCCAATATTGTGCCTTATGGCAATATCTTTAAAGCGGCTGATGGTCAGTGGCTCATGATCGCTGTTGGATCGGATAAGCAATTTAAGTCGCTTTGCAGCATCCTTGATCTAGCAGGCCTGGCGATAAAGCCGGAATTCGCCACCAACGCCGCCAGGGTGAAAAACAGGGAGTTGCTAAAGCCCATGCTTGAGAGCGCTTTTTCGTTGTTTGGCATTGATCAGCTATGCTCCGCCTTCCTTATCGCCGACATCCCTTACGGCCGGGTCAATACCATGGATCAGGTGTTTGCCACACCCCAGGGTAAGGCCATGGTGCTGCACACTTTGCGAAATGGACTAACCCAAAGCGGATTGAGCCAGGTGGCCTTTAAAATGGGAGATGGGGTGATGGCTGTGGAGGTGAAGGCTGCTCCGGGGCTGGGGGAGGGGTGATGCAATACTCGATTTTTCATTAGCGATTTCAATTAGTAGCGGAAGCCTGTTGAGTTGCTTGCTTAACAAACAATGTCACGGAAACTTTCTGTCCCAAAATTCACTCTGGTTGTATTGGGAACGGTTAGATCGCAAATGACAGATCCGCCACTTCAAAGCCTGCTGCTTACTTAGCAGTTAGTTTGTGATGGTAAACGTACGATAAGGTTCCCAACCCGAAAGGCACCAGCATCACAAGCATTTGCGGATCAAAGCCACCTACAGAGAGTCCGCTATACACTGCCCCAGCTAAATCGAAGAAAAGGCCAGCATAGGCCCATTCTTTGATCCTTGGAAAGCCAGGGACGAGTATGGCGATCACCCCCAAAAGTTTTGCAACCCCTATGAAGGGCAACATGTAGGGTGGATACCCAAGCATTTTAAAAATATCAACCCACTCCGGCGTGGACATGATGTTGGGGATGGCTGATGACAACATGAAGGCGCTGAAAAGCCCCGTCGCTATCCAAAAAATTATTCGATCCCGTTTTGAAGATGAATTTGTCATGGTGTTTTGATTTTCGCAGTTAATGATAGGTATTTTCTTTCAATTTCCGTTTCAATTGCCCCTGATTGGAGCAGCTATTTCAACTTTAGTCGCTGGGGTTTTCATCTTCTATCCTTTTTGCTGTAAACCAGCCAATACCTTATCCAGATTGTCTATCGACATCTTGAATCCTTCTGCAAAGCCCATTTCAACCATCCGTTCCATGCGCTCACGGGACTCGTTATAGATAGTGATGCTTACCACCGTTCGCTCCCCAAGCCCGCTAAACTTATAGTCCCATTCGGAACCCGGCATTTCAGCGTTTTCGTCTTTGTCGGCGAAGGTATTGTAAGTGGCGAAATGGGTTTTCGGGTTGATGGCAGTGAACTTCTGAATGGCCCATTTTTCGTGTCCTTCAGGGCTGACCATGGCATAGAATCTTCGCCCACCTACTTTGAAATCCATCACTTTGGTTCTGGCGGTGAACGGTTTAGGAGCTACCCACTGGTCGAGGATTTCTGCTTTCGTAAACGCATCCCAAACCAGCGACAATTCGGCATCAAATTCTCTTTTGATGTAGACCTTTTTGGCTTCCTTGTCTACAGTAAAATCGAGCGGTAAGTTGGTGTTCATTTTTTTTGGTTTTTAAGTATCGATAAAACATTATCCAGCTGACTGAATTGAATCTCCAGGTTGTTTTTGAACTGTTCCACCCAGTCGGTGATTTCGGTGATTTTGGTTGCGTTGATATGGTAATAAATCTCCCTGCCCGTCTTTTCTTGTTTCACCAGCTCACACTCGGTAAGAATTTGAATGTGCTTCGATACTGCCTGTCTGCTGGAACTGAACTCTTCTGCGATGGCATTGGGCGTCATTGCCTGGGCAGCTATCAACAGTAAGATAGCCCTGCGTGTTGGGTCTGCTACGGCCTGAAATACGTCTCTTCTCGTTTCCATGAGTGTCAATATGCAACTATATGATTGCAAGTATATATGCAATTAAGTAGTTGCGGAATTTTTTCGATAGATTTATTTTCCAGTGAGCCCTTGGGAAGAGAAAACGGTTGTAGTTAGGGGGTGGAAAGTAGGTATTAGCGAGAAAAAGTTTTGCCACCAGCGCTACTCTTTCAAACCTTTCAGTAGTTTGTTGAGGGTCGGGATATCCTCAGAAGCGGTTTTCCACACCACATTCAGGTCGACATCTATGTAATCGTGGATCAGCACGTCTCTCATTCCAGCCATGTCTGACCATGGAATGTTTGGGAATTTTGATCTGTATTCTTTCGATATCCTCTTTGTGGCTTCACCAATTATTTCTAGTTGGCGGACGATGGCATCTTGAGTTAAGAAGTCTTCGTCAAATGAATGCTGATCTTTTCCGTCAATTTAAATAAGGATTCTTTGGATGCTTTGAAGAATGTGGTCGATATAGACACTTTCATCTTTCATTTGAAGATTAGCTGTAGGTCTTTATAGATCGATTTTTTTAGCTTCTCGTTCTTGAGGGCGGCTTCTGTGAGGACGTCAACCTTCTTGCTTAACAATTGAGATAGTTCCCTGTGAATGCGGGCAAGATCCAGAAGACTTGGCGTTTTCTTAAATCGAACCAGTATGTCAATATCGCTGCTATCGGTATCCTCGTTTCTTGCATAGGACCCAAAAAGACCAATCCACTCCGGCTTATAGGGGCTGAGATAATCTACAATGGCAGTATTGATACCTTGTCTGGTCATTTGTCTCAAATATAAGCTATTTCTACTCAGAAAGTTAGCTAGTGCCACCCTGGTTTCTGCCTCATAAACCGACAAGAACATCGTAGATATCCATTATTTGTCATTCGTAATCTCAAAAGTGAAAGCCTCCTCATCTTCAAAACCAAACTCATCCACAGCCTTTACAACAGCCACGTGAATGCCCGGAGCCAGCTTAGGGAGTGGATACTGCCAGATATGGGAGGAGATGGCAGGGGCAGGGAAGGCGTCGTCTGTGTCTTTGTATTTTTGGTATTGATGTTCGGAAAAAGGGTCCGTGCGCTCGGCGTAAGTCATCGGCAGGGGGGGCTGGTCATCCAGCGACACGGTGACTTTGTCACGCTCGCCGCCATCAAAGAAGTTGACCACCAGTAACATATTGTCTGGTTGCGTTCCACGGTCAAGCCCGAGAGGATGAGTTTGTGATAAACTGTCGGAGTGGGAAAGCTGAGGGTCCAGCATAATTCTCAGCCTGTCGGTTGGGTCGCCGCCTGCCGGAATAAACTGGGGTTTCACCTTGTTGCCTTCAAAATAGAAGATATAGTAACCGTTGGGATTGCCGTCTTCCATGGTGGCCTGTCGCACACCCCGCTCATCTCTTGGGCCTGAATCCCAGCCGCTTCCCCTTACCTCCGCCAGTGTGTGGGCGATGAAAGGATAACCCTTCCAGCCATGGGTGTGATTGATCTCCACTTTCCAGCTATTGCTGGTATCATGGCCGGCAATGGTGTACACATACTGAAAGCGGCCGAGGATGCCTAACAGCTCTTTGAAATTATCGGTGTTGGTGGCTTTTTGAAAGGTTCGGTTGTCGGCGTAGGTCAGCAGTGGAATGTGGGTGATTACCATGATCAGCTTGTCGGTGGCTACGTCTTGCAGGTCGTTTTTGATCCATTCCATCTGGTCGGCATCAATATGTCCTTCGTATCCTTTGCCTCGCCCCTTGAAACCGATATTGTTCAGTGCCAGAAAATGCACCTGGCCATATTCGAATGAATAGTAGTCTGGGCCAAACACACTTCGGTAGGTCTGAGTAGAGTATTCATAGTTTGGCGACTCACGGTTGATGTCGTGGTTGCCAGGCACGTTCCACATGGGGACACCTATTTGTGACATCAGCCTATTGTGGCGTTCGTAGAGCTCAAGGTTGTCATTCACTACGTCTCCGGCGACCATTCCAAATTCAGCCCCATACGGGTTGCCGAAAAGCGCATCGATGATGTCTTTACGCATCATGTCGAGTTCCTCGTCGGTGGTGGTTTGCGGATCGGCAAAGCCCATCGCTTTGAAATTGTCAGGCACGGAGCCTTCCAGAAGGGGGAAATTGATCACTTTAGGCAGGTTGCCGGTGGGCTCAATGACCGACCATTTCCAGTCAGCTACAGCGGGTGTGCCTTTTGGATAATGGCGGTAATAAAATTGGGGCAGTTGCACTTCATTGAGCGGCACCCGATAGTTGGCAGGCTTCGAAATGAACAGGATGCTCTCCGCTGGCAGCTCAATTTCGTACTGGCCTTCGGCGTTGGTTTTCACCACGTCTACTCCGTTCGAAACTTTCACTCCCTCAATGCCTGTTTCACCAGTATCGAAAACGCCATTCTCATTAGCGTCCACATAGACTGTCCCTTTTGCTATGGAGGGTTGGGCGGCCAATTCGGTAAAGCCTGTGCCCGCCGATAGACAAATGGCCACGACAAGGCCGTAGCGTATTATTTTAAAATGAGGAAGTTGACGTTTCATAGAGGAAGTTGGTTAGGTATCGAAACAAATTATCCCTGGGCACCTGTCAAAGTTAGTGCATCGTCCCTGAAGTGGATGTTACGCTTTTATTATCAATATTGCTTCCTCACCAACCTTTTCAGGTTGTTATCCGACCTCCATCCCTCGGGCAGCGTTCCTGACAATCAGCAGAAAATACTTTCAAAAATAAGAGGTTCCCACGCCATCTTCTTCGCCAAAAGAAAAAAAGTGTTAATTTGACACTAATAATCATAAGCGACTCACGCACGTGGTTTTTTTTTTGCGCAGAAATTCAACTGGCACCCTATGAAAAAAGTATTGACTATTGTCCTCGCTTTGGTTTTTTCCTCCGGCTTCGCTCAGGATGCGGGGCTTAAACTTTGGTACAAAAGCCCCTCTGGTGATACCTGGGAAAATGCCCTCCCTGTAGGAAACGGCCGACTTGGAGCCATGGTGTATGGTAATGTGGAGAAGGAGACGATCCAACTCAACGAACACACGGTATGGAGCGGAGGCCCGAACAGAAATGACAATCCGTTGGCACTTGATGCTCTTCCCGAAATACGTCGTCTCATTTTTGAAGGCAAGCAAAAGGAGGCAGAGCAGCTGGCCAACAAAACTATTATTAGCAAAAAATCGCATGGGCAAATGTTTGAGCCGGTGGGTAACCTGCATCTGACCTTCGAGGGGCACGAAAACTTCACTAATTATTATCGTGAGCTAGACCTGGAAAGAGCCGTTGCGAAAACGTCTTATAGGGTGGGAGGTGTTACCTATACACGAGAAGTGCTGGCCTCTTTTCCCGACAGGGTGATTGTGATTCGGCTGACAGCCGACAAACCCAGGAGTATTTCATTCAAAGCTTCCTATTCCACCCTCCAGCCGAAAGCGACCATTCAAACAACACCAGACAAGGAGCTGGCAATTGCCGGCACCACCATTGACCATGAAGGAGTAGAAGGCAAAGTCAAGTTCAAAGGCATAACCAGTATCAAAGCCGACGGAGGCAGCTTATCACAAGATGATACGTCGCTAATAGTGACCGAGGCAGACGCCGCCACCATTTACATTTCCATAGCTTCTAACTTCAACAGCTACAAAGACATCAGTGGTGATGAAAATCAACGAGCCAGCTCTTACATGAAGGCAGCTTATCCAAAGTCGTTCGATTCAATACTGAAAGGTCATGTGAAAGCTTACCAAGCTTATTTTAACAGGGTGAAACTTGATCTGGGTACTACAGAAGCTGCTGAGTTGCCCACTGATGAACGCTTGAAAAACTTCAGCACGGCAAGCGACCCGCAATTCGCAAGCCTCTACTTTCAATACGGGCGCTACTTGCTGATATCGTCTTCGCAGCCTGGCGGTCAGCCGGCCAACCTTCAAGGCATATGGAACAACAAAATGAAGCCACCATGGGACAGCAAATACACGATTAACATCAATGCCGAAATGAACTACTGGCCGGCGGAAAAGACCAACCTGGCCGAACTGCACGAACCTTTCCTGCAAATGGTAAAGGAGCTGTCGGAAACAGGCAAGGAAACGGCAAAGGTGATGTACGGCGCCCGTGGCTGGATGGCTCATCACAATACCGATATCTGGCGCACCACCGGGGCGGTCGATGCTGCCTTTTGGGGAATGTGGGTGTCTGGTGGCGGCTGGACAAGCCAGCACCTTTGGGAACACTATCTCTACAATGGAGACAAGAAGTACCTGGCCACTGTCTATCCCGCCATGAAGGGTGCTGCAACATTTTACGTAGACTTTGTGGTCGAGCATCCTGAATATCACTGGCTGGTGGTGAATCCTGACATGTCGCCGGAGAATGCTCCGCTGGCACACCAGGGTTCGTCACTGGATGTCGGAACAACGATGACCAACCAAATCATGTTCGACGTATTCAGTTCGACGATGCAGGCCGCTGATATTTTAGGAAAAGATGCAGCATTTGTTGACACACTCAGGCAGGTGCGGAGCAGGCTGGCACCTATGCATGTGGGGCAGCATGGACAACTGCAGGAATGGCTGGAAGACATCGACGATCCGAACGACAAGCATCGCCATATTTCCCATTTGTACGGATTGTATCCGTCGAACCAGATTTCTCCCTACCGCACGCCCGAATTGTACAATGCCGCTACCACCACTCTGATCCATCGTGGGGATATTTCTACAGGCTGGAGCATGGGCTGGAAGGTGAACTGGTGGGCGAGATTACTGGATGGCAATCATGCGTATCAACTAATCCAAAATCAGCTCACACCAGTGGGCACCAACAACGGTGGGGGAGGTTCTTACAACAACCTTTTTGATGCGCATCCACCCTTCCAAATCGACGGCAATTTTGGATGCACGTCTGGTATTGCGGAGATGCTGATGCAAAGTGCCGACGGATCAGTGCACCTTTTGCCTGCCCTTCCAGACGTTTGGCCAAGCGGAAGTGTCAGCGGATTACGGGCAAGAGGAGGCTTTGAAATTGTGGACATGCAGTGGAAGGAGGGGAAGCTGGTGAAGCTGGTCGTTCAGTCGAACCTTGGCGGCAACCTTCGCCTGCGTGTGCCAAATGCTTTAAAGTTGTCGGATGGGAATTTGCTGGCGCAGGCATCAGGAAAAAATGAAAATCTGTTTTATCAAATAGATGAGATTTTAACACCGATCATCTCTTCTAAGGTTGAGGTGTTGCCACCGCAGCTGCGGGCTACGATTTTGTACGATCTGCCTACTCAGAAAGGCCAATTGTATAACATGGTTGCTGAAAAATGAGCGGAAGGCATCCTATGTATAAAAAGTGAACAGTTAAACCTACTTCATGAAACAACCAGTGATTCTCTTCGCAATATTAGTCCTTTGCCGTTGTGCCGTTGCACAGGAAACTATCAAACAGGTTCCGGCTGGCTTTGATGCAATACAGGCATCCATACCGCATGGGAAAATTGATTCTGTCATGTACCCCTCAAAAACGGTGGGTAACGACCGGCGGATGTTGATTTATACGCCGCCAGGATACTCAAAAAAGAAAAAGTACCCTGTTTTGTATCTACTGCATGGCATTGGCGGTGACGAAAAGGAGTGGTTGAATGGCGGGAGCCCTCAGGTAATTTTGGACAACCTCTACAAAGACAAGAAAGTGGAGCCTATGATTGTGGTGATGCCCAACGGCCGGGCCATGAAAGACGACCGTGCCGGGGGTAATGTGTTTGAACCGGCCAGGGTGGAGGCGTTTGCCACCTTTGAAAAAGACCTTCTCAAAGATCTCATTCCGTTTGTGGAAAAAAATTATCCTGTGCTAACTGACCGGGAGCACCGGGCCATAGCCGGACTCTCGATGGGAGGTGGCCAATCATTGAATTTTGGACTGGGCAATTTGGATAAATTTGCCTGGGTGGGTGGATTTTCGTCGGCGCCAAACACCAAAGCGCCAGAAGTGCTGGTGCCTGATCCGGAGGCTGCGAAAGCCAAACTGAAGCTGCTTTGGATTTCCTGCGGCGACAAAGACGACTTAATTAGTTTCAGCGAAAGAACGCACGACTACCTGGTGCAGCATGCTGTTCCGCACATCTACTATATCGAGCCAGGCGTTCATGATTTTAAGGTGTGGAAAAATGGCCTGTACCTGTTTTCTCAGCTGATCTTCAAGCCGGTGGACTTGTCCGCCTGGTGAACAATATATTTTATACCTACTAACTACACATTATGCTTACCAAACATTTAAATCGGACGAAAACAGTCATTTCATCTGCCTTACTCTTTATAGTAGTATCGGCTACAGCGCAGGACGGCACTATCTACCCACTTGAAGCTCCGGCTGAGCCGAAAGCTATTCTTCTCGGTACCGGCCGTGTTGACGATCAACCTGCCAAGGAAACCTGGTTCCGCCAGTGGGGCGACCCCATGGCCCGGAACATCACCACAGCCACGCTCACGCCTTTCCTGCCCGAACCGGGCAAAGCTAACGGCGCCGCTGTGATTGTAGCACCAGGTGGAGGCTTCAGGTGGCTATCTATGGGTAACGAGGGCTGGGAAGTGGCAGAGGCACTTGCCAAGCAGGGAATTGCTGCTTTTGTGCTCAAGTACCGGCTTCATCCTACTCCTGAATCATTAGAAGAATTTACAGCCTGGATGAACCGCCCCCGCCCGGCCCCCGCTGCATCTTCCGACGCTTCAGGTGAAGCGGCGCCTGCCCGCCCACCACAGCAAGACCTTTCCAATCAGCTTGAGGATGCCGAAGCCGCCTATGCCATGATCGTGAAACGAGCCAGGGAATGGGGGGTCGATACTAACAGGATAGGCATGATCGGCTTCTCGGCGGGTGCCGGCCTCACGATGCATTCCACGCTTAACTCCAAGACCATGAGACTGGCCTTTATTGGCCCGATTTATGGCGGCATGGGCCCTGTGGAGGTGCCGGAAAGTGCTCCGCCAATGTTCAGTGTCATCGCCACTGATGACTTCCTTTTCCGTGGTCAATTTGGTGTGATCGACTCCTGGTACAAAGCGGGCATTCCTGTCGAGTTTCACCTTTATCAGAATGGTGGACATGGTTTCGGTCTTGGGAATCCCAACCGAACCAGCAACCGCTGGTTTGACGCCTTTATACACTGGCTGGACGTAAATAGCTTTCTTACGGCAAAAACTGGGAAGTGACCAGTAAATTGGCGTAGGCTGGAAACTCCTTACCAATTTCTAAATCATTGGCGTATTAACTTCTCTTAGGCTGCCTCGTGTGATAAAGGCTTGGTGAAAAGTGTTTATCACACGAGAGGCCAAAACCATGATGCTTCAAACGCTGAAAAAACAGGCTTGGGGAGAATGAGCCTGCCTGAGTTTTACACCACGTGCAAATAGATAAACTGTCTACGGTATTGGGCATCCTGACCCAGTTTATGGGGCTTCGTCAGTGTTTGAAGAATGCTCTTTGGAACAAGGGGTTGGCCTCGTTCCAAAGAGCTTAGCTTTTTTCCTACCGACCTATGAGGCTTCAAAAAATGGCTTTTACCTATTGATATCTACCGCATATATTGTGCCTGCCATCATATCAGGAACAAGCAATCGTCCTTTGTCTTCTTCCAAATAAAAGTCTGCAGCCGACTGTAGCCCATCAATCAATACCATTGATTCTTCAGTTTGACCATCTATTTTCCAAACTGTGCCCAATGCCCAACTACTGATGTAATAATCGCCATTGCTGTCTTGCTCTACTGCATCGGCACCTCTAAATTGACCTTTCAGGGGCGTTAATTCGCCATCCCGCTTCACCAAAAAATTGCCAAGGAAAAACGCTCCTACCATGATGTCGCCATTGTTGTCAACGCCCACACCATTTGGGTTCAACATTAATGGAGAAGTGTCTTGTGCTACCGATACCTGACCTCCCAAATCAACATGATAAATACGCCCCAATTGAGGGATCAGTTTAGCTTGTTCGCTATCGAGCGGCCATAGCTTATTGTTTTCATCACGCATGTATTTCGTTGCTCCCATGTCCACTACATAGATACCTTTTCCCTCTGCATCTACGGCAACGTCATTTAAGTACAGCACTTCGTAAGGGAAACTTTCTTTGTCAACAAAGATGCTTGCAGTACCCTCTTTGTCGACTTGCCAGATGCGGGTCAAATCCGAAAAGTACAAACGATCCCCTATGTAGACAATGCCTTTGGGCTCATCAAAACCTGTCGCAAAAACCTTTACACCGCTTTTGGAAATTTCAACTATTTCACCGTCGCCAGCTTCACTACCATTCATTACGGAAACATAGTAGTTGCCGTTGAATCCTTTCGTGATACTTTCTGGCTTCACACCTACTTTCACCGGAAATTGGATTTCGGGCAGTGAAGTGCATCCAGCGAACAGAGTCATGGCAATGATTGTCATGCCAACGATCATTTGTCTCAGGCTATAATTGGCGACATCCGACGATTTATTCATTTTTCAATTCTTTTAAATGTGTGATTGCTCTTTTTCATACACACCCAGTGTATGCTGATTCAGTCAAATTTAAACAATTTCACCAGATGCATGGCTGCCAGTGGCTGGATTGTGGATGGGGGCTATGGCAGTTGCTCTCGCACTGGCACTCAACTCTGTCCGCCGATAGGCAGTCATTCCGTTTTCAATTTATATTGAGTTGTCGATTTTTCTAAACCGATAGCTACCTCAATAATCATCTTATGCCCACCACGCAGGAATTACACATGCTTTTTAGTGAGCCTGGTGGCTCTCATCGCCGTGCAAAACGAACGTCTTGTTTGTTTTACCGTCTTTTAATTCATGTAGCACCCAGCTGTCTTCGTTTTCGGCTTCCTGTAGAGTCCAGTTTCTTTCTGGGTCAGCCAATAGTTTTTTCACGCTCCGGGGAAATGCATTGGCGGCACGGGCATCTTCCCATGTTCTTATTACTTTGAAAACAGCCTCTTTTTGAGGGCAGCTTTCAACATCTTTCTGATTCAGAACCAGGCTGTATGTCGTTCCAACACCAACAGAAATAGCTTGTATATGTTCGTACTGTTCCACCGTTGATTGGGAATTAATAGGGAAATTGACCCCCATACCCACCGGGAAAAAGTTAGCGTACGTAACGTCCCGCAGGTCTTTTCCTTGGCTCGTAGTGCTGCCCCATTCTCTGGTGTCGACATCATACAGGTTTTTTCCACCACCAACATTCCAGATACTTTGATAATGCCATGAGCCTTCTGACAATGTGGCCCCTGTAAAACGAATAGGGGGAATGCCAAGAGTTGCAGCCCTTTCGAACATCTTGCGAAAAAAGCGCTTCGCCGAGTAGTAGCCATGGCCGTTGTTAAACAGAAACTCCTGTCCGTCGAAATCATAGTAGCCTAAACCGTTGATAAAACAAACGTCTGCGTAGTATTCGGCAATTTTGTCCTGAAGCTGCATATTGGGGATCAAACCATCATAACCATAATTCAGCGTCACCTGAAGCTTATAAATGGTGTCGTTGGATGGGTGACTCGTAGCCATGGTTTCCCAGTACCCACGTTTTACATTCAGAAGCCTGTAGGGTTCTTCTTCGGAAACACCGAGATAATAGATCAATTCCTTGCCTATTTTTATCATGTTCAGGTTTTTGGCATGCCCTTCCCAGCTGGCAATTTCCTCGAGATGGGTTGGATCGTCCACGATAATCACGGTGTCGGTGGGACTGATGCTTTTTGCCAGCAAACACATCTGTTGATAGCACAAACTATCACTCGGCATGGGACTGGCGTCTTTAGTTCCGGGAGCCAGCGAATTGGTGATAGGAGTCCTTCCAATGCTAATTCCATACTTTGCCGCCATCTCGGAAAACTCCTTGTGAGATTTGTTGCCGGAAGTTAGTTTTATTGGTTTGTGCTCAAAATTTTTCCCGTCGATATAGCCATCGTTTCCTCTGTCTGGCTTTAAAAATCCCTGGTCGTACAAACTGATTGTCGTAAAGCCTAACCTCGATGTGTACGATATGATACTGTCATTCAAGTTACCGCTGGTAAAAGCATCGGGCACGAAAGCGGTCGGATCTTTCACCCATTTCCCGTTGATTGTGGGATACGGCAAGCCTTCCTGCAACACAATGTCCTGAATCACATCCATCAATGCAGTGCTGTCGGGGCTGCCCCACAAAGCAATGGATGAGCCTATATAATCGACCCCCGGCAATGGCTGGACTTCCAGATGGTTTGGCGTGTTGGCTGCCATATTCGGTATGAGTGAATAGTATACTTCTCTTTCAAATGTTCTGTCCCTGGAGTGGTAGTTAATGGAAATCCTTCCCTTTTCGTCGACGAGTGCAGAGTTGCCATACATTATTCTATAGTACGGTTCCTTGTGTGCGTAAAAGGCGACATCGCTGATTCCGTTTCCTCCCAGGGTAAAAATTTGTCCTTCATGCAATGAGTCGGGGAGGGGGGAAAGCTCCGGATCGGGAGAATGGATGATGTACTGAAAGGGTGCTGCGTCGGCTATTGATTCAGAAGTGCCACCCAGGGTATTGTCGTCGAGGGCAAGCACACCAATGGCATAATTGACCGTCTCGCTCGTGTCTCTGGCAACGCCAATAATTTCCCCAAACAGGTTCGTGATATTCGTATGATAGGGCCCCCATTGAATGCCATCAATTCCGTTGCGTGGTGCAAGGGACTGAAGCGTAAATTTCAAATACTTTTCCTGCGCTGTCACGCTGACTTGAGCGACCGAACCATTAGAATAGCTTAGTGTGATGGCTTGATCTTCCTCACTGAAATTTGCGCTGACAGGTTCATAATATACTTTCTTTTTGCCGTCGTAAAGCTGCATTAAGGGTGATGGCTTATCAAGAGGACTAAATTCCCGGTAGGGCTCTTTCCCGATATTTTGCATACTGGTAATAAAGCCTCCCTTGCTGATTTGTATTTTAAGATAGTCGGTACTAAAATCAATCTTTCCTGCATTTGTGCAATTGTAAAGTAAGACCGCAAGTATAAGCAACGTGATGTTGCTTCCAAACTTTTCAATGGTAGACGTATTGACTATCATGATATCATATCTAAGATGTGGGGGATCCTGGCGCCTTTTGTTTTTTGAAAGTTAGCAGGTGCGTTTTTCATTTGGCTAACAGTTTAGGTTTTGTTAGCAACTGGCTTTATTTCTTCATTTAAATCGTTCGTCCAATACAAATCACCACTGTATTTGTTAAGCAAGTAACAATACCGATTTTCTACTTCTTCCGAGGATAATATTTGTTTCTCTTTTAAAATCCGTAGAGCCTGAATTGAAGCACCATCTTTGTCAGCTCTTAAAATTAATTCTATCAAATCCGCTTTCATTTCTAGAATCAGTTCTTTTTCAAAATATTGAACGATCCCGAGCAATATCCAATAATGCCATATTTGGTCATTATTGACTTCTTGAAAAACCCTTCTTATTTCTGGAATAATGACTTTCCCAGCTTTCGTCAACATCTTTGAGGCGCCACCTGCGGCAGGCCAGTTCATATCTTGAAGAAATTCAAGGAATAGATGTAAATATGGCATTAACCTTTCATGTCCCAAATACTCAAGAAGAATTCCTGTTTCCGTTGACTTATGGCATGTTTGAGCTAACTCTTCAATCTCTTCGTTTGTGATATGATCAAACTCTGCTAAACGTTCTAACTGAAGTTCAACGGGTTCATTCCAATCAATTCTATTTTTAAGTTTTTGATAGAGTTTCATTTTACTTGTTGCTAACCTCGATAAATGATTGTGGGAGTTTTATGCGGTTTAGTTTCCGTTAGTGCTTAGCTTCTCTTTGTTTAAATTTATTAATAGTGGTGGACTTTCAAGAACCACCAAAGTATCTTGACTGATAAAGCCCCATTCATGGAAGCGTTTGTTGTGAAGCGTTATTTTTTGATTAGTGGAGTTGCTACATTTATCTGGACAGTATGATAAGCTTCAAAAGGCTAAATTTGTTATACGATGACAGTACGACGTAGAAAGTTTGATAAGGAATTTAAACAGATGGCCGTCAACCTGTGTGTGGCGGGTAAATCCAGTAGTGATGTAGCGGACGAGCTTGGGGTTCGAAGGGAATTGGTGGGGCGATGGAGAAGGGAGTTTGAGCGATTTGGCGAGGGCAGTTTTTCAGGTCATGGTCAAATCAATCTGACAAGTGAGCAAAAGGAAATTGCCAAGCTGAAAAAGGAACTCAGAGAAGCTCAACTTGAAAGAGACATCCTAAAAAAGGCTGTAAGCATCTTCTCCAAGGGAGATACCAAATATTACAATTCATAAAGGATAACAGCTACAGGTTTGGTATTGAGAGGATGTGTAAAGTATTCAAAATAAGTAGAAGCAGTTATTATGACTGGTTGAACCGAGCTCCTTCTCAAAGAGCTTTAGAGCGAATAAAAATCAAACAAGAAATAGATATACTCTACAAGCAAAGTAAGGGGAGATATGGTAGCCCAAAGATTGCCAACGAGCTACGAGACAGAGGCTGGAGGATCTCTCGCCCCAGAGTAGCTAGAATCATGCGTTCTGAGGGTATAAGGAGTGTGATCTGTAAGAAGTTCAGAGGAGCAACTACCAACTCCAGACACAGTCTGCCAGTAGCTGAAAATCACTTAAACAGAGATTTTGATGCTACCATGCCTGGACAGAAATGGGTGTCAGACATTACTTACATTCCAACAGCTCAGGGCTGGATGTACTTGACCATCATCATGGATTTGTATGACCGCAAAATCATAGGATGGTCACTAAGTACTTCAATGACTACTAACAATACGATTTTATCAGCATGGAAGATGGCAACTATCAATCGAACAGCTACTCCCGGCCTCATTTTTCACTCAGATCAAGGTGTCCAATATGCTTCCTACATATTCTCTGAAAAACTCAAAAGCCACCGGGTGATTCAAAGCATGAGTCGAAAGGGCAATTGTTGGGATAATGCAGTTGCAGAGAACTTCTTCAAGATTCTAAAATCAGAAATGGTCAAACACACCTGTTTTAACAGCATACTACAAGCCAAAAACGAAGTGTTTGAATTCATTGAGGTTTGGTACAACAGAAAAAGAAAGCATCAGTACCTGGGTTATAAAACTCCACAAGGTAGTATTACATTAACTGTGTCAGTCTTTAAATATTAAGCTTCAGTCTGTCTCCAAAGATAATGGAAAGTTGAGCTAAAGTCTGGTTCCAGTTGTGTACTGGTCTGTTCCACTTTGAACAGATATTCTCCTGAGCCAGGAACAGCAGTTTCATCAAAGCATCTTCAGAAGTAAAGGCTCCTTTGCTCTTGGTTACGTTGCGTATCTGTCTGTAAAACCCTTCAATGATATTGGTGGTATAGATGATACGCCTGATCTCTTTGGAGTATTGGAAGTAGCAGGAAAGCCTGGCCCAGTTCTTTCTCCAGGAGTCGATCACTTTAGGGTATTTGCTGCCCCAGACAGCAGCTAGCTGATCCAGCTGTCTCTCTGCTAACTCTTTGGTGGAAGCCTGATAGACGGGCTTAAGATCCTTCATAAATGCCTTGAGGTCTTTGTAGGACAAGTACTTCTGAGAGTTACGGATTTGATGCACCACACACAGCTGTACCTCAGTATTAGGGAAGATTGACTCTATGGCATCAGCAAAGCCTGTCAGGTTATCTATGCTAGCAATGAAGATGTCTTCAACACCACGGTTCTGCAGATCTGTAAGCACCTGCAACCAGAACTTAGAGCCCTCATTTTCATTGATATACATGCCCAGAAGCTCTTTGTAGCCCTCCTGATTCAATCCAATCATACAATACACTGCACGATTGAGTACCCTGCCTTCATGACGAACTTTGTAGTGAATAGCATCCAGCCAAACAAAGGGATAGACCGACTCCAGAGGCCTGCTGCGCCACTCTTGCACCAGAGGTAGTATCTTGTCTGTTACACGGCTTATGGTGGCGGTAGACACGTCTAGGCCATACATTTCCTGTAAATGATCGCTGATATCACCATAGCTGGCGCCACGGGCATACAGGGCTAGTATTTGCCTGTCCAGGTCAACACCTAAGGTTCGCTGGCGCTTGGGAACCATCTCTGGATCGAAGGTACCATTGCGATCCCTGGGCGTGTCTATCTCGACATTGCCCAGACTCGTTTTCAAAACCTTACTGCCCTTACCATTCTTGCGATTAGGCACTTCCTCGTCCAGATGAGCATCCAGCTCACCCGAAAGAGCTTCTTCAAGAAATTCCTTAAGTAATGGAGTGAAGACACCTTCTTTGCCTAACAGGCTGTCTCCTTGCTTGAGCCGCTGAGTAGCGCTCTTCTTGAAGGTCTCATAGTCAAATTTTCCTTTTTCCATTTATATCAAGTTATCGATTTTTACTAAATCAATGACTTGACACAGTTATTGTAACACTCTCCTCCACAACAATATGGAGAAATTAACTATTCAAAATGCGCTTAACTTTTTGTCCAGTTTTCTATTGCAAGTCCAAAGCCAAGGGATAATTCTAGGTCGTCATAACTCCAATATTCGGTTAAGTCTTGCTTGCCCTTTGTATAGGAATAATTTTTCTTTTCATCTGGCTTACCTAAAAGCAATTCTACATCACTCCTTTGAAGTCCAAATTTTAAAACTCCTAGACCTTCTCCCTCTTCAATCGAGTCAATATTTGATTTACTCTTGTTCATGAATTAAACACAACGCCTGCCTAAAGTGAGTGTGGGAGTGATATGCAACGTCACTTCCTCTAGCATTTGCCACGCAGAAGATAAAAATAGGCGTTGTGACGGACATTCCAAGCGAACTGACCTTTGACAACAGCTGTGGCCCACATTCATTTTTACCGCTGTGTTGTAGCCATTTCTCTATCTAGCAGTAAGGATTTTTGATAATTCCGCATCCCCCAATTCCTCTGAATGGTCCAGGATGTAGACCCAATTTGCCCCACAGGCCAGACCTGCGTCGTTGAGGCACATCTTCTCTATTTGAGACACATCAGTCAAATCATCGTCAACAAGTTGGAAAATGAATTTGTACTTGTTTACGAGCATACTTCTGTTCAGCATGTTAACTATCACCCTCAGATCTGTTAAAAGGCTATCGTAGTTTGCCAACAGCAGTCTGTTGTTGGAAATCGGTGGGTCTGTCAAAAGTGCGACTCGTTGGCTATTGTCAAGTCGTTTTGCTTCGATCTTGTCCCGAAAAATTCTGATATAGATGGGTATACGTTTTGTCAGTCCGAACATTTAGGGTCGATCTTGTGCGCAGTCATCTTTTGTATTCAAGGCTAGTGATCCATAGGCTGTCGGCTACTACTCCTATCGCTATTTATCCGCAAAGGCTTTCTTTTTCGTTAGCAAGACCATTGGCTACAACGACCGGCTAAAGTGAGTGCGGGGGTTTTATGCAGCTCCGCATCCATCACCACTTAGCCACGCCGATGATAAAATTAAGTTTTGTGGCGGAGATTCCAAGCCAGCAAACGAATGACAACCATTGAAGCCCGCATTCACTTTTAGCCCTTGTTGTGTGGCTTTTTTCTTTACACCGTTAGCAGGATTATTGTAATCATTGGCAAAATGACGAGGAAGAAGATGTACAGTGGCTGCCAAAATGCGGTAAAATGCTTTTCTGTAGTAGGTTCGGCACTAAAAAGCCGCAAGAAAATTAGTCGAAGTGGTTTCTGTGTTCCTAAAAATACGACTGGATAGAGTGTCCCAAATTTGACAAGTTTATGATCGACCATGTGATTTTTTCCTTCAATCCAGTACCCATAGACCGCTAGTCCGATGGCAGCTAGCAAGCAGTAACTAAACAACTTGTCATACTGAAGCATTTCATAATCTGTAAAAAACCAAGCCACTAGACCAAGCCCAAGTACAAAGGTTAGCTGAACTGAAAATTCTCGATATGTATTGACTGTCAAAAAGCTCAAGGATACAAAGCCAATCGCCAGATATAGCAGAAGTTTATTTCTGCTAGCTGCGGCCTCAAAGCCGTTTTTCTTTTGCTTTAGAATATTAGCCGACTTGCTTGATTTTATTATCTCTGGATTACCTAAATCAGCAAGAATTAGGCTAGGTGGGGCATATGTCCGTCTATCGTCAGCTGAGCAAATCGTATTATCAAACCCAATCTTGAACTTTTCATTGCCAGCAGTAACCACAAGTACATTATCACCGCTTGAATCCGTTTCGGAGACATACACTTGTATTTGTCGGTCTAAAAGTTGGGGGAACAATTTACCGATTGTAAACCCGTCAACTATTACTTTATAGTTGATATTCTCAGGGTATTTTAGATAATTCACCAAGTAGAAGAACTTTTCGTTGTCTAACCTGTCGTCAGCTTTGATGATTTGTTGGCGTTGTCCGTTCTTGAACATTTGCAGTTGGAAATCTTCTGGCAAGTCATTTGAATATATTCTTAACCATTGCTTAAGCGCCTTTTTAACATCGCCGTAAGTCCCGCCCGCAATTGTTATGATGTTATTAGCTTCCATAGCATGCTTCAGTCATATGCCACACAACATTGAGGCAAGAAACGTACATCTACCTTCAGTGACACAGTCTGCATTTCCTTGCCATTTAAAGATAGTGAAATGCAGGTAAGATGTATGTTTTTTGCCGTGTGTTATGTTCAGGTGCCCGTATTGCTATGCGTTCCTGCAAATCTGTCAACACATCTGCACCCTGGTTGCTTCTTTCTGGCCACTGATAACCCAATCAGGCAGTATTTAGAACCTCACTATGTTCTTTAGCTGAGGCTAAGGAATTTTTCGTTGTGAGGTTTGGCAAGGTTTCGCCCAGCGCTCCGCAGATCAGTTCCAACTATCCCTGTCCCATTAGCTCAGATTACCAGCCAGTTATCCGCTTGACTTTGTGGTCAAAAACGGCTAACTTCATCAAGTCTTTGAGACGATCTCGACTCGTCTACAAGTAGAATCCTTCTTACTTGCACGGTCTCACCGCTAAGACTTGAAGCTTCATTTCATGCCACAAATGCCTGCTAATCTGACAAGGACAGACCTTACCCCCGAAACCTTGAAATACTGCTGATTTTTACGCTCAGAAAGAAGCAATCGAACTTAACATCTGCATAACACGAACCAGTTCGTGTTATGCACCTTATATTTTTTCAATAATTACTTGCTCCAAAATAGGGCAGCAAAGGGATTGAAGCTAATTTATCCGTTTGTAAACGTATAATATGCGCATATTATGAGGCTAGCTCAGACGAATAAACCATACACTGTCTGCATTCTTCCCAGGCTTATCACCTCTTCACCCACCTATTCAAACTATTGTACTTCCCCTCAATCACCACCTTATAAAAATCGGAAGGGTACTTCTTCAGGTCTATTTCAAAGGCTTCTTTACCTGCTTTCACTGACCCTATTTCGGTATAAGTGTCGGTTCCACCGGCTTCAAAGTTGTTCGTGGTAGCCAGCAGTATTTTCACCTCTCCTTCCTGGTCAATGGCTTCCCAGCTTACTCTTAGCTTGTTGCCTGCCAGGTCGGTTTTTGGCTGGGCAATGGACACTTTCCCCACCAGCGGAACACCGTCCAGCTCATACGCCCTTTCTCTCGGAACCGGAATGTCCATAAAACGCAAAGCAGTCGGCAGTATGTCCACAATACCGTTCTGATAGTCCTTAAAGTAGTCATTGGGCTGGCCATTGCCCATTACAATCCATGTTTCCCGCTCCCGATCCGACTGTCCACCGTGGTCTTTTCCACCTGATTCAGCACTTCGCCCATGGTCGGTGGTAATAAATATCATCCATTCCTCACCTTTCTCCTTTTGGCGGTATTGAACGGCTTTCCAAATTCTACCCATCTGGTCGTCGGCCATGCGGATGGATTCATCCGTTGTTTCACTGTTGCCAAAGGCGTGCCCCAAGTCATCGGTATACTCCAGGTAAACCCACGAAAAGTCGGGGCCTTTTTCTTTGATGTAGCGGCTGGCTTCGTTCACTACATGCTCGTCGATGTTGTGTATGAACAGCCTCTCCTTGTCGTGCGGGAAGGCTTTTTCGTCGAGTTCAAAGCCATCGAAATGGTAATCGATCATCACATTTCCAGCGGCTTGCAGACCTTCGCCTACCAGTTTGGTGCGGTTGTCGAGCCAGGTCGAAAAGATGGCCGTTTCCTTTGCTGGCGCCAGCTCTTCCAAGAACCTAAAAGCCGACCAGTAGTTGTAGTTGGGCGCTTTGATACTATTGCCCCACACGTTGTGCTTGTTGCCCCAGGTGCCGGTAAGGAGGTTGTTGTAGCCCGGCGCTGAAATGGTCGGCGTCTCTGAATAGCCACCTCTTTCTCCGCCCACGTACGCACGGGTATAGCCGCCGGTTTTGGCGATGGCGTCCAAGTTGGGAGTGGCAACCCTTTCGAAGACTTCCGCTTCCACGCCGTCGATAATGACGAACACCACTTTTTGAGAAAAAGCATCGGCCGAAGCCATGATGAACACTAGAAAGACCAGCAAATTTTTCATATCAGCTCAGCGAATAGTGGAGTGACAAGGTAAAGAGAGTAACGGTGAATTGCCGCAATAATTGACCATCGGTTAACGGCCAAATGCCAATTTTTTAGTCGATGATTGCCGGAGCCTCCCACTTTCCCCCACCACTTTCTTCGTCATTTCTCGTGGGCCGTGAGTAGGCACAAGCCTGCGTTTGCTCCTCCGGAATTTCAATTATTACAGCCTTATCTGGTTGGTTAATAGGCATTTGATTTTCTGTTTCCCGCCTTTTTTATCGCTTTGACGCCCATTCATTACATGCGCATGGTGGTAAACTGTGTGGTCGATAGTGGGTAAAAGTGGGAATTTTTCTACTTTTTGGCAGAAAAGTGTAAGAAAGTGGGAGAGAGTGGTTGGAAGTGTCATAATTTTATTACATTTGTTGAAAGTGTTGCTGTAGTTTTTCCTGTAATCCATTATGTCATTCTTTACTAGCGAATTCGAATGTAAGATTGATGCCAAGGGCAGGCTGGTTCTTCCAGCCCGCATTAAGGTCAATCTTCCCGAAGCTCCCGGAGCGTCTGCTCCCGGTCAGCCGGCGAATGAGCTTGTGCTGAGGATGGGATTTGAGCCTAACCTGATCTTGTACCCAATGGGTGAATTCAAAAAGATCCAGTCGAAGATTTCTTCGCTCAACGAATTCCTTCCTGAGAACAGGGCCTTGAAGCGGAATTTTTTCCGAAGCATTGCCCAGATAGAGATGGACAGTGCTGGCCGAATACTAATCCCTAAAACCTTTATGAAATTCGCTTCTCTGGAAAAGGAGGCGATGGTGGTAGGAGTAGGTTCCAGCATTGAGATTTGGGATCCTGGGGTATATCAAAAGCATTTGATCAACAATCCCGAAGAGTATTCCCAATTGGCGCAAAAGCTGCTGGACGAATAATCCACATGCCTATGGCCCAGGAAAACTACCACATACCGGTGATGCTCAAAGAATGCCTGGAGGGGTTGGCTATTCAACCTGATGGTATTTATGTCGATGTGACTTTCGGCGGCGGCGGACATTCGAGAGCGATAGTGGACAAGCTGACCACCGGACACTTATATGGATTTGATCAGGATGCTGATGCCAAGGTCAATGCCGAAGGGTTTGACAAACGTTCTTTCACATTTGTGCCGAGCAATTTTCGCAACCTGAAGAAGTACCTCAGGTTCTACGGCGTAACGGCGGTGGATGGTATTCTGGCCGATTTGGGAATTTCGTCGCACCAGATTGACGTGCCCGAAAGAGGCTTCAGTACCCGCTTTCAGGGCCCACTCGACATGCGCATGAACGTGAACAGCGAGGTGTCGGCCAAAGAGGTGCTGAATGAATACGGAGAAAGGGATTTGGCCAAAATCTTCGGCATGTACGGAGAGCTGAACCAGCCCATGAAGATAGCAAGGGCCATTACGGCCTACAGGGTGAACAAGCCCCTGGAGACGATAGAGCAGTTGAAGGAGGCAGTAGCCAGGTTCGCCCCCAGAGGCAAGGAAGCGAAGTTTTTCGCTCAGCTGTTTCAGGCCATCAGGCTGGAAGTGAACGAGGAGATGGAGGTGTTGGAGGAAATGCTGGGGCAGTGTGCTGAAGTGCTGAAGCCGGGTGGAAGGCTGGTGGTGATGTCGTACCACTCGCTGGAAGACAGACTGGCCAAGAACTTCATCAACAAGGGCAACTTTGAAGGGAAGGACGAGAAAGACTTTTATGGCAACGTGATCAGGCCGCTGGAGCCTGTAAACAGGAAGCCGATAGTAGCCGGCGACGATGAAATCGCCAGGAACAGCCGGGCACGAAGTGCCAAGCTGAGAATAGCAGAAAAGAAGTAGTAGGAAAATGGAAAATAGAGTAAGAAACAGTAAAAGTGAGCCCGGTGGCAAAGGACCCTTTGCGGTGCTTAGCCGCTGGCTCAAACTGGAAGGTGTGCTGGACGACACGCTTCCGGCACGTTTTACGCCTTATGCCCTTTTCATTACTGTCATGGGCATTATCTACATAGGTAACAGGCATTTTTCTGACCGGATGATCAGAAAGATTGACAACATGGAAGCCGAAGTAGAAGACCTGAGAGCAGACTTCACCACGCTGAAATCTGAATACATGTTTGCAAGCAAGCAGTCGGAAGTGGCCAGAAAGGTGAAGAAAGTAGGATTACAGGAGACAAGAATACCTCCTTATAAGATAGTAGTAAAAGAAGATGAGTATAAACGCCGAATAGATTGAATATAAAGAGCTCCATATTGCTGAGAGTCCGGGTGGCCTTTTTATTGGTCGTTCTTTTTGCAGGAGCGGTGGTATACCGTATTTTCTATTTACAGCGCATTCAGGGCGACAAGTGGAATAAGATGGCAGAGCAAATCAGCCTTCGCTATTTGCCGGTGAAAGCCACCAGAGGCAATATCTATTCCGACAACGGCAGCCTGCTTGCCACCTCTCTGCCTTTTTTCAAGGTGGCCTTCGATCCTTCGCAGCCAAGCGATGAATTGCTCAAGAAGAACCTTGACTCACTTGCCTATTTACTGTCAAAGACTTTCAAAGACAACTCTGCGAAGGAATACCGCCGCAGAATACTCGAAGCCAGAAAGGACAAGCGGCAATACCTCCTGCTGAGTCGGGCTGAGATCAACTATCAGCAAAAAAAGAAAATTCAGGAGTGGCCTATTTTCCGGGAAGGAAGAAACAAGGGTGGGATCATTTTTGAAAAAGTGGAAAAGAGATACCATCCATTTTCTACCCTGGGCTACAGAACCATCGGTAGTGTGGATGAAACCGAAAAAGGGACTGTTGGTTTGGAGTACAGCTTCAATAACCAACTCGGTGGCGTTGATGGGAAAGCACTTTTCCAGAAGATGGCAGGCAGCTGGCGGCCGGTATTCGACGGCACTGAAGTAAAGGCCAAAGATGGGCTGGATATTGAAACAACCATAGATGTCAATTTGCAGGACGTAGCTGAATCCGCACTTTTAGCTGCATTGACCGACCACAATGCCGACTATGGCAGCGTGGTGTTGATGGAGGTGAAAACAGGCGAGATAAAAGCCATGTCGAACCTCAGCAAGAACCCTGAAGGCAACTATTGGGAGCGCTACAACTATGCCGTAGGCAGCCAGGGGGCTGTGGAACCGGGTTCTACTTTTAAGCTGGCCTCAATGATGGCGCTGCTGGAAGAAACCGACTTGAAGCTGACCGATACTGTGCAGACAGGCAACGGCGAGTATAAGTTTTACAATCAGGTAATGAAGGATCATAAGCCTGGCGGCTACGGCACCATTACCGTGAAGCAGGTGTTCGAATCTTCTTCCAATATTGGTATTGCCAAGCTTGTAGTAGAACACTTCGGGAAGAAGCCATCAGAGTTTATCGATTTTGTAAAAGAAATGGGCGTTGGTCAGCCACTTGGCTTCCAAATGGCCGGTGAAGGTAAGCCCTACATAAAATCACCCTCCGACTCTTCATGGAGTGGTATTTCATTGCCCTGGATTTCGCATGGCTATGAGCTCAAGCTTACGCCCCTGCAAACACTCACCATGTTCAATGCGGTAGCCAACGACGGAAAAATGATCACACCTATTATAGTAAGGTCGGTGCGCAAGGCTGACAAGGTGGTGGAGGAATTTGAACCCAGAGTCATCAATAAAAGGATTTGCTCCAAAGAAACGCTGGCGAATTTGAGAGAGCTCCTTGAGGGGGTTGTGGAAAGAGGCACCGCTTCCAACATCAATGGAACACACTATAAAATCGCCGGCAAAACAGGCACTGCCAAGAAGTATGTCAACGGGAAATACGTCAACCAGTACTACGCATCGTTTGCTGGCTATTTTCCGGCCGATGCGCCTAAGTACAGCTGCATCGTAGTGATTGACAACCCGAAAAACTACCGGATTTATGGTAGTGATGTGGCGGCGCCCGTGTTCAAGGAAATTGCTGACAAAATCTACTCGCAGGATATTGATGTGCACAAAGAGTACCAGCCCGCTGTTGCCTATCAAACGGAAGTGTTTCCTGTGGTAAGGGCTGGGTTTCTGCCTGAACTGTCGATGATCTGCAATGAATTTGGCGTTTCGAACCATGAAATGGCCGACGACGAAGAATGGGTGAAAACGAGACTTGTGGGCAAGAGCATTGGCTGGACGGCCAACAAGGTGAAAGAAGGCCTGGTGCCTGATGTAGCCGGAATGACTTTGAGAGACGCCCTCTTTGTTTTGGAGAATGCGGGCCTCAAGGTGCGGATAGAAGGTGATGGGAGAGTGGAGAGCCAGTCGAGAATGGCCGGAACAAGGGTTTCGGAAGGAAGTGAAATTAAAATTAAACTAGGCTAAATGGCCCTGTTAAAAGACATATTATACAAGACTAACCTAATCTCAGTTGCAGGTGATATGAATACTGACTTAGGCGGCATCTGCTTCGACTCAAGAGAGTCGAAGCAGGGCTGCTTATTTATTGCTGTTCGTGGAACCCAAACTGATGGTCATCAATATATAGATCAGGCGATAGCCAAAGGAGCCAGCGTGGTGGTTTGTGAAGACCTGCCAGCGAAGCTGCTCGACACAGTTACTTATGTGAAGGTCGACAACTCGGCCAGGGCATTGGGGTTTATCGCCTCCAATTTTTACGGCAACCCGTCTTCCAGGCTCAAGCTGGTGGCCGTTACAGGCACCAACGGCAAAACGACGACAGTCACCCTGCTTCACCAATTGTTTGGCAAGCTGGGCTACAAATCGGGGCTGCTATCTACTGTAGAAAACAAGATCGGTGAAGAAGTACTGCCGGCTACACACACAACGCCTGACGCCATTGCGCTGAACAGGTTGTTGAAAGAAATGGCCGACCAGGGCTGCACACACTGCTTCATGGAAGCCAGCTCTCATGCCATTGTGCAACACAGGGTTGCCGGGTTGCAGTTTGCAGGTGCGGTGTTTACCAATATCAGCCACGACCACCTCGACTACCACGGCACCTTTGACGAGTACATCAAGGCCAAGAAAATGCTGTTTGATGGGCTTCCGTCGTCGGCATTTGCCCTGGTAAATGAAGACGATAAGCGGGGAGCTATCATGCTCCAAAACACAAAGGCCGTAAAGAAGAGCTACTCACTGAAGCACATGAGTGACTTCAGAGCAAAGGTTTTGAGCAATTCCATTCAGGGTCTTGAGCTCCAAATCGACAATATAGATGTTTGGTTCAAGCTCGTAGGCGACTTCAATGCCTACAACCTGCTGGCTGTTTATGGAACGGCCGTATTGCTCGATGAGCCGACGGAGGAAGTGCTCACACAACTCTCTGATGTGGATCCGGCGAGAGGCAGGTTCCAACTGGTGCCTTCCACCAGTGGGATTGTGGCGATTGTGGACTATGCCCACACACCCGATGCGCTCGAGAATGTGCTAAAGACAATCAAGAGCTTTCGCACGGGTAACGAAACCGTGGTAACGGTGGTAGGCTGCGGTGGCAACCGTGACAAGACCAAACGGCCGCTCATGGCTGCCATTTCCTGCCAGCTGAGCGACAAGGTGATCCTGACATCAGACAATCCAAGGTTTGAGGATCCCATGGAGATCATCAAAGATATGCAAACGGGTGTAGGCCCAAGCAACTACCGAAAAACGCTGGTCGTGCCAGACCGGAAAGAGGCTATCAAAACAGCGATTAGCATCTCACATCCGGGAGACATTGTGCTGGTGGCGGGCAAAGGGCATGAAACCTACCAGGAGATTCAGGGCGTGAAGCACCCTTTTGACGATAAAAAAGTAGTGACCGAAGTTTTAAAAGCTTTTAGTGAATAACCAAGTATGCTGTATTACTTGTTTGATTATCTGGAGAGTGAGTTCAACCTGATGGGTGCAAGCGTTTTTCGCTTCATTTCCTTCAGGGCTGGCATGGCTGCGCTCATTTCTCTGCTAATCACGGTCACTTTTGGCAAGTATCTTATCGGCATGCTTCGCAAATACCAACTGGGCGAAGAAATCAGAGACCTGGGCCTGCAGGGTCAAATGGAGAAGAAAGGCACGCCAACCATGGGGGGCATCATCATCATCATGGCCATCGTTATTCCCACGTTGCTGTTCGCTCAACTGGAAAATATTTACATCATACTCATGCTGGTCACAGCCATCAGCATGGGGTCCATCGGCTTTTTGGACGACTACCTCAAGCTTAAAAAGAAAAACAAAGACGGACTGGCCGGAAAATTCAAAATCATCGGTCAGGTAAGCGTAGGCCTGCTTGTAGGCTTGGTTTTGGTGTTTAACGACGATGTGACTGTTCGTGAGTTCACCTACAAATCAGTGAATGGTCAAATTATTTCATCGTTCAACGATGTGAAGGCATTGATAACGACGATCCCTTTTATCAAGGACAATGAGCTGGACTACCACGTATTGTTCGGCCTCCTTGGGCAGTTCGATTGGGTGCTTTATGTGCTGTTAGTGGTGTTTATCTTCACGTCCGTTTCCAACGGTGCCAACATCACCGATGGTGTCGACGGTCTTGCAGCTGGCACGTCTGCTATCATCGCCCTCACCCTTGCCATTTTCGCTTACGTTTCCGGCAACGTCACCTTTTCTCAGTACCTGAATGTGATGTTCATTCCCAACTCAGGCGAGCTGGTAATTTTCTGTACAGCCCTGGTGGGAGCTTGCATCGGCTTTTTGTGGTACAATGCCTATCCCGCACAGGTATTCATGGGCGACACAGGCAGCCTGAGCCTTGGTGGCATCATAGCTGTGTTGGCCATCATCGTGAGAAAAGAGCTGCTGATCCCTTTCATGTGTGGCATTTTCGTAGTGGAAAACCTATCGGTGGTTATTCAGGTTAGCTATTTCAAGTATACCAAAAAGAAATTCGGAGAAGGAAAGAGAGTTTTCCTGATGTCTCCTTTGCATCATCATTATCAGAAGAAGGGCATCCACGAAGCCAAGATAGTAGCCCGCTTCTGGACGATAGGCATTTTGTTGGCTATTTTCTCACTTGTAACCCTCAAACTACGCTAAGATGGAAGCAGTGAAAAATATCGTCATTTTAGGTGCTGGTGAAAGCGGCGTGGGAGCAGCCTTGCTGGCGCAGCATAAAGGATTCAATGTATTTGTGTCTGATGGTGGCGTGCTGAAGGAGCGCTATCGCAAAGACCTGAACGCTGCCGGCATCGAGTTTGAGGAAGGGAAGCACACAGTCAAGCAAATCCTGGAAGCTGACCTGATTATCAAGAGCCCTGGCATTGCCGACAAGGTAGATATCGTGAAGAAGGCCAGGGAAAAGGGCGTTGAAATTATTGACGAGATAGAATTCGCTTCGAGGTATACGAAGGCGAAGACAATAGCCATTACCGGCACCAACGGAAAGACCACCACCACGCTGCTTACCTACCATTTGCTGAAGGAGGCGGGTTATAACGTGGGGCTGGCTGGCAATGTGGGGCACAGCTTTGCCCGTCAGGTAATCAAAGACAATTTTGACATCTACGTATTGGAAGTGAGCAGCTTCCAGATCGACGGAATGAATACGTTCAAGCCAGACGTGGCCATTTTGCTCAATATCACGCCTGACCACCTCGACAGGTACGACTATAGCTTCCAGAAATATGTCAATAGCAAATTCAGGATCATTGAGAAAATGACCCATGAAGAGTGCTTCATCTACTTTGCTGACAAGGGGCCTATTGAGGAAGAGCTCGCCAGAAGAAATGTGGAGGCATCAATTTTCGCTATCTCTTTGGTTGAGAATGTGAAAAATGGAGCTTTCCTCGACGAAGACCATTTGGTATTCAATATCGAGTCGAAGAAAAAATCGCACAAAATTCCTGTTAATCAGGTGTCGCTCATCGGTAAGCATAACATGGTGAATTCCATGGCGGCGGTTTTGACAACGCTAACCATGGAAGCTCCCATGGAAAAAGTGGTAAAAGCGCTCAAAACCTTCAAGAATGCGCCTCACCGCCTGGAGAAAGTAGCGACCATAGACGATGTGCTGTTCATCAACGATTCGAAAGCCACCAATGTAGACTCTGTCTACTATGCCCTGGAAGGCATTGAGGCGCCCATTGTGTGGATAGCCGGTGGCCTCGACAAAGGCAATGATTACGATAGGATAGAGGCTTTGGTAAAAGACAAGGTGAAAGCCCTGATCTGTTTGGGAAAAGACAATACCAAACTGACGGACTACTTCACCGGCAAAGTGGCTTCTATCAGGCAGACACAATCGGTAAATGATGCTGCCCGCTGGGGTGCAGACTTGTCGGCCCCGGGTGATGTGGTGCTGTTGTCACCGGCTTGCGCCAGTTTCGACCTGTTCAGAAACTATGAAGACCGTGGTGAGCAGTTCAAAGATGCAGTTGTCCAATTAAAGAATCATGTAGGAAGGGGGCAAAGCGTATGATAAAGGAATGGATAGAGAATAATCTTAAAGGCGACCCCATCATTTGGGCTATCGTGCTTGCTTTATCGGTACTCAGCATCCTGGTAGTGTACAGCGCCACCGGCACGCTCGCCTATGCAAAAATGGGTGGAGATACTGAGTATTACCTGATGAAGCACTCTGTTTTGACCATACTCAGTCTTGTGGCCATTTGGGGTGCGCATAAGATTGATTACAGGTACTATTCGAAGCTTTCAAAGCTCGCTCTATGGGTGTCGGTGCCGTTGCTGATGATCACCTACCTGTTCGGAAACACGATGAACGAGGCTTCCAGGTGGTTAACCATTCCAGTTATCAACCAGGCTTTCCAGCCATCTGATTTGGCCAAGCTGGCTTTGTTTGTCACCATTGCCAGCATTCTGTCGAAGCGGCAGCAGAGTGAAGAAGAGCTCAAGGAATCGCTGATCCCCATCCTGCTGTGGTGTGGTGTCATTTGTGGCCTGATCGCCATGTCCAACTTCTCCACAGCGGTATTGATCTTCGCTACCTGCATGCTGCTGATGTTCATTGGCCGTGTGCCAGTGAAATACCTGGCCATGCTGGTTATGATTGGTGCGCTCTCCGGAGCCGTGGCGCTAACCCTGGGACAAAGGGGCCAAACTGTAATCAGCCGGGTGCAGTCCTTCCTTTCTGATGATGAATCGTCACTACCCTTTCAGGCACAGCAGTCTTACATCGCTGTGGCCAGTGGAGGCATTGTGGGAAAAGGACCAGGCCAGAGTGACCAAAGAAATTTTCTACCTCACCCGTATTCTGACTTTATCTACGCCATTATCATCGAGGAGTATGGCATGATAGGGGGAGTGGCGGTAATCCTGCTTTATCTGGCGCTGCTCTACCGGGGCATGATCGTGTTTATGCAAAGTGAGCGGGCCTACGGTGGCTTGCTGAGTGCAGCCCTGAGCTTTGCGCTGGTCATGCAGGCCTTCATCAATATGGGCGTTGCCGTGGGGCTTGGGCCAATTACCGGTCTGCCGTTGCCGCTGGTGAGTATGGGTGGTACATCCCAACTGTTTATGGGGATTTCAATAGGCATCATATTGAGTGTGAGCAGGGGAGAATTGGATGAGTTCCCCAGCGATGTGAAAGGAAACGGAAAAAGAAAAGTAGCCGCAATGGCGTAATATGACAAAGACAGGAGCATATCGGATCATTATCAGTGGAGGAGGCACCGGGGGACATATCTTCCCGGCAGTCGCTATTGGTACTGCTTTCAGGGAGCGATTCCCCGATGCTGATATCCTCTTTGTGGGTGCTGAAGGGAAAATGGAAATGCAGCGGGTGCCTGAAGCGGGCTTCAAGATCATTGGTCTTTGGATCAGTGGATTGCAGCGCAGCCTCTCTGTCAGCAACCTTATGTTTCCTTTCAAGGTCATTTCCAGTGTATGGAAATCCAGGAAAATCATCAACGACTTCAAGCCTGATGTGGTGGTGGGCGTAGGCGGTTATGCCAGCGGGCCCTTGTTGTATGCTGCCACTTCCAAAGGCATTCCATCGCTGATTCAGGAGCAGAATTCCTATGCAGGCCTCACCAATAAGTGGTTGGCCAAAAGGGTGCAGAAAATATGTGTGGCCTACGAGGGCATGGAGAAGTTCTTTCCTAAAGAGAACCTGACCATTACTGGCAACCCGATCAGAAAGGACATTACAGCCGGAAATATTATAAAAGCGACAGCCGCTTCCTTCTATGGTCTCGATGCCAATAAACCCGTGGTGCTGGTGTTTGGCGGCAGCCTTGGCGCTAAGACGTTGAACGAAAGCGTGCTAGCCGGGCTGGCTGAATTCCAAAAGGCGGGCGTTCAGGTGCTGTGGCAATGTGGTCGTTTCTATTTCGAGCAGATGAAGCAGCAAACTGCCACGCTCGACATGACCGGCATTGTGCTGCTTGAGTTCATCAAAGAAATGGACAAGGCTTATGCAGCAGCCGATGTGGTGATTTCAAGGGCTGGGGCGTTATCTATTTCCGAGCTTTGCGTGGTAGGCAAGCCTGTCATTTTTGTGCCTTCGCCCAATGTAGCAGAAGACCATCAGACAAGCAATGCGATGGCCCTCGTGGAAAAGGATGCCGCATTGTGTGTCAAAGATATTGTAGCAAGAGAAGTTTTGGTAGGCGAGGTGTTGACCCTTTTGAAGAATGAGGGAAGACAAGCTGTGCTTTCTGCCAACATAAAGGCACTGGCCAGACCAGACGCTACCGACAAAATAGTGGACGAAGTAGCCAGGCTGATAGGTGTTGAAGAAAAATCGTCTTTTGCTGATCTCGAAAATATTTACTTCCTCGGTATTGGTGGTATCGGCATGAGTGCTTTGGCTCGCTGGTTCAACAACCAGGGCAAAAAAGTAGTAGGCTACGACCTCACCTCCACGGCACTTACTGATGAACTGAAGAAAGAAGGCATCGACATCCATTTTACAGATGACGTTTCCCTGATTCCTGAGAATTTCAAAGCCAACAAAGCCAAGACACTGGTGGTGCTGACCCCAGCTATTCCAGCGGATCATGCAGAGTGGGCTTATTTTAAAGCGGCAGGTTTCGATATCAAGAAACGCTCTGAAGTACTTGGGCTGATTTCCAAAAGCAAGTTCACCATAGCGGTGGCTGGCACCCATGGCAAAACTACCACTTCGTCGATGATCGCTCATTTGCTGAAATCTGCCGGCACGCCTGTCGAAGCTTTCATCGGAGGCATCACAGCCAACTACAACAGCAACTTGCTGCTTTCGGATGATCCTAAGTCACTTCTGGTGGCAGAGGCAGATGAATTTGATAGATCCTTTTTACGCCTACATCCTAACATAGCCGTCATAACATCGGTAGATCCTGATCACCTCGATATTTATGGATCTGCTGAAGAAATGATAAAAACATACAGCGCTTTTGCCGGGCAGGTAATCCCTTCTGGAAGCATCTTCCTCCAGGGTAAGCTGCAGCAAACACTTATTTTACCTGCCCGCAGAGCGTCTGTAAATTATTACGGTGAGTCATTTAACTACCGTCCTGAAAATGTGAAAGTAGTTGACGGTCAGTTTGCCTTCGATATGGTATATCCCGAAGGTAAAATGACCAATCTGAGGCTTCAGGTGCCTGGCTTCCACAACGTGGAGAACATGACGGCCGCCATCGGTGTGGCTCTTCAGCTGGGTATCGACGAGAAGGCGATCAGACAAGGAGTGGCTAGCTACAAAGGCGTTAAACGCAGGTTTGAAAGTATACTCAAAGATGAGCACCACGTGTTTATCGATGACTATGCGCATCACCCTGAGGAAATCCGGCAGTTCCTTCGCTCGGTGAGGGAGTTGTATCCATCCAAAGAGTTAACGGCCGTTTTTCAGCCGCATTTGTACACCCGCACCAGGGATTTTGCTGATGGTTTTGCCGAAAGCCTTTCCATGGCCGACGAGGTGATTCTGCTGCCGATTTATCCGGCAAGGGAGAAGCCCATAGCTGGGGTAGATGCTGAAATGATTGCTTCCAAAATCTCGCATTCCAGGAAGCAGGTGATTAGCAAGGACGAATTACTGGCGTGGACGAAGAGCCACGATCCGGAAGTACTGCTCACGATAGGAGCAGGTGATATTGATAAAATGGTAAAGCCGCTGGCGGAAATTTTAAAGACGAAGAGCTATGCTGCGTAAAATAAAAATAAAGAGAGGCGTGTATTTCGTGGCAGGTGCCATCCTGCTGTTCGTACTGATTGGGTTTGTTAGCAAAAAGCAAATGGACAAGCCTTTCAGCGAAGTCTATATCGACATCGACTATAGCCAGGGAAATTATTTCATCCACGAGAATGACATCAGGAAGCTGATCAATGCTCCGGGCAACGAAGTGCTGACGGGATCATTCGCTGGTGACATCAACCTCAGGAATATTGAAACGAAGATCGAGAAGCACCCTTTTGTGAAAGAGGCCGAGGTGTTCAGGGATTTGAGGGGCAATATAAAGGCGAAGATTAAGCAGAAAAAGCCTATTGCCAGAATCATCAACAACGGAGGTTTTGGTGCCTATATCACCGATGCAGGGGAGGTAATTCCTCTTTCGGACAATTACACAGCCAGGGTGGTGTTGGTGAAAATACCGTCATCCAAAAAGTACAAAGTTTCTATTGAGGAAGACGAGCAGGGCAAAGGGCTCTTTGAAATGGTGAGCTATCTGGAAGCAAGCAAGTTCTGGAAAGCGCAAATAGCAGAGATTTCGATGGACAAAAGAGGGGAAATGATACTCTACCCTCAGGTGACCAGGCAATATATCGAATTCGGAAAAGCGGAGGACATTGAAACGAAGTTCAGTAAACTCCATATTTTCTATACCAAAATCCTGCCCGAAAAAGGCTGGAATACCTACGAAAAAGTGAACGTGAAATATAAAGACCAAATCGTCTGTGAATAATACTCCTATGCAAAACGATAAAATTATTGTTGGCCTCGACATAGGCACCACCAAGATATGTGCCATTGTCGGCCGTAAAAATGAATATGGAAAGCTCGAAGTGATGGGCATGGGTAAGGCCGTTTCCGACGGGGTGATCCGTGGCATTGTGACCAACATCGACAAGACGGTGAGCGCCATAGAAAAGGCCGTGGCTGAAGCAGAGGAGCAGTCGGGTATTGACATCCGGGTGGTGAATGTGGGCATTGCTGGTCAGCACATCCGCAGCTCTATCCACCATGGGTCGATCACCCGTCAGTCCAACGACGATGAGATCACCGTGGAAGACGTGAATCGCCTGACCAACGACATGTACAAGATCGTGATCCCACCAGGGAGCGAGATCATCCACGTGATGCCTCAGGACTACATCGTCGACTATGAGGAAGGTATCAAAGATCCCGTAGGTATGTCGGGTGTGAAGCTCGAAGCTGACTTCCACGTGATCACGGCACAGACGAACGCTATTAACAACATCAATAAGTGCGTGCGCAGAGCAGGTCTTGAGATCGAGAACCTCATCCTCGAGCCGCTGGCGTCAAGCCTGGCAGTGCTCAGCGAAGAAGAGAAAGAAGCCGGCGTTTGCCTGGTCGACATAGGCGGCGGTACCACAGACATCGCCATTTTCTACGACAATATCATTCGCCACACGGCAGTAATTCCTTTCGGCGGTAACATACTGACGACCGATATCAAGCAGGGCTGCATGGTGATGGAACACCAGGCTGAGCTATTGAAAACCAAGTTTGGAAAAGCCATCGCTGAAGAGGCAAACCCTAATGAGATTATCTCAATTCCCGGCCTTAGAAACCGTGCTCCCAAGGAAATTTCTGTGAAGAACCTGGCGCATGTGATCGAAGCCCGCATGGAAGAGATCATAGAAATGGTGCACACCGAAATCATTACCTCAGGCTTCCAGCACAAGCTGGCAGGGGGCATTGTGGTTACCGGTGGTGGTAGCCAGCTGGCATGTGTGCAGCAGTTATTTGAATACATGTCGGGCATGGATAGCAGAATAGGTTATCCTAACGAGCACCTCGGCAAAGGCAAGCTGGAAACAGTGAAAAGCCCCATGTATGCTACCACAGTGGGTTTGGTGTTGAGTGGCTTCCGGGCCCTCGATGAGCGTGAAAACCGGTACAATGAGAAATCGTTGCACAAGCCGGTGCAAGGGAAGTCAATTAGCCGCAAGGACTTGACTGTACCAAAGAACTTCTTCAACAATATGCTGGAGAAGACAAAGAAAATGTTGATTGATGATTTTGACGATAAAATGGAATAGGTCGCTTTTTTCGGAGGGCTTCTTTGGGCCATCTGACAAAAGGACTACACCTCAACTTCTATAGTTATGACAGGAAACGCATACAAGTTCGATCTACCCCAGCATCATAAGTCGATCATTAAGGTGATCGGCGTTGGGGGCGGTGGCAGCAACGCTGTCAACCACATGTTTAACCAGGGTATCAAAGACGTCGAGTTCGTCATTTGTAATACCGACTCTCAGGCGCTCAATAGCAGTCCTGTACCCATCAAGCTGCAAATAGGTGCCAACCTGACCAGTGGTCTTGGAGCAGGTGCTAACCCCGAAAAGGGAAAGAACGCAGCGCTGGAGAGTAAAGAAGATATTCGGGAGCTCTTGAGTGAGGACACCCGCATGATATTTATCACCGCAGGCATGGGCGGTGGCACAGGCACTGGTGCGGCTCCCGTTATCGCCAAAGTGGCCCGTGAACTGGACATCCTCACTGTAGGTATCGTCACGGCTCCCTTTGCTTTCGAAGGCAAAAAGAAGACGCAGCAAGCTGAAGAGGGAATCAGAGCGCTGAAGGAGAACTGCGACACCGTACTGGTGATCCTCAACGACAAGCTGAGGGAGATTTACGGCAATCAGTCCATTTCTGAAGCTTTCTCCAAAGCCGACAATGTGTTGACCACTGCTGCCAAAGGCATTGCGGAAATTATCACTGTGCCGGGCTATGTGAACGTCGATTTTGAAGATGTGAAGACGGTGATGAAGAACAGTGGAGCCGCTGTTATGGGGTCGGCTGTGACCAGTGGCGACAACCGAGCTATTCGTGCGGCTGAGGAAGCCATTTCGTCGCCGCTGCTCAACAATACCAATATTCTTGGTGCACAGAAGATTTTGCTTTCCATCATTTCTGGCGAGCAGGCTGAGCTGCAAATGGATGAGTTAACTGCCATTACCGAATACATGCAGGAAGCCGCCGGCGACGACGCTGAAGTGATCTTTGGCCACGGTGTCGACCCTGAGCTGGGCGACTGCATCAGGGTCACCATCATTGCCACAGGCTTTGACCAGGCGTCTATTTCAAAAATACTTGAGGAGAAGTCAGAGAAAAAAATACACGATCTGGAGAGAGCCAAACAGATTAACCTTTTTGAGCAGCAACCTAAAAAGCCTGAAAGGCCAATCACCGAACCGGTCATCAAGAAGCTGAAAGATGAAATAAGACAAGAGGACGAAGCTGAAGCCGAAGAAAGGTCTTATGTTTTTGACTTCAAGAAGAAGGACACTCCTCCGTCAACTCCTAAGAAGAAGGACGACGATGATAAAGGGCTGTTCGAATTCGGAGAAGAGTACGAGGTAGTGGAAGGCAGCGACCTTGACCCGGGCGATGCCTTTCTTGAGGAGCTGGAAGGTTCAGCCCATCAAATGAGTAAGAAAATAGAGCTGATGGAGCAGGCAAGGGAAAGAGAGCGCAAGCTCGCTAACCTGAAGAGCCCATCTACTTTGGATAGTGATTCTTTCAAAGAGAAGCTGGAAGTGCCGGCTTACATGAGGAAGAAAGTTAAACTGCAGGATGTACCCCATTCATCTGAAAGGAAGATTTCGAAGTTCAATCTGAATGACGACAATCAGATATTGGGCAACAATCGCTTCCTGCACGATAACGTGGACTAGTTTTTTTGTTTTACAGTTAATAATTGCAAAGGTTTTATTCCTGTCTAACTTTTGTGAGCTGTCTCATGCCCCGACTTTGTCGGGGCTGAGCACGGCGATTTTTCTACAGATTTCATGATACAGAACCCTTCTTCGGTAATTGGGAGGATGCTTGCCTTATTCCCGATTGTGTGAAGAATCCAAGTGCATGTCAAGCCCTGAAAGGGCGCAAGCAAGCTGCAAAGGGTGTAGCCCTTTGCAACCAAGCCCCTCAAAACCCAATCAACTGTTCGGCCTGCAGTTCCAGGTCCCTCAGGTAAACATTATTCGTTATCTTCTGCCCTTCCAGGTGCTTTTCTATAAACGGCATCTTAGGTTTAAACGCCAGCACATGAGTGCCACAGTAGTTGAGCACATCGGTGAAGTGTGACACAGCCAGTCCGCCACCCTGTCCGCCGGAGCTGAGGCCAACCAGGGCCGCCTTTTTCCCTCTGAAGGTGCCAGGGTACTCCATGCCGTCAATAAAGGCTTTAAGCACCCCAGGGTAAGAGCCGTTGTATTCCGGCACCAGGAACACAAACTTCTGCGACTCCTTCATTTGCTTCCGGAAGCGGTTAAAGGCTTCATTTTTGCCATTGTTTTTGTATAAAGCCGAAAATACAAAGTCTTCGGGCAGGCCAGCAAGATCGATGATGGATGCCAATGCACCTTTGGAGGCAAGTATCTCCAGATACTGCTGGGCAATGTGCCTGGAGTTGGCGGGCTCCCTGTTGGTGCCGACGATAATGGTGATGGGGTTGGTCAATGGTCGATTCGTTTTCCTTACAACAAGGAACCAAATGAAAAGTTTCGGGAGCTAAGGTAGGAAAAATAAGGGAAGAGGACTCACGTCACGACTATCTCAGCATCAAGGACAATGGATCAATCTGTATTTTTCGGGTGGGATGAATTTGTGAAACTGATATCTCATCGGTAAGGGAAAACAAAATTGATTCAATGCTTCTCGCTTGAAGTATTTTTTATAGGTATTCTTAGAATTTCCCGTTTTCAACCTTACAACTTTCATTTGTTTACCGTGCTAGCCTGATAATACCAGTATCCTTGCCATTGATTAATAGCGTGCTGCCATCCTGAAAAGTACCTTTGATTACCCAGACATAAGCCCCTTGCGGTTGTTCTTTGCCCTCATTTGTTCCATCCCATCCGGACTGGAAAAGCTCCGTGGTGCTTTGTGAGTTAAATACAGGATTACCTTCCCGATCAAATATTTGAAGCTCAATGTTGGCTACGCTTCCTCCGCCACGTAAAATGAAGCGATCGTTGGCTTGGTCATTATTGGGTGTGAATAGGGTGGGTAGAAACAATTCGCTGGACAAAATGGCAAAGGATTGGGATACCTCTTCTGCTGCCTGAAAAATGTCATTGCCCGCCTGACTGGCAGTAACGACTATCGAACCGGTACCCTCTATAATGATGGCGCCATTAACTAGTGAAGCTACTCCCGATGAGGGTTCCGTTACTATCGAAAAGGTTACAGGCAATCCTGATCCACCTCCGGTAGCTTCAAGTACTACGGGATCCTGCCCTACTTTTTTATCTGCTATTGGATCAAATACAATGCTTTGAGCCACCTTACTAAATGTGACTATGGCGGTGGCAGCGGCACTATTGCCATTAACATCAGTAACGGTTAGTGTTACGGTCGTGGATTCTGTGGTAGGGATATCAAAAGAAGACACATCCAATACCAGCGTAGCTATTCCGCAATTGTCCGTGCTGCCATTATCAATATCAGCTGGAGTAACGGAGGCCTGGCCGTTGACATCCAGTGCCACAGTAATATCTTGAGTAAGAACCGTAGGGACCATAGCATCTTCTACAGTAACTACAGCCTCACAAGTACCTAGATTACCATTGTTATCGGTGATGGTAAGGGTGACATTGTTATCACCCACATCACTACAATTAAAAGAAGTGATGTTTATAGAGCGGGAGGCAATGCCAAAGCTGTCTAACGAACCATTGTCAATCTGGTCCACTTGAAGGGGAGCCGTTCCGTTAGCATCGAGCTCTACGGTGATGTTCTGACAGATGATCTGGTCAATCTGGCTATCATAAGCGATGCTGAAAGTTGTGGCAGCTGTATTGCTATTTCCAGCAAGATCCTGAGCGGTTGCATAGGCAATATCAACTGTTATATCTCCATCAGTGACAGGAATAATATTAGCCGTGAAAACGATATTATCAGAAGTTGAAAAATTTGCAACACTACCATTCCCAATAGCTATATCACTCACTGTGAAATCCGTTACTTCTTCGTTAAAGGTGATGGTCACGGGAATGGGATTCACTTTCGTTGAAACACTTAAGCTACTGGTTATTGTTACCGTTGGGTTTGTACCATCAAATAGCATGCTAAATCGTGCAGCGGCCTGATTGCCATTAATAGCGGCATCTTCTGCTGCGTTGGCTGCTACATCAATGGTTATGGTTCCATCAGCCGTTGGGGTAATTTCAGCGGTGTATACAGAGGAACTAATTACTGCAAAATTTCCTGCCGTTCCGTTGCTCACGGTGATGTCCATTAGCTCAAAGCCTGTGACATCTTCGGAGAAAGTGAAAGTGGCTGTAAATGCTCCCATGGCAGGATTTGCTACCAGACTTGTGACTGTTATGGTTGGAGCAGTAAAATCTGCTTCTACACTAAACTGCGTGGCCACTGTATTGCCATTGGTTGCGGCATCTTGAGCTATGTTGGCCGCTACATCAACCGTAACGGTTCCATCAGTTGTTGGGGTAATTTCAGCGGTGTATACCGAAGCACTAGTGGCTGCAAAACTTCCAGCGGTTCCATTGCCTACATTAATGTCAGCAACATCAAACCCAGTGACATCTTCAGAGAAAGTGAAGGTAGCTGTAAAGGCACCATTGGTTGGGTTCGCTATAGGGCTTGTGATCGTTAGGGTTGGAGCAGTTAAATCTGCCGCCACACTAAAATGAGCAGCTGCTGTATTGCCATTGGTAGCAGCATCTTGCGCCACATTGGCCCGCACATCAATGGTCACTGTTCCGTCAGCCGATGGGGTAATTTCAGCTGTATATACTGAGGCGCCCGTGGCAGCAAAACTTCCTGCCGTTCCATTGCCTACATTAAGGTCGGCAACATCAAAACCAGTAACATCTTCGGAGAAAGTGAAAGTGGCTGCAAATGCACCGTTGGTTGGGTCAGCTGCCGGGCTGGTAATCGTTACAGTTGGAGCAATAAAATCTGCTTCCAGGCTGAACTGGGTAGCGGCGGTGTTGCCATTGGTGGCCGCATCCTGGGCCACGTTGGCCGCTACATCAACAGTAACGGTTCCATCAGTTGTTGGGGTAATTTCAGCGGTGTATACCGAAGCATTCGTGAATGTAAAACTTTCTGCCGTTCCATTGCCCACGGTGATGTCGGCAACATCAAAACCAGCAACCTCTTCAGAGAAGGTGAAAGTGGCTGTAAATGCAACATTGGTTGGGTCAGCTACAGGGCTGGAAATGGTGATTGCAGGAACTGCTACGTCTGCAGTAATACTAAACTGGGAGGCTGCAATATTGTCTACTCCACCAGGATCCTGAGCAACACCTGCTGCTGCATCAACAGTTACGGTTCCATCGGCAGCAGGTGTTATTGTAGCAGTATAAACACTGGTACTGATGGCTACAAAATCACTAGCTGTTCCATTACCCACTGTCAGGTCTCCTATGGTAAACCCTGTAACAGGTTCACTAAAAGTGGCTGTAATAGTAAAAACATTGGTTGGCGAACTCGCCAGACTACTCCAAACAATGGTAGGCGCTATGGGGCTTGCCACCACTGTTGTCCTGCTGTCGGTATCGCTAAATGAGCCATCACTAATGGCCAAAGTAAAGGTGGTAGTTTCAGTATTTCCAAAAGCCACCCGGTTATCTGCCGGATTAAATACCAATGCATGGAGACTTGCCTGCAAACTGGCCGCATCGGTACTGGTCAAGGTGTAGGGGCCTGTTCCGGCAAGGCCTGTTCCGGTTAAAGCACCTTTGGCATTGTCATCTAAAGTAATGGTGGCGGAGACATTGTCTCCATTAGGGTCTGCCACGGTGATGGCTGCAAATAGGCTAATGGTCTCATTATCATTTATGGCCTGATTCGCCACCGCTTGAGTAATTACAGGGGCTGCAAGCGAGTATTGGTTAATATTCCTTGAGTTTATATTCATTACATACATTTGAGTGCCATCCGCACTAAAGGCCAATGATACAGGTTGGCTTAACACCGAAAGGCGCTCTACATTTCCAGCGTAAGTAGCAGTGGACACGTCCCAGGAGGTGGTTAGGTTATATTCGTTGATATCATCTCCCGCAACTCCCACCACAAACATTTTGGTACCATCACCAATAAAAGCCAGAGATCGAGCTTCGGATTCTTGTGCTGCCACCGAAAAACGCTCGCCATCACCAGCATAGCTAGCCGTAGACACATCCCAGGCAGTGGTCAAGGTATATTCGTTGATATCTTGCACATCATTACCCATCACAAACATTTTAGTACCTTCTGAACTAAAGGCCAGAGACACGGGAGTGCTTTCTTGTGCGGCAACCGAAAAGCGTTCGGTATCCCCTGCATAGCTAGCGGTGGAAACATCCCAGGCGATGGTCAGGGCATATTCGTTGATATTATCTCCATTATAGCCTATGACAAATATCTTGGTACCGTCTGAACTAAAGGCCAAAGAGGTAGGAGTGCTTTCTTGTGATGATATCGAAAGGCTTTCGGCATCTCCAGCATAGCTGGCCGTGGAAACATCCCAAGGCATGGCTAGGGTATATTCTTTGATTTCCCTTCCTATAAGACCCATCACAAACATTTTGGTGCCATCGGCGCTAAAGGCCAAAGAGATTGGTGAGCTTTCTTGAAATCGCACTGAAAAACGTTCATGATCACCAGTGAAAATGGCTTTGGATACATCGTAGGCTCCAGGGATCGTATTGATATAATGACTTTTTTTAAGTGTTGTAGGACAACCATCAAGGGTACTTATCGTCAAGCTTACATCGAAAGTACCTGATGTGGTATAAGTATGTGTGGGGTTTGGATTAGTAGATGTGGTAGCTCCATCTCCAAAATTCCATAGTCTGCTAGTTATTGGCGAACCAGAAAAACTCTGATCCTGGAAAGTTACAGCACCCGGGCCATCTAACTGTCTAGCACTAGTAGTTCCAAAATCAACCATGGGTCCAACCACCTGAACAAAATTTGTTTTTGTTATGGTATTTATGCAACCAACGGAATTGGTCGTTGTTAGCGTGATAGAATGGTATCCTAGTTTTTCATAAGTATGTGATGGATTCTGATCTTCAGATGTACTGCCATCTCCAAAATCCCATAACCAATCTGTGATTATAGTAGAGGCTATGGTTGTTGACTCATCGATAAAGTTCACTAAATATGGAGCACATCCATACGGAAAATCGGCATCAGCTTCTTTAAATTCAACTATAGAACCCCCGATAGTTATCGTTCTTGTAATTTCATCAGAATCACCATTGGTCGTATCTTGAACAAAAAGACGGACATCAAAGCGACCTGCTGAAGTATAGGTATGATTTGGATTTTTTAATGTTGATGTAGATCCATCTCCGAAAGACCATGACCATGTATCGGGATTTTCTGATAAATCAGTAAAGGATACTGTTTGAGGCAAGTCACATCCAATTGATGGGGTTTCCGAAAAATCAGCTTTCACTGGTGGTCGCTGACTATAAACTGTAATAGAGGCAAAAAAAAATACTATTAAAAGCCATACGATTATGCCTAATTTCATTCTTTTTTGATTGATAAGAGTAAAAAGGGAACAAAACCCTTCTATAGATCTCATTGATTTTTTCATGCGCAAAGATTTAACTTCATTCAAGGTCTAATGGCTGACATACCTATTGCTGACAGCATAAACTCTCATTTGCTTTCTTCCACTATCTTAATTTCTACTCTTCTGTTAAGTTGCCTGAGTGCTTCTGAAGAATTGTCTGTCAAAGGCTGGGTTTCACCTTTTCCGTCGACCGTTATCCTGTCCTCACCAAGGCCTTTATTTACCAAATAGGCTTTCACGCTTTCGGCCCGCTTTATCGACAGGTTTTGGTTTACGTCCCGGCTGCCAGTGTTGCAGGTGTGGCCTGTCAATTGGATGTGGAGATTTGCGTGTTGTTGGAATATTGCTACCACCTGGGCAAGGTATTCCTGTGATGGCTCATCGAGTATGTCACTGTCCAATTTGAACCGCACATTCTCGTCTATGATCCTTTCTTCTTCGGGGGTTAGCGGAGCTGACGCCAGTTCTTTTTGTACTAGCCGTTCGGTTCCTTTTACTGGTTGCTCCTCAACCTGGGTTTTCGAATCCGCCTCTGCCGTCATTTCTGTAGCCCCATCGGCAGCCATGGGTTGTGCGGCTGCCACAGGCACTGCCGTTTGTACCACCATGGGAGCAGCTTCCCGTTTATTCTTCTTAAAAATCCGATAGAAAATGGCTATTTCAAGTGGACTCCCCACAGCACCACCATAGGCATTGCTTACAGGCACATCGAAGCTCACGGCGGCTTTTACCTCTGGCTGCTGGTACTGCACCGAAAACACCGCTAGCTCGCTGGTGCTATACCACCCACCTAGCCCAATCTGCTTAGCGCCATTGCCTGCAAGGTCGTAAGTGAACAAGCTGCCTGTCTGTAGCAGTTTCTTTCCATTGCCAATAATGCCCTGCGCTGTAGGTAAAATGGCAAACTTGCCATGTTTTAAAATTTCGTAGCCCAGCGTGGCTTTATAAGTGGTGGGCAGTTTTTGACTTATTTGGTCGGAGTACGACATTTCAGGGTTCGTGAAGTTAAAAAGAGAGATGCCTGCAAAACCTTTCCCACGGCCGTCATAGTCCCGCACCTGCCAATAGAGCCCGCTACTGGCTGAAATTACCTGACCACTTTTGCTACCTATCAATTCACCAGTTGGCGCAGTCGGGTCAAATATGCCATTGATAAATTGACTATCTGTTGAAATATCGCCAGTCAAACTATTGCCAAACACGACGGCTTGTGTGCCAAAGCTTAGCTCACTTCGCTCGCTTAGTGCAATGCTCAGGGCAGCCCCCAAAGAGCCTCCGGTGGTGTTGAAGAATTCAGTCACCCGGTCGCTGAAAAAACTTCCGGAGAATACCAGCCTGTGATTGCCAATTCCTACAGGGTATAGCGCTGAAGCCTGGGTAGTAATAAATTTCTCGCCCAGTTGAAGGGGCACACTGCGGTAGTTGATGCCGACCCAGGCATCTTGCAATGTGCCAGCCTGACCGGGGTTGGCAGCCAAAGGGCTAAAATGGTATTGATTGAAGAACAAGTTCTGAGCAGAAAGGCTCCACCCGAAAAATGAGAAGGTAAGGAACAAGAAAAGTCTTTCGAAGTGTCTAATTGAGATGTGCATCAGCTCAGCTTTAAGTTCTTTCAGCGTTGAAATGGGAAACGATACATCTTACCATGCGCTCCATGTGTATGTTTTAAACCCATCTATGGTTCGGTAAAGTTGGGCTTAAGCAAAATGAGTAGAAATACGAGGCGCCACGTAAATGCCTACGTAGCGCCACGTATTTTTGCAGGTTTTACACCAAAATCGACTGTTTAGAGGGGTCTGATATTCTGAGAATCTGGAGCGGTGTTCGGCAGTGTGACATTGACTACCTCCATCTGTCAACCATGGAATGGTTAAAAAAACTTCATGAACTAGCAGGACTGATGGAGCCATTTTGAGGCGGAAAGAACAGGCAGTCGAGAGGACTTACTGCACGAGACCTCTACCTCGCACAACAAAAACTCTCTTTTTTAGAAATAGTTGGATATTTTTAAGAGTCTGATCAGTTTACTGAGTCGGGAGCTGTTATCTTGACAGGCTAGCAGGAAATTAGTACTGAATTACGATGGTAAAAAGCTCACCAGGAATTGTAGGATATATTGTGTTTCCGTTTTTGCTGTTGTTGATCAATGGTCGTCTGCTGTCACAGGAAGTAACGACGAGTAAAATAGATGCTTTAAAAAGTCAGCTACCGTCGGCTGGCGTGATGGATAAAATCCGATTGCTCAATGAAATTTGTGATGAGTTTGAAAATTTCATACCCGACTCTTCCCTCAACTACGCCACCAGGGCATTGATGTTAAGCGAACAAGCAGCATCCAAAGAGGGCATGATCACTAGCTTAAATAATATTGGCCACTATTATGATATCAAAGCGGATTCTGAGAGGAGTCTTGAATATTTTCACAAATCCATTTCAATCGCCAGAGAAATTGGCAACAAGCAACTGGAAGCTTATTGCCTTAACTTCATTGCAAGGGTTCAATTCTCCCTGGTTAACTACCCAGGTGCTATCGATTATTACTTGCAATCCTTAGTGTTGCGAGAGCAGCTGGGCGATTCATTGGGCATTGCCTTGATCCATGGCAACCTGGGCAATTTATATCGGACTACCAAAGATTATAAAAGTGCCGAAAAGCACTTGCTCAAAGCCCTCGAACTCAACATTTCGTTTGGTGATACTTCTCGTTTTCTCAGCGATTACCTCAATTTGGGTGTATTGAGCCACAACATGAACAAACTCGGCAAGGCCCGGGAGTACGATGAACAGGGAGTTTTCTTCGCAGAGAAGACAAATAACCTCAACGCACTCTCTATCATACTGGGGAATTATGCTATGGTTTTTGCCGATCAAGGTGATTTCCCCAAAGCACTTGATTACCTGGGCAGGTCTTTGAAACTGAAAGAAGAGGTGATCAGGAAACCGGCCTCCACCGTCCACGCCTATGCCAAGTACCAGCAGCTTTATCTGGACTATGACTTCTATCAAAAGTCTATCGATAGTGGGGAAAAAGCTATGGAGTTTCTTGTCAGGTATCCAAACAGGGACATGGAGCAAAAAGTATTGAAACGGTTGGCTGAGGCCCACTCGGCGCTAGGTTATTACAAGGAAGGGTATGAGTATATGCTCAAATCTGAGGCGGTGAAAGATTCGGTATTCAACAAAGAAAAGTCTCGACAGGTGAAGCAGCTGAACGCCATCTACGAAACCACCAAAAAGGATTTGAAGATTACCCAACAGGAAGGGGAGATTAAACTTATTTCAGCTGCTAGCCTTTTCAAAACAAGATTAGCCTGGGCAATAGCCATAGGCATGTTGCTATTATTCGGCAGTGTTTATCTGTATCGCTCCAGAAAATATGCGTTGAACGCTAATGCGATGCAGGAGCGCTTTTCCCGCCAGTTGCTTTCTTCTCACGAAGAAGAGCGAAAGAGAATCTCCAGGGATCTCCACGACTCTGTAGGCCAAAGTCTGATTCTGATCAAAAACAAGGTGACTTTGAATCAGGACGATACGACGGCTACCATGGTAAGCAAGGCCCTGGAGGAGGTGAGAACCATTTCCAAAGCGTTGCACCCTGCTGTGCTCGACAGGTTGGGGCTTACTGCCAGCATCAAAAAGCTGGTGAACGATGTGGACGAAGTAACAGACATATTCTTTACTGAGGAAATTGACACGATTGACAATATCTTTTCCCGGGAACACGAACTTCAGATTTACCGCATAGTGCAAGAGGCGCTCAACAATATGATCAAGCATGCTCAAACCGAATCTGCGATTGTTCGTGTTACCCTGGAGGCGAGAAAAGTAATCGTAACGGTGCAGGACTATGGTGTTGGTTTTGATCTGACCGAAAAGCCAGAGACCATCCATAGTTTGGGAATGAAAACCCTGAAGGAAAGAACTCAGATGGTCGGAGGTAAAATTCTTATCGAGTCGACAAAAGGAAAGGGTACCAGTGTTACTTTAGTGATTAATAAGCCAGCATAGGATGATGAGTTTGAAGAACCTGAGAGCGGTGGTGGCCGATGATCACCCATTGTTATTGCAAGGACTTGAAGACACCTTGAAAAAGGGAGGGGTCAACGTGGTCGGTGCCGCCAGCGACGGGAGCACGGCGTTGAAGTTGATTACTGATTACCATCCCGATGTAGCGGTATTGGATATTGAGATGCCCTACCTTACCGGGTTTGCCGTGGCCGAAGAATGCAGAAAAAAGGGCTTACTTACGAAGGTTATTATTCTTTCTTATCACAAGGAGGCGGAATTTATCGTGCAGGCTAAAAGTCTTCACATTGCGGGGTACCTGCTGAAGGAAGATACCAATTTGGAAATTTTCAAATGTATCGAAAAGGTGATGCAAGGTGAGTTTTACTATAGCCCCTCTATACTCCACAAGGATCTGAACACAGCGAATACAAGTCTCGAAAAACTTGAGTTACTCTCACCCTCGGAGAGGAAAATATTGAAACTAATAGCCAGCCAACTCAGTTCCCAGGCCATTGCGGATAAATTGCATGTTTCGGAACGCACCATCGAAAAGCACAGAAGTAATATCATTGGGAAGCTGGCTTTGTCGGGGCATGCCAATAGTCTTTCCCTGTGGGCAGTAGAGCAAAAAGCAGTGATCATGAGCTTTTAAAGGAGTCATCCACTGTTATCGAATAAGACAGATCCCCTTGGAGGTTTTGATTAGGGAATGCAGATTAATGAGGCAGTAAAATGCTCGATTTAAGTCCCGTACTTCTTCATTCTCTCTTCATCGAGCACTTTTTTGTAGTCGAAGTCAGGTGTTGCTTCTACAATACCTCTTAGTTTTTCGACTCGTGAAGGCTTTTTTAACTTTTTTAAAGACATATGCTGTTTGTTATTTCCGATACTGCCACGCAGGGCTAATAGGAAACTTCACACCGAACAACATGTTATAGAAGTCGCCGTTTGAGCTGATCTTGGCCGACTGCTCCGGTCCATTGCCTATCTGGTAGGTGCCGTCGATTTCCGTCATTTTCTTAAAACCTTTGGTAGAGCTGCCATTGATGTAGAGAACAAAGCTGTTTTTGAATTGCCAGCTAACGGATACACCTGCCTCAATCAAACTATAGTTTTTCCTCAAACCAGGGGTTGCCACCATCGTTAACCGACTTTCATCACCTGCATGAAATGAACTACTATGCCCCCCAATATTGGTTGATCCTCTGTCTATTTCATATCGCATATTGTGGACAAAAGAATAACCGATAAATGGCGAAAGCTTTAGCCTTTCCCTGAAAAAGCCAAAGTTGGATTTTAGCCTGACAGGGATTTGAATAGCAGCGTAGGACTGCCCCGAAATCAGGCCGACATTGGGGCTTTTCAATCTAAAGCCCACCCCGTATTTATAAGCATTAAGCCCGGTTTCCAATAGAAGGCCCTGGCTGATTTCCTGCCCTACGATAAATCCACCTGCAGGACTGTAGTATATCGGCTTTTCTCCAACCATCCCACCCAGGTCATCGACAGAAATCTTCTCATACTTAGGGCCAAGCTCAAAGCCGAGGTAGGTCTTGTGCTGCGCCTCTGCTTGCAGATAAATCCCCACGAAGGCAGTCAGGATGATGAAATGAAACCGTGCTTTCATACAGAAATTTTTTCGTAAGCGTAGTAAAGAGTCACTAGTGTGTATGTTGAAGTAAAGTAGAAAATGTATCTATACCGATTAATATATAAATTTAAATAAATAAATATCTCTTTGATATTATTCCTTGATATAGTTTTTAATTGGAGTATTCAGCCAAAGAGCAGGGAATATTACAAAATTGACTTGGGCATCACACCTCGCAGCCACACCTTGAACTGTTTTGCCCGGCCCGCTTCCGAATCAGGGTTGAAGTCTAATGTGGTTTCCCAGGCATTCTCCGGCCGGATGTCGACCTCCATGGCCTGACGCAGGTCAGCGGTGACTTTGCGGTCATAAATAACTGCTATGCACTCTGTGTTCAAGTTGGCGCTGCGGGGGTCAAGGTTGAAGGTGCCAATCACGGCAATATCGTCGTCGATCACCATCGATTTGGCATGGAGGCCAAAGACAGGAGTGAAGTCCATTTTCTTCTGCAGGGCTCCCGTCATCACCTCAAAGCGGACGGCAGCATCGGGTTTGAATTCGTAAATTTTTACGCCAGCCTCCAGCAGCTTTTCCCTGTCCCGCTGGTAGCCGCTAAATGCTTCCAGGTTGTCAGTCGACGAGAGGCTGTTGGTGAGAATTTTGACAGTTACTCCACGGTCAACAGCTGCTTTGAAGAGCTGCTGGCTGACCTCGGTCGTAATAAGGTAAGGTGACTGGATGAGGATGGACGACTTTGCCCGCCGGATCAGGCTGACCAGCGAATCGGTAGCCACGCCACCACCCGCCAAGCCCTGGCTGCCGTCATTTTTGCCCGGCAGGTCGGAGATGAACTGCACGCTGTCGGTCCACACCAGGGAGCCGGAGGCCTGTGCTTTCTGAAATTCTGTCGGCACCTGCTTTGCCTTTTCCCTTACCTCAGGCCAGAAGTTTTCGGGGTTGCAGGCGTACTGGTGGAGGTAGGCGTACTTCACATCGAGGTTGAGCTCCTCATCGGTTACCTCGGCCAGCTCACCCACAGGCACGCTAAGCTTGCTGTCCCAAAACAGATCGAACGACTGCTGCACGTCGCTCACTTTCTTGCCCACCAGCAGCACGTCACGGTCACGGAAATTGTATTCGTGGTCGTAGTCGAAGTACTCATCGGCAATGTTTCTGCCGCCGGTGATCACCACCTGCTGGTCGACAATGAACGTTTTGTTGTGCATGCGCTGATTGAAACCCTGAAAGTCGGTGGCAAGCGACAACAGCTTGCCTGGTAGGTTTTTGCCAATATTGGCATTGGGGTTGTAAATTTTCACTTCCAGGTTGGGGTGGGCATCCATGGCCAACAGGTCGTCTTCCTCGGCTTCCACCATAATGTCGTCCACGATGATCCTGATCTTCACGCCCCGGTCGGCAGCGCCTAATAAGAAGTCGGCGGCAATGAGCCCGATATTGTCTGTAGAAAAAATGAAGTACTGAATATCGATGGTTTGCTCTGCAGCTTCGGTGAGCCACGCCCGGGTGATCATAGAAACGTCGCCTTCTTCAAGAGAGTGCACGCCGGTCTTAGTGGTCAGCAGGGCATCGTAAGGTGCCAGGTAGTCCGACAGTTTGACTGGCGCTGCGGCCGGAAGCTGCGAGCAGAAGTCCTCGGTGATGGGAGGGTATTTAAGTTCTGTAGGGGTGCAGGCTGCAAGGCAGAGCAATATAAGAACGAAGAAAGAGTGGCGTACTTTGAGTTTCATATTCAGTAGAAACATAGATAGCAGTTTACCCATAGCAAAGGGCAATTTACGTTTTTTCTGGGAGGATCAGATTGAGTAGAAAAATGGGTAGATTGGGCGGGTATAATTATGGTTAGCAACCTTAAATTTGATGCTTTGCTGAGATGACTAAGGAGGAAGAAAAGCGAGTATTCACTAGTTTCATTGAGGTTTTAGAGCCCGACGAAGACTATCTTTTTAAGTGTTGGGAAAAACCCGACATAAAACTAGTTAGAAGTGATAAAGTGATTGGAGTTGAAATCACCGAAATACTTGACGAAAAAAGAAGGTCTAGACAAATGTTGTTAAAGAAAATAGGTGACGCCGTTGTGTCTATACTTGATGAGCAGGGTTACATGCCATTTCACCTTAGTCTAAGTTTTCAGCCAACATTAGGACTGTCAAAATCGAAAATCACTTCCTATTCCAGCAAGGTCGCCAATAAAATTTCTAGCATCATAGGATCCCAACCCAAGAGATCAAACTACGATGGAAATTTTGATTCTTCGAGTACAGACGGCTTTATTGGTTTTAACATTTTCTTCTCGGAGCATTTGACAAAGTCATATTTTGCCGAGTCTGCAACCGGGTTCATACCTGACTTTGGGCGAGCTGACCTGGAGAAAATTCTTTCAAAAAAGGAACAGGCTCTCAAGAGCTACGAGGCCTTTGATGAACAGTGGCTGTTAATATGCGAGGGAAATTTTCTTGCTGGGTCAGTTGGCCAAATTCTGGTGAAGAATATTGGTTTTACTTCTGGTTTTAATAGAATTTTTATTTTTCGTGAAGTTGCTCAGAAAATAGTCGAAATAAGTGTACCCCAATCGCCCTCGTTTGAGCGATAGCGGAAACGAGGGCGTATGAGTCTGGCGATTGTATCGCCGATATCCCATTTACCATTCGAGACCATTCTCCTCCTCTTCACAATCTCGATTTCTTGCACCATTGGCTACTTTCCAGACTAAAAACTATCTTTAACTATCATGAACATCAAGGAAAAGATAATAGAAAGGGTTAACGACATCAATGACCCGCAACTGTTGGACAAACTACTCCAAGCTATCGAGTTGGAACATGAAATAGGACATTTTCATCGGCTTACCAGTGAAGAAAAACTGGCTATTGACGAGGGAATTAAAGATGCTGATGCGGGTAATCTATACTCAAACGCAGAGGCCAGTCAACTCGTTAAAGAACGGCTGAAAAAGTAAGGTGCACCATCTGGCTCTTCGAAATTTCAATCGCTGAGCAAGAAAACCGAAGGCAGTTCGCCGGGTTCCAAACCCGGTTTACGGGATTCTCCAATCGCTCCAATCGCCCTCGTTTGAGCAATAGTGGAAACCAAGGCGTATTAGCTTGACGATTGTATCGCTTATTTGATAAGGCCTAGGTTTTTTTGGCATGAGCACATCCACCGTCTCCAGGCCAGCGTCATGCCGATGGCGAGGTACGAGGGAGCCGACGTGGAACGGCATTCCCCGGATAGCAGCAGTGGCTCAGAAAAGAGAACTGCAAACACCGTGGAGACTTCTCTCCGCCAGCTGGCTGACTGCGAAGTTCCGGCTGCTACCGATGCCTGGTGCGTCCACAAAAAAACCACCGAGACTTCCCAGTCCGGTGGTTCTTCAAATCGTTTGCTTACGCCCTTAAATTGAGCGGCTTACCTTGAATTTAGCAGTGATTTTTACATTGCTTTCATTGGCCGTTGCATTGCTTACTTCGAGCAGCCTTGCATTAGTGACTTCGAATGTGCCCTCAACGAACCCATCAACGCCACCAAACTTTTCAATAACCAGGCTTCCTGAGCGGTTGCCTGTAACCTCGCCGTTGGCCGCATCGTAGCTGTAATACGACTTAGTCATATCGCCATTGGCCATCATCAGCCAGGTGCCTGCCACGCTGGTTTCGAAGTTGGCATTCCAGGCGAAGGTGCCTTTTGGCTCTTCGCCTTGCCATGAAATAGTGAACGAAAGACCGCTGTCGTCGTTAGCGTTGCCAGAGAGCTGATACGTGTTGTCCGACAGCTTCATACATGATCCGAAAAAGATAATCGGGTCAGCGCTGCCTATCGTCACTTCAATCTTTTCATTGCCAACGGGGTCGCCTGCGTCGTCAGAACTGCAAGCGCAAAAAAATAGAACCATCCCTGCCAACAGGGATCCAGTGAACACCTTTTTCATAGTTATTTGACCTTTACTAATTGTTAAAAAATCTACCATCTAAAATTGATAGCAGGAGCCAGGCAGTCAACAGTCTAAAAAGTTTGAGGAAGTTGGATCGCCTGAGCCTCATCTACAGACGTAAACTTTAAAAGAAGGTTGGGGAGGAGGCTGAAAAAATTTAGTGCCCGTTTGTGCCTCTGCTTTTGTCTTTACCAGCTTCCTCAGAGGCCGTGAAGAAACAGGCCTGGGCATAGAACGTTTGGATTGAAAGATTACAAAAGTTTGCTAGGTTCTGCTCTGGTTGGTGCCGCCTCTAGCGTTAGTGAGAGCAGAGGGCTCGAAGCCTTTTCTGAAACTTTTGTAATCTGCTGTATCTGCCAACTTCACCCCTCCAAAAACACTTCAATCCTTCCTTTCTGTCTTTCGTGGTGCCGGAAATGCATATGGGCATATTGCAGCCATTCATCTGCGTTGAAGAACTGGTGGCCAGGGTGTTTGGTTTTTCCTTTGTTCGTACTGTTTGAATTCCCTAGGGCCAAAATTCTCTCTTTTAACTTTTCGAATCCTCTGACGATCTCGTCCTTCGATGCCGGCTGCGGGGTAGCGGCGTTCGACGGAGGCCCTTCCAGCATCTTGTCGGGAAACTGGTCGTTGGCAAGCATCACTTTTGCTTGCGGTGTCATTTCTTCCTGAGCGTTGTCGTCTGTTTGCAAACAGGTTTGAACATGCGAGAGAAAAAAGCCCGTAGCGCTGATCAGGTGCATATACACTTGTCCCATCGACCACTTATCGGGCTGAGGCTGACGGAGAATCTGGGCAAAATCATACCGGTCTAACTCATCCAGCCAGAAGTCGATGGTTTTGATAAATGAGTCTGTTTTCATTCCTGCTAAAATTCCGTCAATTCGATATCCTTATAGCTCACTTTCACCTTCCCGCCTCCGTGCACCTGCAAGCCGATAAGGCCGGTTTGTGGAATAGCGTCGTCCTCTTCTGTATAATCTACGGTTTGAACGCCATTCAGAAAGATTTGGATTCGTTTCCCCTCGGCAATAATCTGGTAGTCGTTCCAGTCGTTGGGTTTGAAAAGCTGCACCCCTGCCAGGGAATCGATGCCCGCCAGCACTTTGTCTCTTCTGGACTCGTCGTACAGCGAACCAAAGTAGCCATTGCCGATATCGGCCTGGTAGCCGATCATTTCGTAAGCGGGTTCGGTGGCACGGACGCTCCTGAACTGCACACCGGCGTTGGTGAAGCCACCTCCGGTTTCGAGTTTGTATTTAAGGGTGAGTTTAAAGTCGCCGTACGGCTGAAGTGTGCAGAGGAATTCGTTGTGCGGAACCGTTTCGGTCAGCGAACCACCCACGATATCTCCGTTTTCTACACGCCAGGTATTGGCATCACCTTCCCAGCCGGTGAGGGTGCTGCCGTCGAAGAGGGTGGTGGGAGAAGGGGAGGAGCAGGAGAAAATTATCATCAGAACCGGAAATACAGTAGATGTAGGCAAGCGCATTTTCATAGCTATAAGGTTATTGCAGAACCAAAATACGAAAGTTCTGCGGACTTAAGATTACAAAAGTTTGGAAGCTGCTGCCAGCTTTTTTTCTTCCTTGCCTTGGCAGGAGCAGCCAGCCTGGAGCTATTTCTAAACTTTTGTAATCTATGCTTCGCTACTCCTCCGGCACCTCAATCTCTTCTCCCCAGATGTACTTACCAAACCACTGCCAGTTGTGCCAGACAGCTGCCAGCCTTTCCTTAGGCTTGGTAATGCCATGGCCAAAGCCCTTGTAAACAACGAGTTTGGTAGTCACGCCTACGTCTTGCAAACCCTGATACAATTCGTATGCGTTGGGAATTGGCACCCGCTTGTCGAACTCGCCATGCTGGATCAGCGTAGGCGTTTTGGCGTTGTTGATATGGGTCATGGGCGATGTCTTCAGGTAAATGCCCATGTCGGCCCAGGGTGTGGCTTTGAGGTACTGCCGGGTGAACGGGTGTATGTCGGTATTGACATAATAAGTCACCCAGTTGGAAATACCGGCGCCCACGGAAATGGCTTTGAATTTATCAGAGTTGGTGGTGAGAAAGGCAGAGATGTAGCCACCCTGGCTCCAGCCCATGCAGCCTATCTTGTTGCTGTCGACGATGCCCTTTTTCTCCAGCGACTCCACACCTGACAACACATCCCAGGCATCACCCACGCCCAGGTTCTCTACATTCAGCGAACGGAAAGCCTCGCCGTAACCTGCGGAGCCCCGGTAGTTGGGCTGTAAAATCAGAGCACCTTTGTTGACCCACTGGTTGAGGGGATAAACATAACTGGCAACTGGTGACGGAGTGGAGATGCCCGTTGGCCCGCCATGGATGATGACCAGCAACGGATATTTCTTTTTAGGGTCGTAATCCTTTGGCTTGCTGAGGATGCCTTCAATGGTAGCACCATCCTTGCTTTTCCAGCTGACTACTTCGCTGTCGGCAGTGGCCCAGTCAGAAAGCTGCCCGGTAAAGTTGGTGAGCTTCTTTTGCGCCACAGCCTTGATGGGGCTTGTGTAGATCTCTGTCAGGGAATTGTCTTCAGCACCCGAGAAAGCGACTACCTCGCCGTCGCCAGTGAACGACATGCCGTAAATTCTCGCTGGAGAAGTAAAGATGGGCTTGAACTTTCCGTTGTCGGGGTCAACAAAGAAAATGCGGCGCACCGTTTTTTGGTAGGCAATGCCAAATATCCCCTGCGGGTTCCACACGAGGGAACCCAGGTTTTCATCGAACGATTTTGCTAACTGCGTGTTTGCGGACCCATCCAGTTTTATTCTAAACAGCTGTTCATTTTTGTAGAAATTAGAAGTGGTGTCACTTAGGAAGCTGCTGTAAAGAATCCACTGCCCATCGGGCGACCAGGCCTCAAGCCCATCGGAGCTTTTGTTTTTAACAAGCGGCGTTACCTTTTTTGTGGCCACATCCAGTATCGAAATATCGGACTTAATAAACGAAGTAATGAAAGGATCTGGCTGATGGTTGAAAGCGATTTTCGTTCCGTCAGGCGACCATAGAAAGTTGGTTACCGTGTAGTTCACACTGTCCAGTAAAATTTTGGTAGTCTCGTCTTTTTTCGTCGTGTCCTTTTTGTCTTTTGGAAGCTCTTGCTTAAACAATTTCTCAGGATCAAACGTCGTCAGCCACAGCCTGTTTAGTTTGTATTCGGCATCTTCCACTTCAAAGCCGCCAAACTTTTCCTTTCTTGCCTTCTCAGCTTTCTCTTTGTCTTCGGCTTGTGTGAAGGCAATTTGTTTACCATCGGGCGCCCATTCAAAATTCGAAATGCTTCCTTTTGTGTCAGTCAGTTGCACCGACTCGCCGCCCTCCAGCCGGATGACCTGAATCTGTGTTTTGCCAGTTTTGTCTGACAGAAAGGCAATCCATTGCCCATCGGGCGACCACTTGGGGCTCGTACTGCTGCTTTTCGTGTTATTGGTAAGCTGAAACGGCGTGCCACCGTTTTTTGATAGCCAAATTTCCGTATCAAACCTGTTTTCTTCCCAGTCGGTGGAATTAACCGTGAAGGCTACGTTTTTTCCGTCAGGAGATATGTGCGGGCTGCCTGCAGATTGCAGCGAGAGCACTTCTTCAAATGAAGGATTTTTCAACGACTGGCTGTGTAAAGCGAGCCCAGAAGTCACAAGAAGGGAAAGCAGAAAATACTTTTTCATAGGTGATGAGCTTAGAATAAGAATAAGAGGGGTGTTGGGGTCGGAAGCTAATATAGAGCTAAGAGCAGATAAATCACCAAAGTTTTATTTTCAAAAGCAATTCTTGAAGAGTAGATTGGTCAGATTTTTCTTTAAGAACATTATACATGCACGTCCCAATCACTCAAATACAGGAGATCAGTCAATTTCTTCAAAGCAAAACGGCTGTCCGGCCCGAAACGGGGATTATTCTCGGCACTGGTCTCCACAGCCTTGTGGATGAAGTGACGATAGCTGATGTGATTGATTACAAGGATATTCCCCACTTTCCGGTATCAACGGTTGAGTTTCACAAAGGCAAGCTCATTTTCGGGCATATTGGCCAGGTACCTGTGGTGGTGATGCAGGGTCGGTTCCATTTCTACGAGGGCTATAGCATGCAGCAGGTGACCCTGCCGGTGAGGGTGATGAAGCTGCTGGGCATTAAGCGCCTCTTTGTGTCGAATGCCTCTGGCGGGTTGAACCCCGACTTCCAAAACAGCGACATGATGATGGTGACTGACCATATTAACCTGTTCACAGAAAACCCCCTGCGAGGTAAAAACCTGGATACCCTGGGCGACCGCTTCCCTGATATGAGCGAGGCTTATGACAGGGGCATGCTGAAGCTGGCGAGACAGATTGCGAAAGAGGAAGGCATCGATTTGAAAGAGGGGGTGTACGCAGGGGTTGAAGGTCCTAACCTGGAAACGCCGGCAGAGTATAAGTATCTCAGGATCATAGGCGCCGACGCAGTGGGCATGTCCACCGTGCCTGAGGTGATTGTGGCCCGGCACATGGAAATTCCGGTGTTTGCCCTTTCCATCATCACCGACATGGGTGTGCCAGGCCTTATCAAAAAGGTAAACCTTCAGGAAATAGTAGATGCTGCTCAAAAAGCAGAGCCATTGTTGAAGAAGATGGTGAGCAGGATGGTAGAGTCAACGGGTGACTAAACCTGCAGCAAAAACATCATCGCAATAAAATGCGTAATGGTGCCTCCCAGCACAAACAAATGCCAGATGGCGTGGGCATACATCATTTTCTTTTGCACAAAAAAGATGGTGCCCAGCGTATAACTCACGCCGCCGCCAAGAATCAGTGACAAAACAGTGGCGTCGAGCGAGGCAAAAAGGGGCTTAATAAGGAAAACGCCCATCCATCCCATGCCAAGGTAAAATATAAGGGAGGCCTTGGGAAAACGGTACTGGTAGTACACCTTGAAAATGATGCCCAGCACGGCCAGCAGCCAGATGATTCCGAAAAACACCCATCCGAGTGCTCCGCTTACTCCCAAAAGCAAGAAGGGTGTGTAGGTGCCGGCAATGAGAATATAGATGCTGATGTGGTCGAATGTGCGGAGTAGCCTTTTCACCTGCTCGTGCTGAAAGGCATGATAGAGCGTTGAAAAGGTATAAAGCAAGAGAAACGAGCCGGCGAAAATGCTGCTGCTCACCACGTGAATGGCTGAACCATTTAAGACCGAGAAAGTGACTAACAAGGAGATGGCCACCACACTGAAGAGGATGCCGATGCCGTGGGTGAGGCTATTGGCTATTTCCTCTTTGAGGGTTTGCGGTCGATGTGCTGAAGCTTCCATAGTTTACTAATAGTTTATGACCAGGAAAAGTGCCCCAATGTAGTCATTAAAGAGGTTGCTTCGTGTAGAAAGAACAGAGCAACCTCTTTAATCATAAGAGAGAAGCTTTCCGCTACCGTCGATGCTTACCTTAATTGCTTTTGGCTCATTGAAATAGATAAGATTTCCATAGCCGCTGATGTTGCCTCTTAATGTATCGATAGGGAATACTCTCATGTCATTGAGGCCTTCGTGCTCCACCACCACCACTTTTGCCCTAAGTCGGCTGCAATCCACCAACGACACCTGCTGGTTGACAAACAGGTCGGCGTAGTCGCTGGTGCCACTAATTTTTACGTTGGACTTGCCGTAGTTTCTCAGCACAAACCCACCCGTTTTTATGGTGAGGTCTATCTCTGTATAGCTGAGATGAATGGCCAGCCAGAGCCGGTCGAGGCGGATGGAGTCTTTGCTATACATCGGGCTGGTGCTTCGGTGAACAATGAAGTTCAGGTCAGGCGAAGAAATCGTCAGCTTTGGACTCTTGTAGTGGCTGTTCCAAAGGCAGGCGGTGGTATTTTCCACCCGATAGCCCTGGTCAATTTCTGTAAACGTCATATTGGGTAGCAACTCTTCATAGGTAGTAAGCACTACCTGTTGAAAGGCCCCGCTCACCAGCTCTACTTCAATGTCATCCATGATTTCCAGGCTGGTGAACTTCTTCAATTCTATTTCCTCTACTATCTCATGGCCGTATTTTTCAAAGCACCGGTCAACAAACCCATCCTGACAGGCTGACCCAGTTAGCCCACCGAGCATTACCAATGATATCTGCAAGATGTGCCTACTACTAAAACGCATAGGTACCTCCCCAAATTACTGCGTAAGACCCCTGAAAGTTCCTGACAATCAGGTGACTGGCTACCGAGAACTTGTTGTTGATATGGAATTTCAGGCCTGCCTTCTGGTACCAGTCGGGGTCGGCGGTTTGCTTCACCACATGGTAGCCAAGCCCTGCCTGCAAACCCATTCGCCCAAACAGCCACTCTTGTTGAGCGAGGATGCCTACTCTGTAGTGAAGGCCGTTCCCACTCACGATGCCCGTGCTCACCTCATACTTAGTCGCCCAATCATAAAAGTAGTCGACGCCTATGCCAAGATAGACTTTTTCAAAAAACAGCCTTTCTCTCAGAACCCCGAGGTAAACCAGCGCATACTTTTTTGCCAGAAGCCACTCCGGTTGCCTCAGCCCCCCACCAAACTGGAGAAGCCAATGGCTTTTTCTTGCCAGCTGCAGGCCAGGTTTAGGCGCTTCAAACACCTTTTCTTTTTGCGAAAAAATGTAGCCAGCCCCGACGGCCATTTGTGCACTATTGAGCCCCAGGTTCGGAACCCTAATGCCACCATTCGAAATGTGCATAAAGGATAATTCCGCCCGGCTGTACCATCTCTGGCCCCAGTGTCTTTTGAACCCAACACCAAAATTGATTTTGTAGCTAAGCGGAGCGCCAATGGCAAAGTTGAGGTTACTTTCTTTTATGCTGAAATGAGAGCCGGAGTAGAGCAGCCCTACACCCGTGTTGGCGTAAATGGTCGATTCTTCCCACTGAACGACAGGTATGTCAAGGAAGGCCTGCAGACCGACGGCCTTCCCCAGGTTTTTGTTGTGGAAGTCGAGGTAAGTCAACTTTGCATGGAAGGAAAAAGTTTTGCGGGTGTTGGCCCAATTGTACAAAGGGATTGGTGTTTTTTGATAGCCGACACTAAAACCGCTGAGGGCGGTGTTGGTCAGGTGGGGAATTTTTTCATTGAAAAAGAAGGAGCCATACTCACCAGTCAATTCAATACTTTGTGATGCTTCGATGGAACTAATGCTTTGTCCGAAAACATTTGATAGTAGATTGAAAATAAAGATTATTGCAAGCGTATAGCGCATCGAACAAGTGAAAGACTCAAAAGTATGATTTTGAAAGGTAAAACGGCAATTGTAACGGGAGCGAGCAAGGGAATAGGGCTTGCCATTGTAGAGGAACTTTTAGAGAAGGGAGTGAAGGTAGCTGGCTGGAGCAGAACAGACCCGGGAATTTCAGACAACGATTTTCAGTTTATTAGCGCCGATGTGCAGTCGGTTGAGTCGATCGAAGCTGCCTACAAGGCCACAGTAGCTAAATTTGGCAACACTATCGACTTTCTGATCAACAATGCCGGACTTGGCATTCCTTCGGCTTTTGAGGACACCAAGCCCGAAGACTGGCAGACAATGTTTCGCACCAATGTCGACAGCATCTTCTACATCTCCAGGCTGCTGGTGCCGCAAATGAAGCAAAACGACTTCGGGCATATCATTAACATTTCCTCTATTGCAGGGCTCAATGGGGTGAAAGGCTACGCAGCCTACAGCGCCACCAAACATGCCGTAACCGGACTCACACACTCCATGATGATGGAGCTCCGGGACTTTGGCATCAAAGTCACTGGTGTGTATCCGGGCTCTACCAATACCCATTTCTTCGAAGGAAGGCATACCTCTACGCCACCTGAAAACATGATGCGGCCGGAAGATATTGCCAAGTCAGTAGTCGAGTTATTGGACACCCACCCAAATTACTTGCCAGGCGATATTGAATTAAGACCCCTAAGACCACAAGGAAAGCCTAAAAAATAATATTTTTGGGGTTGCATTCAGGATATGTCGCTAGAGGTACAAAATGTAAGTAAGGTTTTCGGCGCTCAGAGAGCGGTTGATCATCTTTCTTTTTCGGCTAAGAAAGGAGAAATTCTCGGGTTTTTAGGCCCCAATGGTGCGGGTAAGTCCACTACCATGAAAATGGCCACCACCTATTTTGTTCCCACCGAAGGAACGATTTCCGTGGCTGGTTACGACGTCGAAACCCAATCGGCTGAAGTGCGCAACCACGTGGGCTACCTGCCCGAACACAACCCGCTCTACCTCGACATGTACGTGCATGAGTACCTTGCTTTCATTGGCCATGTGCACAAAATCAAAGGCAATGCCCTTTCCAGCAGGGTAAAGGAGATGATTGACCTGTGCGGCCTGGGAGTAGAGCAAAACAAGCTGATCGGCCAGCTGTCGAAAGGTTACCGCCAGCGGGTGGGCTTAGCTCAGGCACTGATCCACAATCCACCGGTACTTATCCTCGATGAACCGACCACCGGCCTCGATCCAAACCAAATCCTGGAAATCCGCCATGTAATCAAAGAGATAGGTAAAGAAAAGACCGTGGTGTTTTCTACCCACATCATGCAGGAGGTGACTGCTATCTGCGAAAGGGTCATCATCATCAATAAGGGGAAGAAAGTGGCCGACAGCACCGTGAAAGAGCTGGGTAAGCAGGCCAAAGGCCAAACCTATGTGGTACTGGAGTTTTCGGAAGAAATGAGCAGCTTTGCCGGGTTGGATAAAATGAAAGAAGTAGTCAATATAGAGACAATCGACGCCAGGAAGATCCGGCTTACAATCGATGCTGACAAGGACATTCGACCGTCGCTGCTCAAGCTGGCGGGTGAAAATAGCTGGCCGCTGTTGGGCATCCAGCAAGAGGAGAACTCTCTGGAAAATATATTTAAGGAACTCACACAAGAAACAGTTTCTTAGCCTATGTGGACAGTTTTCAGCAAAGAAGTCAATAGCTTCCTCAATTCACTTATTGCCTACGTGGTGATAGCGGTGTTCCTTACCGGCATTGGCCTGCTCATGTGGGTGTTTCCTGAAACCAGCGTACTCGACTATGGCTATGCCGACATGGAGACCCTTTTCAGCCTTGGCCCCTATGTGCTGATGTTTCTAATTCCTGCTATTACTATGCGGCTTTTTGCAGAGGAGAAAAAAGGAGGGACGCTTGAGTTGCTGCTAACCAGGCCGCTTTCTGAAGTGCAGATTATAGGCGGCAAATACCTGGCCGGCCTCTTTCTTGTCGTCTTTACTTTGCTGCCCACTGCTCTTTACTATTTCTCTATTTCATCGTTGGGTAATCCTCCGGGCAACCTCGACACCGCTGGCATCCTAGGCTCCTATGTCGGGTTGGTTTTGTTGGGGGCCGCTTTCACGTCGATTGGTCTAATGGCATCGTCGTTATCAGAAAACCAAATCATTGCTTTTATACTGGCTGTATTCCTCTGCTTTTTCCTTTTCACGGGCTTCAACTCTATCGCTGCCATCAACGTGTGGGGCAGCTACTCATTGTTCTTTGAACAGCTGGGCATGCTTACACATTACAACTCGCTGAGCAAGGGGCTGCTCGATTCCAGGGACATTGTCTATTTTCTGAGTGTAATTTTCATATTCCTGCTGATAACCAGACTTAAACTCAACCAAAGGATATGAACTGGAAAAGCAGACAGGTGACCCGATGGTTGATATTGCTCAATGGCCTTTTTCTGGTCGTTTGGGTAAACATGCTGGCCGACACCTGGCCAGTCCGCATTGACCTCACCGAGGAAGGAAGATATTCCATCTCTGAGCCAACTAAAGAATTGTTGCGTAACCTCGACGAGGTGGTGTATGTGGAAGTGTACCTCGAAGGAGAGCTGCCTTCCAACCTGAAAAGGCTTCAGAAATCAATCAGGGAGACGCTGGAAGAGTTCAGTGTGCATGGTGGCAAAAACCTTGAGTTTACTTTCAAGAATCCCGTAGCAGGGGGCTCTCGCCAGGCCCAGGAAAAAATGATGATGGAGCTGAGCGCTAAAGGCATCCAACCCACCGATCTGAGCTATACCAAAGATGGCAATACTGTCCGCCGTCGGTTGTATCCTGGGGCGTTGATTTCCTACGGAGGCAGGGAAGCTGGCGTGATGCTGCTCAAGGGTAACAAAGGCGATGGCAACGAGGAGCTGCTCAACCAGTCGATAGAGGGAGCGGAATATAACCTTGCCTATGCCATCAAACAGTTGGTGAACAACGATAGAAAGAGGGTAGGGGTAGTTGTTGACCATTACGCCATTGACACACTGGCGCTGGCTGGTTTTCAGTCGTTGCTGATGGAAAAGTATGAGGTGAGTGCCATTCAGCTGACCAGGCAGGTGCAGCCGTTGGCTGGGTTTGACGCTATCGTGGTCGCAAAGCCCTCGGTGGAATTTAGTGAAAACGAAAAATACCTTCTCGATCAGTACGTCATGAGTGGGGGCAAGCTGCTGTTTTTCATTGATGCGCTCAGCGTCGACATGGCAGGGGCAGAGGGAGCAGGCACCATCGCCTTCCCCATTGAACACAACCTCACTGACCTGCTTTTCAACTACGGGGCTCGCATCAACCAGAACTTTGTGCAAGACTTAAGCTGCGGAGAATTCCTGGTCATCGATGGCATGGTGGGCGACCAACCTCAGGTGAAATTGATCCCCTGGCCGTTTTTTCCGGAGGTCAATCGGTTTTCAGATCACCCTGTGGTCAAAAACCTGGACGCTGTCATTTTCCGATTCACCTCTACCATCGACACTGTAAAGGCCAACGGCATCGTAAAGACGCCTTTGATGTTTACCTCGGAAAGGTCGAGAGTGCTGTCGTCGCCTGTCAGGGTCAACCTCAACGATATCCGAGGAGGCATCAATCCGGAGGCGTTCAACCAGGGGAGTCAGCCCGTGGGCTATTTGCTGGAAGGCCCGTTTAATTCGCTTTATAGAAACAGGACGCTTCCAAGAGGCGTAAATAAAACCGGATTCAGGGAAAAAGGAGTGCCATCAAAAATAGTGGTGGTGGCAGATGGCGATTTCATCCGCAATGAGCTGAACCCCGAAAACGGGCAGCCAATGGAGCTGGGCATCGACCCTATTTCTCAGAAAGTATACGCCAACAAAGACTTCATTGTCAATGCTCTTGAGTACCTCATGGACGATGATGGGTTGATTTTGGCCAGAAACCGTGAAGTGAAGATACGACCGCTCGATAAGCAGAAGATAGATGAAAGCCGCACATTCTGGCAGGTACTGAATCTGGCAGGTCCTTTGGTGCTTTTGCTGCTCTTCGGTATCGCTAAAATGTTCCTAAGAAAGAGAAAATACACCAGGTTCTAAGGCCATGCATAAAAACACCACACTACTTATTTCTCTGGGCGTTTTGTTGCTGCTAATTGCCGGCACATGGTGGGCGGGGAGTCCATCCGAAACATCCATTGTAGGATACGATTTACTGGAGCTATCCGACACGACCAAAATCTCACGCATTGAGATGATTTCCGATGAAAACAGCGTGATATTGAGCAAAGTAAATGACAAATGGCTGGTCAACGACAAGTACAAAGTGGATCGATCCATCCGAAATTTCCTTGTGGGTGTGCTGAAACTGGTGAGGGTAAAAAGAGAAGTGGGGCCAAGTCAGCTAGCTGAAGTAAAGCAGTGGATGGCATCAGGCAGAAAAGTAATTATCAGCGGAGAGCAGGGTGTGCTCGCTGAGTTTACCGCTACAGGCAACCCTTCGAAAACAGAATCTTACTTCAACCTTGCCGGGGAGAGCAAGGTGTATCAGGTAGAGCTGCCCGGTTATCCCAACTATGTTTCGGGCATCTTCGAATTTACCGAAAACCAATGGCGCAACAGGCTGCTGTTTTCCAGCGACTGGCGCTCTATCCAGTCTTTAACAATTGACTACGCCGATGATCAGAAGAAGGATGTGACCATCGCCTTTGACAAGACCACCCTGAAAGTGGCCGAATTGCCGGAAGCAGACACCCTTGTGCTCGAAAACTACATTCAGCAGTACGAGTCCTTTTTTACCAATGAGTTCATCAGCCAGGGGCAAATTCCCGTTTATGACAGTCTGATGGACGCAACACCTGTGGCAACCATCAGGTTGAGGGACATTGATTCTGCGAAGAATACGGAGCTTGATGTCTACCCCGGCCCAACCGATCAGCCCTATGTGCTGCTAAAGGATGAAGCAGGAAATTACTCTGTTTGCGATGCAGGGCGGGTCCGTTCGCTACTGATTTCGCTGGATGATTTGAGGCCTGAAAAATAGGTTAGTTTGCCTCTTTCGTTGTTTAAAATTGGAATAGCATTTTATTACCCTCAAATCTAATTTTTGTTATAACTTTGCCGGGTTAACAATCTTACCTTACAATACAGAAATTCTATGAAATTCATTGTTTCGTCATCATATCTACTCAAACAACTATCAGCTATCAAAGGAGTGATTACCACTAATCCGGTAGTGCCTATCCTTGAAAACTTTCTATTTGAGATTACCGACGGAACATTGAAAGTGACGGCTTCTGACCTGCAAACTTCTATGATTACCGAAATAGAAGTGGAGGCCAAAGAAAACGGCAGCATTGCAGTGCCAGCCAAGATTTTGCTGGAAACCCTTTCTAACCTCCCTGAGCAGCCAGTAACCATTTCTGTCGACGAAGACACTTATAGCATCGAGATCAGCTCCGACAACGGGCGCTACAAGCTTTCAGGCGAAAACGCTACCGACTTCCCTAAGGTGCCTGAAGTAACCAACGGTTTTTCGGTGAACATATCTTCGGACGTGCTTGCAACAGCCATTAACAATACCTTCTTCGCCACCAGCAACGATGAGCTTCGCCCGGCCATGACTGGCGTTTACATCAAGCTTGACGAAACCAATACCACTTTTGTAGCCACAGACGGCCATCGTCTCGTACGCTACCGCCGGGTTGATGTGGCTGCCGACGTAACGAACTCAATGATCATCCCCAGAAAGGCGCTGAACCTGCTTAAAACAACACTTCCGGGAGAAAACACCAATGTAAGTGTGGAGTTCAACGTGTCAAACGCTTATTTCAAGTTTGATCATGTTAAGATGATCTGCCGCCTCATCGACGAGCGCTTTCCCGACTACGACAACGTCATTCCGGCGGAAAACAATAACATCATGACCATCGACCGCCTGGAGTTCCTCAGCTCCATGAAGCGGATTGCGATTTACGCCAACAAAACCACTCATCAGGTAAGGATTAAAATCACAGGCAGTGAACTGATGATTTCTGCTGAAGATCTTGACTTCTCGAATGAGGCCAACGAAAGACTTTCGTGTGAGCACGATGGAGAAGATATTGAAATCGGATTCAATGCCCAGTTCCTCATTCAGATGTTGAGTAACCTTGAGTCGAAAAAGATTTCGTTTAAACTTCAGGCTGCCAACAAAGCAGGCTTGCTTGTCCCGGTTGACAAAGATGAGAATGAAGACCTCCTCATGCTGGTAATGCCGGTAATGCTTAACAATTACGTGTAAGCTAAACTCGTTTTGAGCCGATCATCTTTTTTCTCGCCAGTAGCCTCTACTGAGGCTTTAGTGTGTCATTGTTTTTCATTAATTTGAGTTATTAACTCAAACACACACCCATGAAGAGATACACTTTACTGGCAATTGTCTGCATAGCCCTTGCGGCCTCGATTAGTTTTTCGTTCACCCCTGCTGACTCATATCGAAAGCTGGATCTTTCTGGTGCGTGGAGTAGCTCAGCTTCCGTAGGTGGAAAGCCTGCAAAACACATGCTTGTGATGACCGAAGGATACTTTTCCATGGCTACCTATGCCGAAGCTGACGGTTCATTTATCACCACCCTGGGAGGTAGCTATTCTAACACTGACAACTCACTTTCAGTCACGCTGGAATTTAACAGTTCAGACCCTTCCTCTGTCGGCCAACCAACGACACTGAATTTGAAAGAGACCAAAGATGGTTTTACTGTCAGCAGTTCCGATGGGTCAATTTACTATACCTTCACTAATGTAGATAAAGGAAAGCCCGGAGCGCTGATGGGGCCCTGGCTCATGTCTGGTCGCAAAGCCGACGACGGGAGCATCGCTAACCGGGATACAAGCGGCCCACGTAAAACCATGAAAATCCTGTCAGGTACACGCTTCCAGTGGATCGCCTACAACACTTCAACTGGAGAGTTTTTTGGCACCGGCGGAGGCAATTACACCACCAAAGGAGGAAAGTACACTGAGAACATAGAGTTCTTCTCCAGAGACAACACTCGGGTAGGGGCAGCCTTGCAGTTCGATTATTCACTGAAAGAAGGAGCCTGGCACCACAGCGGTTTGAGCAGCAAAGGTGATCCTATTTACGAAGTGTGGTCTAAGAGATGATCGTTCTCCGATGCAGTTTTTGAGCATCTTATGTTGGCTGGTTTTGCCGGGCTGTTTTTTGGCCTGGCAAGACCCGTCTGATGCACCTGCCGGACCCACTGCCAATAACGAATATGTTGGTGCCTGGATGAGCGAAAGTGTTGACAAAGGGCGACCCGTCACTCAGATTTTGATCGTCAGTGACACGTACTTCACCACAGCTTCCTTTCTGACAAAAGATCATCATTTCCTTTCTACTTCCGGAGGTACTTATAAGATGGAGGGAGACAAAATGACTGTGACCATCGAATTCCACTCTCCCGATCATTATCAGGTGGGGAAACAGCACGTGTTGCACGCAAAGCCCACTGAAACCGGCTACAAGCTGGTGGCCAGGGATGGCATGGTGCTGGGCGATTGGAAGCGAATTGATGCTGGAAACAACAGCCAGTTCGCAGGCCTTTGGTATGCTGCGGCGTATAGGAATGAAGCAGGCGACACAGTCAGAACTGACTATAAAGTAAAGACCATCAAGATATTATCCGATAGCCGTTTCCAATGGATTGCCTTTGACACAATTTCCCGGAAGTTTGTGGCAACCGCTGGTGGCACTTATTCCATCACGCCGACAGGTTATGTGGAGAGCCTGGAATTCTATGCGAATGCGGACGAAAGGATCGGTAAATCGCTTGGATTCAGGTATAAGCTGGAGGGAGGTAACTGGACTCACACAGGAAAAAGCAGCCAGGGGGCGCCGCTTTATGAGCTTTGGAGTAAAAAATAGTGCGGATGAGAAGACTCGAACTTCCATGCCTTGCGGCACTAGACCCTGAACCTAGCGTGTCTACCAATTTCACCACATCCGCATCTAAGGAGTTGCAATATTAATATAACTGCACGAAAACCATGCTATGAAACTTACAGAATATCGATAACGATAAATTCAACCCGTCGGTTCTTTTGTTTGTTCTCTTCGGTTGTATTGGGTAGCAGTGGCTTTGTTTCGCCATACCCTTTAGCCGCCAGCATTTTTTCGGGCACACCCTTATCCTTCAGCACTTCCACAATAGCTTGCGCCCGGCGCCCGGAGAGCTCCATATTGTCATCATGAGTGCCTGTGTTGTCCGTATGCGCCGCAATTTGAACAACCAGATTCGGGTGCTCCCAAAGCAACTCATAAACCTCTTGTATCTCAGCAAGAGACTCTTCCAGCATTTTAGCCGAGTTGGTTTCAAAAAAGACCTCTTTTAGCTGGAGCTTCATGCCAATCTTAATCGGGCTTAGTTCCAGCGTTATTTTAACATCAGGCCCCAGGTTTTCTTTCGCCAGATTGAACTCCACTTCGTTAAAAAGATGGCTGTCGGCCTTGCTAACAATGCGATAGTCTCCGCCTGCAGCAAGGTTTAACTTAAGTGTGTCGCCAAGCTCTTTGGCGAAGAGCACCTTTTTATTCAGCATGTCGAGTACCTTAACCTTGGCAGTGATTTTTTTCTTCGTCTCGCTGTCGACCACTATCAAAGTTAATCTGAGGTTTTCAGGAGGTGTTTCTTCGGAATTGTCGGTGGACGTTTTTATTGCTTCCGGGCTAACTTTAGCCGTAGCAATTTGCGAAACGCTCAGTGTAAACATAAGGTACACGGCTACCCGAGCGAGTAGTTGGGACATTGGTTTCATGCAGGAACAGGTCGATAAAAAATTGAATATATAAAAAAATATGTGCCTGAGCCAAAGTCAGGTATTAACGACTCTTTAACGGGGTTAAAACCTCTCTATTTGTGCGCCAATGGCGTTTAAACGTTTTTCTATGTATTGATAGCCACGGTCGATTTGCTCCACATTGTGGATGGTGCTGGTGCCCTCGGCAGACAGCGCAGCAATTAACAGCGATACGCCTGCACGGATGTCTGGAGATGTCATTTGTATACTGCGCAGTGGAAATGCCCTGTCCAGGCCAATCACTGTTGCCCTGTGCGGATCGCAAAGAATGATTTGAGCACCCATGTCGATAAGCTTATCCACAAAGAACAGCCGTGATTCGAACATTTTTTGATGGACGAGCACTGTTCCTCTGGCTTGAGTGGCGGTCACCAGAATGATACTGATGAGATCGGGCGTGAAGCCAGGCCAAATGGCATCCGCAATGGTGAGGATGGAGCCATCGATAAAAGAATCTATTACGTAGTGCTCTTGAGCGGGTATAAAGATATCGTCGCCTCTGAATTCCAGGTTGATGCCCAGTCTTCTAAATGTGTCAGGGATGATGCCCAGCTGATCGATGCGGGCATCTTTGATGGTAATTTCGCTTTGGGTCATGGCAGCGAGCCCAATAAAGCTGCCGATTTCAATCATGTCGGGCAGCATGGTGTGCTCGGTGCCTCCCAGGCTCTCCACACCCTCAATCACAAGCAGGTTGGAGCCAATGCCTGATATTTTGCCGCCCATCCGGTTGATCATTTTGCACAACTGCTGGATGTAGGGCTCACAGGCTGCATTGTAAACGGTAGTTGTGCCTTTGGCCATTGAGGCCGCCATAATGATATTGGCAGTACCCGTAACGGAAGCCTCATCCAGGTGAAGATAAGTGCCAGTAAGCTCTTTGGCGGAAACATTGTAGAAGCCGGTACCGATATGGTAGTCAAATTTAGCTCCCAGCTTTTGAAAACCAATGAAGTGCGTGTCGAGCCTTCTGCGGCCTATTTTGTCTCCTCCGGGCTTCGGTATTTTTCCTTTCCCAAACCGGGCTAGAAGCGGGCCGAGGATCATGATAGATCCACGAAGCGAAGCCGCCTTTTCCTTGAACTGATCGGACTCAAGGAAGTCCAGGTTGACGTCCTTAGCAGTAAAAATGTAGGATTCAGGGCCCGTTTTCTCAATTTGCACACCAAAATCAGCCAACAACTCTATGAGTTTGTTCACATCCCTGATATCAGGAATTTTCTTGATGTGTACTGGTTCTGCTGTAAGTAAAACTGCCGAAATTATCTGAAGAGCTTCGTTTTTAGCGCCCTGAGGTTGTATTTCCCCCTTAAGGCGCTGCCCTCCCTTTACCCTGAAAGAGGCCATCTAGTTTCTCCTGCGCTTTTGGAAATTACGTTTGTTTCTGTTGTTGTTGTTGCCGCCTCTGTTGTTATTGTCCCTCTGCTGGCGGGGTTGGTTGGTGGCAAACTCTCTTTCTTTCACCAATGGGTCGAAAAGGTTTTGCTCCTTTACTTTCTCAATACCAATGGTGAGGTCTCCTTTAGAGAGCTGTTCAATGTTTTGAAGAATCACTTCATCGTCAACATTATCACGGTTCCAGGCCAGCTGGAAAGTTTTCATCAGCTTGCCGATGGAAATGACAGCAGCCTCACGCTCTTCAGCATCTTCCAAAGCCAGCGCCTTCTGGATCATCAACTCCACGTTTTTTCCGTAGTGCTTGAACCGCACATTGTGAGTGTTGTAATCCATTTTTCTTGGCTTGCGACCAAGTATGCTCTTTTCAGGCATAGGAAAAGGACCGTCCACTTCAAGCTCGAAACCCGCCATGATGTAGAGGTCGTCCCAAACTTTCTGTGTGTACTCCGGATAATCTTTGGTGTTAGGATTGATCATCTTCATCAAATCCACAAGGGTCTCCGCAAAGCGGGTCCTTTTTTCTTTGTCCTCAATGGTCTTCACATAGTTGACCAGCTTTTGGACATTTCTTCCGTATTCTCTCAAAACTAAAGGGCTTTTATCTTCATTGAAGTCATTCATAGGAACGCCGTTTTGGTGCTACTCTAACCGGGTTCCTAGCAATTTACAAAAATCGCAATGAAAAGTTTCATCTAAAGGTAGAGTCTTCTTACTCCGAAATGAAACTTTTGGCGAAACTATTCTACTATTCTCAATTTGGCAAAGCTTAAAAGCAAAGTTTTTTCACCAAACTGCTCAAAATCGATGATGGCCTTCCTGTTGGCACCATCCACGTCCATCCTTATTACCTTTCCAAAGCCGAATTTGGGGTGTTCCACTCTGTTGCCGACTATTAAATTGCTGGTGTCGCTTGGTTTGAAATCGGATGAGGGTTGGTGTGCGGTTTGCTTTACAAAATGCCTTGGTGCTTGTGGTTTTTGCTCCGGGAAGCCGGCAATGAGCGAGCGCTTTCCAAAATGTTGTGCCTGCACGCCAGGCAGCGGTTCGTGGCTGCCAATAGATTTACTGACTTGCAAATAAGTCGTGTCGATGTCTGACAAAAAGCGGCTCGGTTCGCAGGTTTTCAGTCTGCCGTAGCGATAGCGGTTGAGCGCATAGCTGAGGAAAAGATGCTGTTCTGCCCGGGTAATAGCCACATAAAACAACCTGCGCTCTTCTTCCAGGTCGGCCCGGCTGCTGAGCATCATTTGGGAGGGGAAAAGATCTTCCTCCATGCCCACCACAAATACGTTCTTGAACTCCAGCCCCTTTGCCATGTGGATGGTCATCAGCGTCACGGCGTCGTCCAACTCTTTGTTTTTATCGTCGGCATCCGTCAGCAGTGATACTTCCTGCAAAAAGGCTCCAAGGGTTTTGTCGTTGGTTTCAGGGTTGTCGACAAACTCTTTGATGGCATTGAGCAATTCCTGCACGTTTTCGTACCGGTTCAGTCCCTCCACTGTTTTATCTTCGTAAAGCTCCTTGAGCAAGCCTGAGTTTTTCGCAACCATTTGAGCTGTATCGTACGCATCACTTTTTTCCATGGTAATGCGGAAGCTCTTGATCATGGTGACAAAGTTTTTGATCGCTTCACCTGCACGCCCACCCACAAAATGGTGGATATTCTCAAGAATCTCCCAAAGGGAAACGCCCTGCTCATCGGCGGCAACGATAATTTTATCTACACTGGAGTCGCCAATTCCCCGCTTTGGTAGGTTGATAATGCGGCGAAGCGCCTGTTCGTCGTTCTGATTGACAGCGAAGCGCAGGTACCCAAGCAGGTCTTTGATCTCCTTCCTTTGGTAGAACGACAGGCCTCCAACCACTTTGTACTTGATGTTCATTCGCCTGAGCGCTTCTTCCATTGCCCTCGATTGGCTGTTGGTGCGGTACAGTACAGCAAAATCGCTGTTATGGTACTGGTGATTCATTTTTTGCTCAAAAATGGTCGAGGCCACCAGCTTCCCTTCCTCATTGTCGCTCACGGCCTTGATGAGCTCTATCAACCGACCTTCCTGGTTGGAAGTCCAAACGTTTTTGTGCAGCTGGGCTTTGTTCTTCACTATCACCGAGTTGGCAGCATTGACAATGTTTTGCGTCGACCGGTAATTCTGCTCCAGCTTGATGATTCTCAGGTCGGGGTAGTCTTTTTCGAAATTTAGGATGTTCTGAATATTGGCTCCCCGGAAAGCGTAAATACTTTGTGCATCATCGCCTACCACAGCTATGTTTTGGCGGACGGATGCGAGCCTTTTTGTGATCAGGTACTGCGAAATATTGGTATCCTGAAACTCGTCCACCAGCACATATTGAAAGCGTTGCTGGTATTTGTTGAGCACGTCTGGGTGTTCTTTGAAAAGCAGATTGGTATTAAAGAGCAGGTCGTCGAAATCCATAGCGTCGGCCTTGAAACAGCGCTGCACATAAAGCTGGTAGAGCTTGCCAATATGCGGCCGCATCTGGCTTTCGTCGTCGGCCTGATACAGGGGATTATTGATGTAGTCTTTCCACGATACCAGATTGTTTTTGGCACCAGAAATGCGGCTAAATACAGCGTTGGCTTTGTAGACTTTGTCATCAAGCCCTTGTTCTTTTACTATAGATTTGATGAGCGACTTGGAGTCGTCGGCATCGTAGATGGTGAAGTTGCTCGGATAGCCAATATGATGCGCTTCCGAACGAAGGAGTCTGGCAAACACGGAGTGAAAAGTGCCCATCCAAATGTTTCGGGCATCATTGTCCACTACTTTTTCTATTCGGTTACGCATTTCCCTGGCCGCCTTATTGGTAAAGGTGAGTGCCATTATCGAGAAAGGATCAACATGCTTGTACTTGATCAGGTAGGCGATTCTGTAGGTGAGTACCCTGGTTTTTCCCGATCCTGCGCCCGCAATGATCATGGTCGGCCCTTCCGTATTGATTACCCCTTCTCGCTGAGGTTCGTTTAGTTCTTTTAGAAATTCCTCTTCCGCATCTAGACTCATGACCGCAAGTTAACAAATGACGGGCTTCACATGCGAGTAAACTTTTGGAGGAATTTCGATATCAGGAAAATTAAGGCGACGAACGCCGTGGAATCTGCGTCTGGCAGGAAGGCTAATGCTGGAATGTTTTGATAATGCGTTAAATACTGTCCGATTATTCTACTCGTTTATTAATTTGCCAGCCTTTTATTAAAGAACAGTGTATGAATTTGACTATCCGTGAGGCATCATTGGGAGATGCCAAGATTATTATCGACTTCCAGATAAAAATGGCCTGGGAAACAGAGAAATTGAACCTGGACAGGGCTGTGGTTGAAAAAGGCGTTATTTCTGTTTTCAACGATCCAAATAAGGGCACGTATTTTGTAGCTGAAGGGGAAGGTAAGATTGTTGCCTCATTGCTGATCACCTTTGAGTGGTCCGACTGGAGAAACAGCACGGTGTGGTGGATTCAGTCGGTGTTTGTGATAGAAGAGTCCCGGGGAAAAGGTGTTTTTAAAAAAATGTATCAGTTTCTCTCCGATAAAGTTAAAAGGATTCCTTCTTTGGCAGGCCTGAGATTGTATGTGGACAAAACAAACACATCAGCTCAGGGAGTGTACAGCAAACTTGGCATGAATGGCGACCATTACCAGTTGTACGAATGGTTAAAGTAGAAGGAAATGAAGAAGGTATTATTTGTACTGGGTTTGGCACTGCTGGTCTACGGTGGCTATACAGCTTATGAATTCTATAATTCTCTGGGGCTAAGCCCAAGGGGGCAGGCGACTTACCAAACACAGGACATTACCATTGATCTTGACTATGGCAGGCCTTACAAGCGAGGCAGGAAGGTCTTTGGTGGGCTGGTGCCTTACGGTGAATATTGGAGAACAGGAGCCAACGAAGCCACTGAGATTGAGTTTAGCAGAGATGTGGTTTTTGGGGGTAAACCGATCAAAAAAGGAAGATACAGACTCTATACTATTCCGGAATCTGCCCGCTGGACAATAGTACTCAACAGCGAATTAGCTCAGTGGGGCAAGTTCGAACCCAACTACGACCTGGATGTGCTGAGAGTGGAGGTGCCGGTGCTTAACCCAAAAGAAGAAGTAGAGCAGTTGACGATGGAGTTTCAACCTGATGAAAACGGAACCCAACTTCTTTTCAAATGGAACAGGACGCTGACCAGGGTGCCTATCAAATGGGAGAATCCGCCAGTCAGTTCGCTCAAATGAACAACCTGTTCAATCCCTCAATTATTCATTTCAATACAATAGATCTACCGGCACGGTAACGGAGAGCGTAAAGCAATAGTCTAAAGCTCATAACTTAAAAAGGACTATTATGCTTAAGAATTACTTCAAGATTGCTTTAAGGAGCATGACTCGCCAAAAGCTGTTCAGCTTTGTTAATATCGCCGGATTGTCATTGGCGATGTCGGTTTCGTTGCTGCTTATCACCATCATTTACAATCAGTACAACTACGACAGGTTTCATGCCGGCGCTGACCGTATTTACAGGATAGAGAGCTTTAACCCCAATGCGCCCCGTATTTTCGCAGGAACTGCCAGCAGTCCGTTGCCGTTCAAAAAAGCGATGGTTGATCAGTATGCCTATTTTGAGGCATACACAAATATGCGATTTGATCTCGGCCGGGAGGTGCAAACGGGCGAAAAGATACTGGATTTAAAGAGTCTTCTTGTTGATGACGAGTTTTTTGATGTCTTCTCTTTCCCTATGATCGAAGGCAACACGGAAACGGCACTCAATGAGCCTTTTTCTGTGGTGTTGACGACTGAGACTGCCGAGAAATTTTTTGGTGAAAAAGATACCTATCTCGGACTGATACTTGACTACACGGGCGTTGGTCCCTTCAAAATCACCGGAGTTGTTGATATGGAGGGAATAAAAACGCACATGAAATTTGATGCGCTTGCTTCAATGAGCACACTCAACTCGATGTCTGAGGGTGGCCCATTTGAAGATAAAAAGAATGATAACTGGCAGAACTTGTGGGTAGGCTACAATTATTTTAAGCTAAACCCTGGTGTAGACCCCAACCAGGTAGCGACAACCGTGGCCAGCCTCGCTGAAGAAAACATTGAATGGGCTGAAGACAGACAACCCTACACATTTGGGGTGGCTCCGGTAACAAAAATTGCCATGGGGAATTTGTACGGCAATGAGCTCGGGTTTTACATACCCAGCATTGTGCTGGCGTTCTTTGGGTTTCTTGCTCTTGTGGTAATGGTAACTGCCCTGTTCAACTACACAAATTTATCGCTGGCAAAATCACTGACCCGGGCACGGGAGATTGGTATTCGCAAAGTGTCGGGCGCCACCCGGCGTCAGGTGATTCATCAGTTTGTCATCGAATCCGTCATCATGGCCATGCTGTCACTCATTCTTTCAGTGGGTATTCTTAAAGTGATGATCCCCGCCTTCAATGGACTGGAGATATTTACTCTGGCAGAACTGAGTGTTGATTTCTCTTACGGCGCTTTTCCTTACTTCGTTGGCTTTAGTGTATTTGTTGGACTTATAGCGGGTGTTTTTCCTGCTCTTTTCCTTTCAAAGTTTAGCCCCATTCAGGCATTGAAAGGCTACCATGGGGTTTCGGGAGGTGCAGGTAAGAGGGGATTCAGGTCGAACTTCTCTTTCAAAAAAGTGCTGATGATTGTTCAGTTTGGCCTATCCATCTTTATGATCATCTCCATCCTTGTGATGAGGGAGCAAACCAGCCTGATGGTAAACTCTGAGTACGGATTCAATGAGGAGAACCTGCTGGTGGTGGAGCTGCAGGGCAGCAAACCGGAGATAGTAGCAGCTGAGCTTAGTAAGAATCCGGCTGTTACTGCCTACACTTTTTCGTCCCACAACCCTGCCGTTGGCCGTTCGCATGGTGCCGATTTTCAAAGAGATATGGAGGATGAGCGATTCGGGCTCAATCACTTCTCTGTCGACGAGAATTATATTTCCACTTTCGGGATTACGCTTTTGGCAGGACGAGACTATGCGCCTGGGGACGGCGAAGGCACAGAGAAATTCATCATCCTTAATGAAACCGCTGTAAAAACGGTCGGCTTTGAAACACCCCATGAAGCCATCGGACAGGAGATTATTTTGGATAAAGAAAATCGGTTGCAGATAATTGGCGTGGTGAAAGACTACCATTTTGAGCCGTTGATGAAATCCATAGAGCCGATGGCTCTGCGGTTCATGCCGGATAATTATGAGAACATTAACCTTAAAATTACTTCTGCCAATGTGCCATCGGTGATAAGTGACTTGCAGGAAGCGTGGAAGTCGATAGACAGCAAAAGAGATTTGAAGTATAGTTTTTTGGATCAGGAAATGGATCATTTTTACTTCTTTCTCGGTGATATCACGTCAATCGTAACTGCTGTCTCACTCTTCGCCATCTTTATTTCCTGCCTTGGGTTGTTGGGCATGGTGAGCTTCCATCTTCAAACAAAAGTGAAGGAGATTGGCATCAAAAAAGTGCTTGGTGCCACCACTCAATACCTCATCATATCACTCACCCGCCAGTTTTCCATGGTAATTATCATTTCGGTGGTGGTGTTTGTGCCCATTGCCGTGCTGGTCAGCGATTTATGGCTGAACCTGATGGCTACCAGAGTATCGATTGGGTTTGGCGTCATAGTGATGGCTTTGCTCATTGTTGGTTGTCTTGGCCTGGTTACTATTGTTTCTCAGGTGATAAAGGCAGCTACGGCCAATCCGGTGAATGCGCTTCGAAATGAATAAATTTTCTTAAGCATAGCGATAAAGCTCTGACCGTTGGTCAGGGCTTTTTTTGGCTCCAACCCATAGCCAGTACTTTCAATCATTAGTTTCATTAAATTGTGCTACCTACTCAGTGGACTAACCAGGCATTTATATGAAACCTTTGAAATTCATCTTTCTATTCTTGTTCGTTTTTTTCATTTTCAGTTGCGGCACCGATCCCAACGTTGGTGAAGGCTATGACTATGCTATCACCAATGTTAACCTGATCACCATGACCTCCGATAAGGTGGTAACCGGCCAGGTTGTGTACGTGAAAGATGGTGTGATTCAAAAAATAGTGAATGAAAAGCATTTCATGCCTAGCCAGGCGGCCACTATTATAGATGCGAAAGAAGCCTATCTGGTGCCGGGCCTTACCGAGATGCATGCGCACATACCCCCGCCGGGCCCGGGCCCCGATAAAACGCTTGAAACGCTCTTCCTTTATCTTTCTCAGGGCGTCACCACCATTAGGGGCATGCTTGGCCATCCTGAACATTTGAAGCTCAGGGAGCAGGTAATGGCGGGGGAAATACTCGGGCCCAGGATTTTCACTTCAGGCCCCTCTTTCAATGGGAATAGTGTGCCCACCGGAGCGTCGGCAGTGAAACTGGTGAAAGAGCAAAAGGAGATGGGCTATGATTTCATGAAGCTGCACCCTGGCATTAAGCTGTCGGTTTTTGATTCCATGGTGACGGCAGCCAAAGAGGTTGGGCAGACTTACAGCGGACATGTATCGGTGTTTGTTGGCATACGCCATGCGCTGGAGGCAGGGTATGGCACAGTGGATCATGTCGACGGCTATGTGGAAGGCTTGGTGCCCGACACGCTGGGGTTGGATCCGGAAAGCAATGGGTTCTTTGGTGTCGACTGGGTGCCTTATGCTGACATGGGCCTTCTGGATGAACTGATTCAGAAGACATTGGCCAACAAGGTGGCAATAGTGCCTACTCAGTCATTGTTTGACCGCTGGATATCAACCAAATCGGCTGATGTGTTGCTGGCGGAACCGGAAATGATTTACATGTCGAAGCAGACCAGGGCCAACTGGAAAAGGTCAAAAGAGAGCTTTTTGAGCGGCCCAACTTTTAGCGAAGCCAATGCCAACAGACTTAATGAGATCAGGAAAGTAATGATCAAAAAGATGCACGAGGCTGGTGTGCCCATTATTCTGGGGTCTGATGCGCCGCAGGTATTTAACGTGCCCGGGTTCTCGGCTCACCACGAGCTCAAGTCGATGATCGACTGTGGGTTGACTCCTTACGAAGCTTTGAAAGCAGGAACGGTTAATAGTGCGGTATTTTTTAATCAAAAAGGAAAGTTTGGGGAGGTGAGTGAAGGTGCTTCGGCCGACCTGGTGCTGGTGAAGGCGAATCCGTTGGATGACATTGCCAATATGAGCAAGATTCAGTGGGTGATGGTGAGGGGCAAACTGCTGGACAGGCAGTTTATCGACGGCGAGTTGGCGAAGATTGCTGCTTTGTATGAGGAATAGGTTTTTTGGTTTGTTGTAAATTAGCCACAACTTTGTGCCATGATATTGGTAGAAAACGCCGTCATCTCTGACGACATCAAAGAGCAGTTATTTGTTTGTGACCTTACCAAGTGCAAAGGCGCTTGTTGCGTAGAAGGCGACCTGGGGGCTCCTTTAGAGGAAGACGAACTTCAGCAAATTGATAGCATTTTGGATGAAGTGAAGCCTTTTATGTCCGATGCTGGGGTGAAGGCCATTGAGAAAAGTGGGGCTTACCTGCTCGACGAGGAGGGTGACTTTTCCACCACTACTATCAATAATAAGGAATGCGCCTTTGCTATCTATGACGAAAGAGGCATTTTAAAATGCGCCATTGAGCAAGCCTGGCTGGCAGGAAAAACAAAGTGGAGAAAACCTATTTCTTGCCATTTGTACCCAATAAGGATATCGAAATACGATAACTACGACGCCCTCAACTACCACCGCTGGCAAATATGTGCGCCTGCCTGTGACCATGGCAAGGAGCTGGGTGTGCCTGTCTACAAGTTCTTGAAAGAGGCGCTGATCCGCAAATACGGAGAGGCCTGGTATCAGCAGCTGGTGGAAGAAATCGAAGGCTGAGGGCTTCAGTTAGAAATAAATGGGCACCAGTAAGGAAACCTGATGTGCCAGCACATTGTCGCCACCCGTGACACCTCCCAATTGTGAAATGTTATCCAGGTAGTCAGTGGCTGTGTTCAGCAGGGTGAATTTGTAGCTTACGCCGAAGTTGTTTTTAAACCGATAGGCTGTTCCGATGCTGGTAGGCAGAAGCAAAGCAATATTGCCTGCCGACTCATTAGCGGCCCGGGTGTTCGTTTGGTTGGCCAGGCTAACCCCCTGCTCGTCTTTGGCATTGTATCTCATCAAGCCGATTCCCTGGCCCAGGAATACCCTGAGGCGGCTCCTCAGATAAACGTTCCAGTGAACCTGGTAGTAAGCTGCTACAAAGGAATTGCTGAAATAGGTATTGGGCTGTCTGCCACTTTCAGGGCTGACGTTGAAAACCGGATTGAGGTCTTGTCCGGTAACATTACCTATGATAAGATTCACGCTGCCATTCCATTTCTTCTGAGTCTTAAATTGCAAGCTCGTGTACAGCCCACCCGTCCATTTGCTGTATTTGTCCCCAAGGTCTCCTTTGTATGCTTGGGTATTGAACCCAGCCGACAGCCACTTTAGCGTGTCCTGAGCGACCGCACTGTTGAAAGACATCAGAAGAAAAAGGAGGAAAATGATGCGCATACAACGAAGATAATAGTTTAAAGTGACTTGGCGGCATCAGTTATCCATGCCCACACTTCGTCAACATGCCTTTGCTCCAGCCTGGTGTTGCCGAGCACCATTCTGATGCAATAAACCCCCTTTACTTTGGTGTGGGAGAGGAAGACTTTCCCCGAGGTGTTCAGGGTTTTTATCAGCAGCTCATTTAGCTGATTGAGCTTTTCTAAATTGTTTTCATTTACTGGCTTAAAACGGAAGACCACTACATTCAATGATCGAGGCAGGATGAGCTCAAAATCGGGGTGGTTCACCACTTTGGACTCAAAGTCTTCAGCGCAGGACATGTGTCCTCTTAAGGTCTTTTGCAGTCCATCGATGCCAAAGGAGCGGATGACAAACCACAGTTTCAAAGCCCTGAACCGGCGACCCAGTTGCACGCCCCAATCCCTGTAGTCGTTCACCTGTCCACGGGTGGCAGTTTTCAGGTATTCGGGCAGGATCTCAAAAGTGCGAATAAGCGCTTCCTTGTCCTTCACAAAGTAAGCCGTGCAGTCAAAGTGCGTAAACATCCATTTGTGCGGATTGAACACAAAGCTGTCGGCCAACTCCTGACCTTCCATCATCCAGCGGCACTCTGGCAGCAGCAGGGCTGTGCCTGCATAAGCGGCATCGACGTGTAGCCACACATTGTATTTACTGCAAACAGCGCCAATCGCCTTCAAGGGGTCGACGGCGACTGTACTGGTGGTACCTATAGCAGCCACCACTGCTAACGGCGTATATCCCGCCTGAATATCCTTTTTTATAGCCGCTTCCAGTTCGTCGGGCTTCATCGCCTGCAGGTCGTCTACAGGCACCTTTACCACATTTTTCTTTCCTATCCCAGCGACTTTGGCACCCTTCTCTATAGAGGAGTGGGTTTCGCTGGAACAGTATACCCGGTACTTTTCTGTGCCGCTGAAGCCTTCGTCGTTCACCCGGAAGCCGCTCTGTTTTTCCCTGGCTGTTAGGAGTGCCACAAGCGTTGCCGTGGAGGCGGTATCCTGAATGACCCCGTGCCATGCTGCGGGCAATGCCATCATTTCCTTGAGCCAGTTCATCACCATCTCCTCCAACTCTGCGGCTGCTGGTGAGGTCTCCCAAATCATGCATTGAGCGCCCAGCGTGGTGGTAAGCATTTCTGCCAAAATAGAGGGATAGCTCCCATTGGCTGGAAAGTAGGCATGAAAATGGGGGTGCTGCCAATGCGTAATTCCCGGCATGATGACGCTCTGAAAATCTTTGAAGAGGCTGTCAAAACTTTCGCCTTGTAAAGGTGGGGAGGTTGGCAACTGTTTGATAATGTCGCCAGGCTTTGTGGCGGGTTTTACCGGATATTCCTCAATGTTTTCGAGAAAATCTGCCATCCAGTCGACGAGGCGATGGGCTTCCACTCTAAAGGTTTCTGGTGTCATCATACACAACACAAATCGGGTCTTTTCAATATAATTTCAAGGAGGCGTAGAATTCCATCAATTTTATGAAATCAGCGGAGTCATTCAGTTGAACATGTTCTTCTTTCATAAAGGACTTTATTTCAGGTTTTTTATCTGACGTAAGTTTGAAAAACTCTTTTTTGGTCATTTCGTGTAACCTGGCGGTGGTCATATCAATGAAGTATCTTTCATAACCCTTGATAACGTTTTTCTGAGTTATCACAGCATTGGCATTGAAGCCGTAGCCTGGCTTCAGTCCAGTTGTTTTCCTCCCAACCAGCGAAATAAATTGCGTTTCATGAAGTATCTCCATGAAAATTTCATTTGTCATCTCTGTCATCTCGCTGTAAACGGGGAAGGATTGAAACTTGCGATAGACTTTACGCTCTTCATCATAAAAGCTAAAGGATGAGACTTTGCTGGGGCCAGCTGTGTAGTTGACTCCTTCGTAGCTGAATTGCAGCAGGCCTTCTATCGTAAGCGGGTTATATGCAAAGTCGCATTCGATCACGTCTCCGGAGGCCATTACGATAGTTCCAAAGTACCAATCCTCTAGTTTTTCATTAAGCCTTTCAGCATTTTGAGACCAGGCTTCATAGGAGCTAGCTAAAAGGACGATACACAAAAGCAGGCTATTTTTCATTTCATCTGAACTTCGCAATTAGAATTCAAAGTAATAGAATTCGGTGGTAAGCATTGTTACTTTTATTGATTGATTTCAAATTTGGAGGCGCACCGGTTTTCTTCAGGCGAATTTGATAATGTCAGCCAAGATAAAACAACACCCAGCAGTAAAGATATATGCCTTTTTGATGACCTTTTTTTCAGTCGGAGGGCTTGTTACGTTAATTTTAATTCCGAAGGGCGGCATTGTTCTTCTGCTTAATCAAAGCCACAACACGCTGGGAGACTACTTTTTCAAGTACTTTACTCACCTGGGCGATGGTCTTGTTAATTTGATAGTGCTCATTGCCTTTCTTCTTTTTAGCTACCGGCTCAGCATTGTTTTGTCGGTTGTTTCCATCATGCAGCTAGTTGTATCGCAGTTGAGCAAAAGAGTATTTTTTCCAGAGATGATGCGGCCCAAAGTCTTTTTCAAGTCAGGTGAGTTGCAATTTATAGAAGGAGTGGATATTCACAGTAAATTTTCGTTTCCCTCCGGTCATACCGTCACTGCTTTTTCAATTGCTACGTTTCTTGTCCTGGCCTTTCCCAAGAGCCGATGGATGGCTTGGGCGGCATTTGGCTATGCCTTTTTGGTGGGCACTTCCCGTGTATACCTCTCCCAGCATTTCTTTATGGACGTGTATGCTGGTGCTTTGATGGGGACTTTTTTCACGGCCTTGATTTTTTTATTGATCAGTGGGAATGATTGGTTCCAAAAACCCGGTCTGAAGGCAGGGCTGCTTAGCAGTACTTAGCCAAAATCACGTTGACGAAGCGCTTCGTAGATGAGAATGGCGGCCGCATTCGAAACGTTCATAGAGTCGATTTTACCCTTCATGGGGATGATCACCTGCTGATTAGCTTCCCTTAGCCAAAAATCGGAGAGGCCGGTAGCTTCCGTCCCCAGCAGCAAGGCCGAAGGCGTCTTGTAGTCAAAGGTGTGATAGGGCATGGCTTTGTCGGTCAAAGCTGCCGCATAGGTGGTGATGCCGTGGCTTGCAAACCAATCTTTTGCATCCTGATTGCTTGCCGATGCAACCGGCACGGTGAAAAGACAACCTACGCTTGACCTGACCACATTGGGGTTGAAAAAATCGGTGTTGGGGTCGCACACGATTACTCCGCTAAGCCCGGCGGCATCCGCCGTCCGAAGCATCGCTCCAATGTTGCCAGGCTTTTCCACATTTTCCAGTACCAGATAAAGTGGGTTGGCAACTTTGGGCAATTGGGCCAGGGTTAGTGACCTGGTGGCAGCGATGGCGATTACTCCACCCGTACTTTCTCTGTAGGCAACTTTTGAGAAAACAGCGTTGCTCAGGTGGTAGGTAGTAGAATGCTCGAAGGAGATAGGGTAGTGGAGGTCTGCCTGGTACAGGTTCGGGTTGAGGTAGATCTCCTGAAGTTCGTAGCCACTTTGCTGGGCGAGCGAGATCTCACGGACTCCTTCAATAACAAACGCCTGCTGCTCTTTGCGCTCCCTGGGCTTCTGAAGGGCGATCAGGTTTTTAATGCGTTGGTTCTGTGGACTTGATATTTCAAGAATCATGGAAAGCAAAAGTACAGGGTATTGTGCAAAGATCATCTCATGGCCACAACTAAATCGCCAGGTGGGCTGCATTGCGTAATGTGAAACTGGGCAAACGCATTTAAAACAAAAAGGAGTCAAATTTTTTTCAAAGCTGTTTTTTTACCCCGTTCCACGTCGGCGACCCTTAAGGGTGAGCCTGACCGGCCGTAACAGCTTTGAAATTCGTCTTCCCCTTTAGGGGTGCCCGGCTTAGGGCTAGGGTAAAAAGAAGAATTTCGAAGCCAAATGGTTTTAAATGCGTTTGCCCTGAATGTGAAACGAGAAGGCGTCCAATTCCAACAATTCCGTTACTTTTGCACCTTACTTCCCGATGCTACCTATGCAGCTTCTTTTTCCCCGACATTGGCAAGACTATGAACTGATCGATTCTGGCGACTTTCAGAAGCTGGAGCGGTTTGGAAAGTATACGCTCATCCGGCCCGAGCCTCAGGCTATTTGGAAAAAGAAACTGTCGGACGACGAATGGAAAAAGCAGGCATCTGCGGTATTTGTGCGTGACTCAGCGAAGGCGAGGAAGAGCAGCAGAGAAGATGAAGGCTGGACTTATTCACAGAAACTCAATCATCGTTGGCCTTTAAAGTACCGGTACAAAGACATGCAGCTCACCATGTCGCTGCAATTCACGTCTTTCGGGCATGTGGGCGTTTTTCCCGAGCAGGCCGAGAACTGGGACTTTATTTATGACACGGTGAAGGCCTGGCCTGAGCCGGGAAAGGTGCTGAACCTGTTTGCCTACACCGGCGGCTCCTCTTTGGCGGCCAGGGCTGCTGGCAGCGAAGTAACACACGTGGATGCTGTAAAGAACATGATCACGTGGTCCAATGATAACCAGCAAGCCAGTGGTTTGAAGGATATCAGGTGGGTAGTAGAAGACGCCCTGAAGTTTGTGAAAAGGGAAGTGAAGCGGGGCAAGCAATACAATGGCATTATACTCGACCCACCCGCCTATGGCAGGGGCCCCGATGGTGAGAAATGGGTGATTGAAGAGAGTTTGACAGAGCTGATGGAGCTGTGTAGTCAACTGCTGGCACCCCGACAAGCGTTTCTTGTCCTTAATATGTATAGCATGGGGCTTTCGGCATTGGTTTCGGCCAACCTGGTTGAATCATTCTTTCAGCCTGACAATATGCAGTTCGGAGAGTTCTACCTGCCGTCTACGTCAGGGCAAAGGCTGCCTCTGGGAACGTTTTTAAGATTTACACGATAATTATGAAGCATTTAGCGAAAAGAGACGGCACCATCCTGGAGATATTGGGCGACGCCTACGCAGGCACTTCCACAACCAAGCTGCGCAAAATGCTCAAGTTTGCCAATGTGACGCTCGACGGGGAGCAGGTTCGAATGGCTGACACGCCTGTCAAGACCGGCCAGCTCGTTAATATTGAAAAGCAGGAGAAGCCCTCTCTTAATGTGAAGGCACCGTTTCGTGTTATTTGGCAGGATCAGTATATTATTGTTTGCGACAAGCCAGTGGGCCTCATCACAGCTGGCGAAGGCATCACACGGCGGCCTACTATGCACAAGCTGGTAGACGACTATGTAAAGGATGCTACCAAAGGTGCGCAGAGCGCCTTTCCTGTGCACAGGCTCGATAAAGAAGTAAGCGGCCTGGTTGTTTTTGCAAAAAGCGAAGAGATACAGGAAAAATTGAAAGCTAACTGGCATCAGTTTTCTAAAAAGTACATAGCCATTACCGAAAAGGAGCCCAACCCCAAAAAAGGCACCATTAGCACGTTGCTTGAGGAAAGAGGCTTGAAGATGTTTGTGGCCACCACACCCGGACCCAATACCAAGGAAGCGGTTACCTATTATACTTATAAGGAGAGGATAGGCAGATACCACATGGTAGAAGTAGAGTTGGCTACTGGCAAGAAAAACCAAATACGGGTACACCTCGGTCATATTGGCTGCCCTATAGTAGGCGACTACAAATATGGGGCGAGTAATGCTTTCAAAAGGCAGATTCGATTAATGGCCACCCAGCTTTACATAAAACACCCGATAACAGGCAAAGATTTAGCTTTCAAAATTGAGCCATCTACGATTTTTACTCACCCAAAGGAGAAAAGTGAGGACTATAGATAGGTAATCTGTCCTGTCAATTCGTTCCTCCATTTCTTTTGTTCCGATCTTTTGGTTTCGCCTTGTCAGAACGAAATTCCCACCGCAAGCGATTCCGGGATTTATGCAATCAGTTTCGAAGCGTTTAATTCAGAATAATATTCTGTTGTTAGGCTATTATTTGAAATAAATCAGAATAAACAACATGGAGAAAAATATTTTATGTAAAAATTATAAAAATCAGACGTTTGCATTGGTGTAACTGCCAGCGCAAACGGTTACGAAAAAGTGATATTTTAATGAATTCGTAAATTTTTATATATTAACTATATATTCATTTAAAATTAATGCCTGTTATTTGAACAAAATCATAATTATTACGTCTTTTGATATATAATTGATAAGCTCAAAAACGAAAAGTTATGAAAAAGACAAAGAACTTTATTGCTGTACTCCTAGTAGCTATGGGTACTTCTAGTGTTGCATTTGCCGGAGGAGACTCACTTAAGGCTTCATCTGCTGTGAAGGTGGTTTCTTTCAATAAGAACGACTCTTACAAACTTATATATAAGAGTGAAGGCAAGCAGAATGTAACGGTTAACGTTTTGGATGAAAAAGGCGTCTCTGTTCACAAAGGATCTGTTAGAGTAGTCGAAGGTTTCGCACAAAACTTCGATCTTTCAAACGTTCCGTCAGGATATTACACTTTTGAAGTAGTTTCAAAAGGAGAAAAGGTAGCCCAGACTGTTCATCACGTTTCTGAAGTTGATAAACTGGTTGAGCAAGTGGCGCTTAGCTCAAATGCGAACACAAAGAAAATGGTGCTTAGATCAAGTGCATCTGTAAGCTCACCACTTTCAGTAGCTATCTACGGTGGTCAGGATGAACTTTTGTTCACTGAGGAAGTGAAGTCAGCTGATTTCTTCACCAGAGTCTATGACCTAAGCCAAATCAAAGGAGCGGGTGTTCGTTTCACTGTATCTTACAATAACACTGTAGTTAAAGACCAAAAATTCGATTTTTAAGCACAAAGCAGACTGTAAATTATACTGAATACATTCATTAATCCGCTTATCAATCTGGCTAGCCGCTCTTTCAAAGGGCGGCTAGTTTTTTTGTGCTTTCTTTCACTTACAACGGTTTGATTGGATCAAACAATATTTCTGGGGATTGGTTTTTTTCAAGAGTATCTTCTCATTACATAAAGAAGCAAAAGGTCCAAGCCTAACCCGGCCGGGCGAGACGCATTGAACCAGTTTTGCTTCTTTATTGTCTATCGTTCGCCAATTGGTACAACGTTATTTCAGAGTCTTACTCCGCAGATTTTCCGCTTGATCCGTTTGATTGACTCCATTCCCGATAAGTATAGACATGAAAAAAGGGCCGAAGCCCTTTTTTAACATACATTCTATCAATTCTTAATACCTCGAAAACCGTGAAGGCATCGCAGTTGATTGAGAAGAATCCCGCTGCGGCCTGTCCGAAGACCTGTTTCCGTTATTGTTTGGCCTTCCGTTGTTGTTCCACTTCTTTTTGAACGACGCCGAGTTGCCGCTGGAACCAGACTTGGGTCTTGACGAATAGACTTCGCTGGACGTAGGTACAGGCGTTGCATTCACAAATGGGTGCTCGTCAATTACCGGAATGGTCTTTCCTATCAGCTTTTGGATGTCCTTCAAATAAGGCCTTTCTTCTCTCTCGCAAAAGGAAATTGCTTTTCCGTCTGCTCCTGCACGTCCTGTTCTTCCGATTCTGTGCACGTAGGTCTCTGGAATATTAGGTAGCTCGTAGTTGAATACGTGGGTCAGCTCATCGATATCGATACCTCTGGCGGCAATGTCGGTAGCCACCAACACCCTTGTTTTACGGGTTTTGAAGTTGGTGAGGGCACGCTGACGTGCGTTCTGCGACTTGTTGCCGTGGATGGCTTCGGCAGTAATTCCTTCTTTGTTAAGGTCTTTCACTACCCTGTCGGCACCGTGTTTTGTTCTAGTGAAAACCAGCGCTGTTTCAATGCTCTTATTTTCCAGGATATGGTTCAGCAAGTGCTTCTTATCTCTTTTTTCTACATAGAAGAGCGACTGCTCTATTTTTTCGGCTGTTGAAGACACAGGCGTAACCTCTACTTTTACCGGATTTGTAAGAAGGCTGTCTGACAGCTTTACAATTTCGGGCGGCATAGTGGCCGAGAAGAAAAGCGTTTGTCTTTTAGCAGGGATTTTGGCGATCACTTTCTTTACGTCGTGCACAAATCCCATGTCGAGCATGCGGTCCGCTTCGTCCAATACGAAAAACTGGATGCTGTCGAGGCGAACAAAACCCTGGTTCATCAGGTCAAGTAAACGACCCGGAGTAGCAATAAGAACGTCGACACCCCTGCGGAGGGCATTGGTTTGTGCATTTTGCGACACGCCACCAAATATTACTGTATGGCTGATTCTGGTATACTTGCCATAGGCGGCAAAGCTTTCGTCAATCTGTATCGCCAATTCCCTCGTTGGAGTAAGAATAAGCGCTTTGATACCTCTTTGTTCGGTTCTCGCAGTGTAAATGTTCTGTAAAATAGGAATAGCAAAGGCAGCGGTTTTTCCTGTGCCTGTTTGTGCGCAGCCCAGTAAGTCTCTGCCTTCAAGAAGATGTGGGATGGCTTGGGCCTGAATAGGCGTAGGCGTAACATAGCCTTCAGCCTTCAGGGCTTTCTGAATGGGCTCAACAAGCCCTAGATTTTCAAATGTCATTAATGTTTTTTGTTTAAATATGGCTGATAACGAGCCGGGAAGGGTCACAATCAGCAGTCTGTCCTTAAAAGATCCTTGGTTGAATGGCAGACATCGACTTGAAGCGTGCGGCAGGCTGAGTATGTGAAATAATTGGCCTGTCAACTGAGAACCTGGCGCAAAGGTACGTAAAATAGTTGACAATAGCTCCTGGGCGCTCGTTATTAATAAATAATGGGGGCAATGGTATTCTCCAAAACTTCAATTTCAACTGTCGTGTATTCGAAATAATAAACTGCTTGTATATTTGAACACTTTTAAAGAAGAAGCACTATCGGGGCAATGTTGGTTCCGGTTGATTAAATCTAAACGACGGTAATGTTTGAGGAACTTGATTACAAAGCATTAATATCAAGAACATTCACAGAGCTTTACGGCTCAAGTCCAGCCATTCTTGTACGGGCACCTGGCCGGATCAACCTGATCGGCGAGCACACCGACTACAATAATGGCTTTGTGTTTCCTGCTGCAATCAACAGGGAGATTATTTTTGCTATGTCGCCTTCAACCCGGCCCGAAACTTCCCTTTTCGCTTTGAATATTAACAAGGGAGCGCTGGTGAACCACAAGAAGCTGGTGCCAAAGTCCAATCCGGCGTGGACTAACTTTTTTAGCGGCGTGGTGGCTGGGTTGCAGCAGCGAGGTTTCGATGTGCCGGCGGTTAACTGCGTGTTTGGCGGCGACATTCCGAATGGAGCTGGCCTGTCTTCATCAGCGGCCCTTGAGGTTGGTTTTGGAACGGCCCTGACGCAATTGTTTGGGCTGTCTGTTGAGCCCTGGGACATTATTCAGATAGCTCAAAAGGCTGAACACGAATATGTCGGGGTTAAATGTGGCATCATGGACATGTTCGCCAGCAAAATGGGAAAGAAAGACCATGCCATGTTGCTCGACTGCCGGGACTTAACCTTCGACTATTATCCGCTGCAGCTTGAGGATCACAGCCTTTTACTTATCGACACACGGGTGAAGCACTCTCTGGCCAGCTCTGAGTACAATACGAGGCGACTTGAGTGTGAGTTGGGAGTTACGGTTCTTAAAAAGCATAAACCTGAGGCAAACTCCCTTAGAGACTTTAATTCGTTTGAAGTAGAAGAACTGGCTGACGAGCTTCCTGAGAATGTCTTCCGCAGGTGCAGGTTTGTGACGGGGGAAATACAACGTACGCAGGCTGCTGCCCTTGATTTAAAAAAGGGCGATTTGCGGGCGTTCGGAAAAAAAATGAATGATACGCACCGTGGGCTTTCGTCCGACTACGAGGTGAGTTGCCGGGAACTAGATTTTTTAGCCGCTGAAGCGGGCAGGTTTCCCGAAGAGATACTGGGTGCCAGAATGATGGGAGGGGGATTTGGTGGATGCACCATCAACATCGTGAAAAAGGAGTTTGAGGAGGAGTTCAAACGCCACATAGACCTCTCATTTACCAAACAATTCCATACAGCACCTTCCTTCTACGACATTTCAATACAAGGTGGGGCATCAGTGATTTCCTGACTCGTTTGGTGATTTCATCGCATGCCAGGTGTTAACAAACGTTAATTTGTTGTACAAAAAATAATTAAATTATTAATTTGTATCTTTGTACAATAAATAAATTGTGCAGTCATGAAAAGAGAATCATTGGGCGAACTTGAGGAGCTTGTGCTTTTGACCGTGGGCTCATTGGCAGGGCAAGCCTACGCTGTAACTATCCTTGAGGAAATTGCCGAGCAAGCTGGTAGAAAGCCCGATGTTACTGCCATACACTCAGTGCTCCGACGGTTGGAGGCCAAGGGATTTGTCACATCGTCGATGGGCGGCGCCACTGCCGACAGGGGAGGAAGAAGAAAACGCTTTTTTACGCTAACAGTAGCCGGCCGCAAAGTGATCGATGAAACGATGCTGGTAAGAATGGGCCTTTATAAAAAGTTGCTAACAATTCTGGGCTCATGAGTTCCAATCCTCCGAGGTGGGCCGATCGGTTTCTGGAGTGGTATTGCCACCCCGACCTTCTGGAAGACCTGCAGGGCGACCTGTATGAAGTTTATCAAAAACGCCGGACTGAGAACGGAAAGAGAGCCGCTGATTTGACGTACGTATGGCTCGTGATTCGGTCGCTCAGAATTTCGGCTATAGGAAAATCGAAAAGACTCAAAAACTCAATATTTATGATGACCGCCAACAATTTCAAAATTGCTTTTAGGGTGCTGGCCAGAGACAAAGTCAACACAGCTATCAACCTGGTAGGCCTGACCATTGGCATTGCCTGCTTTCTGCTGATGGGGCTCTATGTGAAGCAGGAGCTAAGCTTCGACCAGTTTCATAGCAAAAAAGACAGAATTTATCGCAGCTGGCTCAAGGAAGACTATGGTGAGGGTAAAATCTTTTTCAACTCAATTACTCCTCTTAGGTTCAGAGACTTATTTGAACAAAACTTTCCTGAAGTCGAAAGTGCGGCTCAGTTGGTGATTGAAAACCACCTTGTAGGCAGAGGTGAAGGTCGTCTCGATGAACGAATAGCCGTGCTCAGCCCGAATTTTTTTCAAGTATTTGATTTCGAAATAATGAAAGGGAATAAAGAAGCTCCATTCCCCGGGCTCAGGAGTATTATCGTCTCTGAAAGCTATGCAAGGAAGTACTTTGGCGATGAGGAAGCAATGGGCAAGACCATGAGTCTTCAAATTGGTGAGAGCATTGAAGATTTTACTGTCTCAGCTATCATGGCAGATATCCCGCATGAATCCAGCATCCAGTTTGATATTGCAATTTCCACTGAAAATAATAGACAACTGTATGGACAAGGGTCTATGAACGCCTGGTTCAGCATTATCCCTGAGAACTACGTTTTGTTGAAAGAGGGCGCCAGTGTAGAAAGCGTTGATGCAAAAATGCAGGATGTGGTGATGGGGTACCTCAGCGAAGAGGTAGAACGAGGCCAGTACAATATTGGCTTGCAGCCGCTCACTGACATCCACCTCAATCCCGATGTACCGGCTGGCTATGCACCGGTAAGCAACCCTCAATATGTGTACATACTTGGTGCCATCGGTTTGCTGGTGCTCATTATAGCTTGCATTAACTATGCAACGCTTTCAATTGGGCAGTCTCTGCGCAGAGCCCGTGAGGTGGGCATGCGAAAAGTGCTGGGTGCCGGACAAAGCACGCTGGTGGTGCAATACCTGAGCGAAAGCCTTTTACTGGCGTTAATTGCCATGACTGTCGGCACGGTTCTCACAATCCTGCTTGTTCCAACATTTAACGCCTTAACGGGAACCCAAATATTTTTCACGTTCAAGTGGTGGCATCTGCTCGCTTACCTGGGTGTTGGGCTGGCCATAGGTGTCGCTGCCGGAATTTACCCGGCCTTTGTGCTGTCGGGTTTTCGCATCGTATCCATTTTGAGGGGAGGAAGCCAGGGCGGTGGAAGGCACGTGGCCCGAAAGGGCATGCTGGTGTTTCAATTTCTCGTTACTGTTTTTCTCATCAGCACCACACTGATCATGAGAAAGCAGGTAAGCTTCATGCAAGAGAAAGACCTGGGATTCACTTACAAATCTGTTGTTTCTGTTAGGCTTCAGCCGGATCCGGCTGCGCAGCGCCTTACTCAGGTGATAGCTTCGGGCATGGAAAATGGCAAACTGCTGAAGGCGGCATTGCAAAAACACCCCGATGTTACCGATATTGGCATGGCCACCCACATGTTTGGCTCGAATGGATGGACGCAGCTTGCTTACACCGACGACAAGAATGTGTTCAGACGCTTTGCCTTCCTGAATGTTGACGCCAATTACCTGAAGTCATTTGGGATAAAAGTCAAGGAGGGCAGGGATTTTGAAGAGGGAAATGGCCTCGATGAGCGCCAGTCAATTATCATTAATCAAGCGGCGGCCGACTACTTTGGGCTCGAAAATCCGATTGGCGACAAACTGCCAGGTAAAGAGTTTGGTGAACACCGGATCATTGGTGTGACTGATAATTTCAACTTCACTTCCCTTCATTCCCAGGTGGAGCCACTCGTGATAGCCGAAAACGCTATGCCAATTTTGCAGGGAATCTCCGACTTCAATGTGGAAGATTCGCCGGTTCCCAAGCTCGTGTTTACTTACACTGGATCGAACCTGGCGGAGGTGCAGGATATTCTTGGTAAGGAGTGGGAGGCAATTTTCCCAAATGAGGCTCTGGATTTCAGCTTCGTTGATGAAAAAATACAACAGCAGTATGAAAATGAAGCAAGGCTAAACAAGCTGATTACCGTAGCAACAATCCTCTCGATAGTCATTGCAATTTTAGGCCTGCTTGGCCTTATGGTACTGGTTGTGAACAGCCGCATCAAAGAAATTGGCATTCGGAAAGTGATGGGTGCTACTCCAATTACAATTTTTGCATTACTTTCTAAAAGCTTTATTTCTCAGCTGCTAGTCGCTATTGTGTTGTCGGTGCCGCTCACCCTTTGGCTGATTAGCAAGTGGCTGGCAAACTTTGCTTATCGCACCGAAATTGGCGTTGGGCTTTTCGTTGTTAGTGGAATGACCGCACTTTTAGTGGCTGCGTTGGTCATTGTCTATCATACTTTGCGTGCGTCACGCATCAACCCTGTTGAAAGCCTGAGGGTGGAATAGCTGAAATTGAAATATGCTGGCTTTAGCGAATTGCTAGCATATTTCCATCTCTCTTATTTTCTCAGCCGTGAGTGGTTTTTCAATGAAACCTTTAACGAGTGGATGGAGCTGGGCCCTTCGCTTATCCTCCGGGTCCACTGATGAGGTGGTAATGTAAATCGGGAAGTCCAAGTTTACTCCAATGCCGACGTCAGAGAGTTTTTCTAAAAACTCCCAGCCCCCCATAACTGGCATATTCACGTCCAGAAGAATCACATTTGGTTGGGCACTGTTGAGTTGCAACAGGCCCTCCTGCCCATTGGTTGCCGTAAGGATCTCCACATCGCTGCAAACAGTCTTCAGATTCACTGTGGAGATCATCAAAAATATCTCGTCATCATCTATCAAAAAAATTCTCCGGCCCTTTTGCATTGAAATTGACTTTAAAAGTTGTGCCTTTGCCGGGCTGGCTCTCCACCTCTATATCTCCACCCATTGCCTCTATTTGTCTCTTTGACATGTAGAGACCCAGGCCCTGGCCCTCGCTTGAAGAATGGAACCGACCCCCAATTTTAAATAATTTATCTTTAAATTTTTCTAAATCTATCCCCCTTCCGTAATCTTTTATTTCCAGCACTATTTTATTCTCTGTTTTTCTCCCCTTGATTTCAATGATATTGGAATCTTTAGTGGTGCCGTATTTGATAGCGTTTGTTACAAGGTTCTGCAATATACTGTCCAGGTAGGCAGGAATGCACCTGATGCTTAATTCGTTCTCCACTTCAGTTCTGACATCAAGCCCCCCTTCTTTAATTACCTGGTTGTTCTGTGCCAGAACGTTGTTGATCGACTGGACTACATTGTAATTTATCTGTTCTTGTTCTCCCAGGCCATTTTCAAAGTGAATCAACTCATTGATATTCCTTATGGTTGTATCCATTTTTTCAGTGCTGGTGCGCAGCATGCGCAGGTACTCGGTATTTGTAGGATCCTGAATGAGCAGTTCTGTCAATCCCAGAATGTTCGATACCGACGACCGGATATTGTGAGACGTGATGAAGGAGAAATCCTTCAACCGTATGTTTTGGCTAGTCGTTGTTTCAAGAAGCTCTTTCATTGCCTGTTCGGAATTAATCCGATCCGTAATATCCAGCACAGTGCCCGTGATTACGTCCTTACCCTGGAGGTCAATTTTTGAGCCATGAATTTCCACCCAGATAGTCGCTCCGTCTTTCTTAAGCCCCTTCGCTACATAGTGCACAAAATCGAGCTCACCGGTTAGC